>NZ_BBPH01000005.1 GCF_000787695.1 Paracoccus sp. PAMC 22219 | reverse complement strand
GCATGGGGGCAGGCAGGTGGTCCGGCACGGTCCAGCGCCGCGCGGGGCCGGATCACGGCGGCAGCAGCCAGCGCAGCAGCAGCGGCAGGGGGCAGCAGCGCCAGCAGCCAAGGGGCGGCCAGGCTCATCTGCGCCACGGGCGGCGGATGTGGGCGCGGCGGGCGATGGCCTCGATCCGGCGGTCGGGTGGCGGCGGGGCGGCGCCATAGGCGGCCGGGCGCAGCGCCGCGGGCAGATGGCCCAGCAGACGCGCGATCGCCAGCAGGCGGTCCGGCACCGGCAGCCCGCGCAGGGCGGTCACGCGCATCCGCCGGCGCGCCGCCCGGCGCCGGGTAAAGGGCAGCACCGCCAAGGCCAGCAGCAGGCCCGCGATCAGGCCCAGTGCCAGAAGGGCGGCCATCTCTGCGGGCGACAGGACGGCCATCGGCGTGGGCAAACGGACCGGGGACAGCGCCTGCATCAGCTGGTCGTGGGTCATCGCGTCGGGGTTCACGGCTCGACCGGCCTTGCGACGACGCCCATCGCGGCCAGCCGGTCGGTCTGGCCGCCCAGATCGGCAGGCTGCAGGCGCAGCAGCCGCGTGGCCCCGCCATGCCGGACGGGCAGCGGACGGGCGGGCGGCGCGGTCTCCAGCGGATCCAGGATCAGCGCGACCTCCAATCGGCGGCCGCGGGCCAGGCGCGACAGCGCGGCCTCGGCGCCGTGCCAGCCATCGGGGGCGGTGGCCAGGATGACATGGGCGCCGGTCGGCGCGGTGCGGGCGGCCAGGGACAGCGCCTCGGTCAGCGGTGCGGTGTCGGCGGCATCGGCCAGCGCGGCGGCGTGACGGTCGACCAGCAGCTGGCACAGGGTCAGCATGTGGCGCGCGCCGGTCGCGGGGGCCAGCACGCGGACCCCCGCCCCTTCGGCGATGACCAGACCCACCGCACCCTGACGCGCCACCGCCTGCCAGCCAAGCGCCGCCAAGTGCAGCGCCCCGCGCACCGACCGCAGCGCGTCGCCCGTGCCCCACAGCATCGGGCGGCGCAGGTCGGCGATCAGCAGCGTGATGTCGTCGCGATCCTCGTGCAGGGCGCGGACATGCGGCACGCCCGTGCGCGCGCTGGCCGACGGGTCCATCCGGCGCGGATCGTCGCCGGGGACATAGGCGCGGATCTCTCTCAGGTCCATGCCGCTGCCCGGATGCCGCGAGGCCATGACCCCCGCCCGCCGCGCCATCGGCCGCCTGCGGGAACCGGCGCCCTGCCCCGCCTGCAGGTCGACCAGCGCCGCCAGCGTCAGCGCGATGCCGGGCGCGGTCCGCCAGTCGGTCATGGCGCCCCTACCACGGGGCGACCTGCCGCAGCGCCTCGGCGATCAGGCGGCGGCCATCCTGACCCTCGCTGACGGCCTTCCAGTTCGGGACGAGCCGATGGGCCAGCGCGTCGGGGGCCAGGGCCTGCACGTCCTCGGGCAGGCCGTGATCACGACCCTGAAGCCAGGCCCGCGCCCGCACCGCCGCCGCCAGCGCCAGCGTCCCGCGCGGAGAGACCGGGTGTTCGACCGCCCCCGCCAGCACCCCGCCGGGCCGTGTCGCCAGCACCAGCCGGATGATGAAATCCTTGAGCACGGGGGCCAGCGTCACCGCCGCCACCTGTACCCGCGCCCGGTCCAGTTCGGCGGCCGTCACCTGCGACAGCACGGCGGCGATGCTGCCGCGCCCCTCTGCCTCGACCAGGTCCAGGATGGCGCGTTCGTCGTCGGCGCCGGGCAGGTCCAGCCGCAGATGCAGCAGAAAGCGGTCCATCTGCGCCTCGGGCAGCGGAAAGGTGCCTTCGTGTTCGATCGGGTTCTGGGTGGCCACGACCATGAAGGGCTGCGGCAGGGGGCGGGTCACGCCGCCGGTGGTGACCTGCCCTTCGGCCATCGCCTCCAGCAGGGCTGATTGCACCTTGGGCGGGGCGCGGTTGATTTCGTCCACCAGGACGATGTTGTGAAAGACCGGGCCGGGCAGGAAATCGAACCCCCCGGTCTCGGGGCGAAAGATCTGGCTGCCGGTCAGGTCCGACGGCAGCAGGTCGGGCGTGCACTGGATCCGGGCATGTTCGCCCGGCAGGCGCGCGGCCAGTTGCTTGACCGCCCGGGTCTTGGCGATGCCCGGCGGCCCCTCCAGCAGGACATGGCCGCCGGTCAGGTACGCGATCAGCAGGCGTTCGACCAGCCAGTCGTGCCCCACCAGCGTCCCCGCCACGTCGCCTGCCACGGCCCTGACGCTGGCGCGGGCCAGATCGACATCGGAATGATCGTCCATGAGCGCCCCTCGGATTGCTTGCAGATGGTGCAGCGGCTTGGGCGGCATGGCCAGCCGGCCCGCACCGCGCTGCCACCAAAGTCGGGCAGCCCGCCCGGGGTGCGGCTGTGCGATGGCCCTCCTCCGCCACCGCAAGTGGAGTCACGCCATTGTGGGGGGCAGCGGCGGCCATTGCGACGTCAACACCATGCCGATTTCGCAACTGCCCCTTGCCGTCCGGGGCGTGGCGCGGGATGCTGCACGGCGCGCAATCCAGCGCCCATCGCATACGGAGCGGACAGTGCCAGACGTCGGTCTCAGAGAGTGGTTCGCGGTCGGCCGCGCCATCGCAAGCGGCAGTCTGCTGCGCTATGACAGCGGGGCCAGCCGGACGGCCCTGTTCGAACGCGAAATGGCCGCCGAAACCGGTGCCGCGCATGTGCTGGCCGTCAATTCGGGGACCAGCGCGCTGATCGCGGCGCTTGCCGCCGCAGGCATCGGTCCCGGAGACGAGGTGCTGGTGCCGGCCTATACCTGGATGGCGACGGCCGCCGCCCCGGTGCAGGTGGGCGCCGTGCCGATCCTGGTCGACATCGACGAGACGCTGACGATGGACCCCGAGGACATCCGGGCCAAGATCACCCCCTATACCCGCGCGATCATCCCCGTGCACATGGTCAACGCGCCCTGCGACATGGACGCGATCATGGCGATCGCCAAGGAGCACGGCCTGATCGTCATCGAAGATTCATCTCAGGCCGTGGGCATCCGCTACAAGGACCGGCATTGCGGCGCGATCGGCGACCTGGGCGTGTTCAGCTTCAACCGCATGAAGAACATGAACATCGGCGAAGGCGGGGCCGTCCTGACCAGCGACGAGCGCTATTTCATCCGGGCGCGCAGCTATCACGACCTGGGGTCGATGGTGCGCCAGCACGGCGACCGCCTGAACGAGCCGGAATTCGTCGGCACGAACATGAAGGTCACCGAGATGGACGGCGCCATGCTGCGCGTCCAACTGAAGAAGGTGGTCCCGATGCTGCGCCGCATGCAAAAACGCCGCGCCGTCCTGGCCGAGATCCTGGATCACAGCAGCGAATTCAGGGTCACGCCGCACAACGACCCCGCATCGGCCGTCAGCCTGTCGATCCTGGCCCCGACCCGCGAAAAGGCCATCGAACTGACGGGCCGCCGCGGCGTCCACAACCGGCTGCGCGACAGTTCCAAGCACCTCTATACCAACTGGGAGCCGATCCTGAACAAGCGGACCTTCCACCCCAAGATGAACCCCTGGGCCTGGGCCAAGCGCGACATCGAGTATACGCCCGACATGTGCGCCCGCACGCTGGAGATCCTGGACCGGACCTGCATCATCACCCTGGGGATGCGCTATCCCACCCCGCTGATGGCGATGGTGGCCCGCAAGCTTGCTGCGGGCCAGAGCTGATCAGCGGGCTGCCGCATGCGCCGCGGCGCGTGCGGTCAGCATCATCATCGTCAGGGTCGGATTGTGAACATGCTGGCGGGGGAAAGACGCCCCGTCGGTGACGTAAAGGCCCGGCACGTCCCAGCATTCGTTGTTCATGTCCACGACCGAGGTCGCGGGATCGGTGCCCATCCGGGCAGTGCCGCATTCATGCACGCTTGTCCCGCCGGGCGACAGGTCGGTGTTCACGATCACGTCCGTCAGCCCGATATCCTCTGCCAGATCGCGGATGATCTGTGCCTGACGTTCGGCCAGGACGCGCTGATCGTCAGAGTGCCGGAACCGGATCACCGGAACCGGGATGCCATAGCGGTCGGTCTGCGACGGCGACAGGGTCACACGGTTCCATGGGTCCGGCAGCATCTCGGCGAACGAGACGATGTCGACGCGCGCGGTCCCGTCGGGGCGCGGATGCACGTGGATCTGCATGCTGATCGACTGATGCAGCGACGGGTCGGGCGGTATGTGAATGCAGCGACCGGGTTCCGCCTGCTCGGGCAGGACGTCGTCCGATCCGGCGCGATAGCCGGTCCCGCTCATGACCGCGTGGTCCATCAGGTGACGGCCCAAGGCCGGCGACTGCGTCCCGATGCCCGCGTCGTCACCGTCCGTCCGCGACAGCAGCAGGATGCGCGTGCTCTCGATCGCCGAGGCGCAGAGGAACACGATCGGCGCATGGACGGTCCGCACGGTGCCCGTCCGGCTGTCGGTCCATTCCACGCCATCGACCGCACCCGAGCTGTCCTTCAGCACGCGCCGCACCACGGCCCCCGCCTGAAACGCCATGCGACCGGTGCCGGCCGCGATGTCCAGCCATGACAGCGGCGGCGCGAAATTCCCCAGAACGGGCCGCGCCCGCGGCCATCTGGACCGGATCGCGCCCATGATCGCCTGCTCCGACGCCGTCGGCTGCAGGACACCCGCCAGGCGGCTGGTATCCGGGCCGGGATCGGTCTGGGCACCGCCGCGCAGCTGCAGCTTGTCCTCGACCCAGCCGTACCAGTCGTCGACCTCTTCCAGCGCAAAGGGCCAGGCATTGTCGGGACAGTTGGACCCGTCCGGTTTCATTCCTGAAAGCCGGTAATACTGGCGGCCATGCCCCGGAACTGTCATGCGCCCGCCCGGCTGACGGGCGCGGAACCACAGGAACTGGCTGCCGTCCTCGGTCTGATAAGGACAGTCGCGGTCGTCGACCAGCACGTTGGGGGCCATCGCCCAGGCAAAGCATCGCGACTGCACAGGTTGCCGGGCACGACCCAGCAGGCGGAACGCGCGTTCGCCAAAGCGGGCAAGGCTGGGCGGGAACCTGCTTTCGGCACCTGTCCGGTCCAAAACCCGTGCGACGGCCGTCAGGGCCCTGGTGATGGGATTGATGGGGGCTGATCCGGCAGACCCTGCCTCCAGCACCGCCACGCGCATCCCCGCCTCGCTCAGCGCTGCCGCGGCGACGCCGCCCGCCGCACCCGAGCCGACGACGATCGCATCGAACCGGCTGCCATCCGCGATGGATGCATGCTTCCATGATGTGGCTGCCGTCATGGTTTCACGGGCCCACGGGTGGAACCGTCCACGCCGGGTGTCGTCCTGGATTCCTGACCCCGGCTAAATGCCACCCTTCCCCGTTTGGGGATGTCGAAACCTATCCAAAATAGGGACTTACTGAAATTCACCTGATCATCCATGCGGTCAAAATGCGCCACGATCCAAGACGTTCCTGATCTTACGGTTTTTTGACGGATGCGCCTTCCTGACAGGTCGCACCCTTGGCGCAAAGGTGACAAGGGCGCACACCGGCGGGCCATCAGAACGCGGCATCAAATACTCCATGCGTAAAAACGGCATCTGTTATCGCCTTCTGCCATGTCGACCATGCAATTGATCGCACGCACGGTAATTTCACGAGCGGCATAAGGGATTGGCATCGATTACATGAATAAGACAAGTTCACGACTGTGACAACTGCACTTGAAACGGATCGCCTGCGCACACAATAGATCCACCAGCAGGCAGGCCGGTCGCCATATGAACCCAAGATATTGAATTTAAATGATACTGCACCATTGACCCGGTGGGTAGGCAGGCACCTCCGCGACGATAAATCCAAAAGCGATGCGTCAATATATATTTATTGGCATTTTTGATTCGGGCGGCGGCGCCGAAACGACCTGCTTGGATTAACGCTACCGGCCGCCATTTGGCGCTGCGGTCTTTTCCGGCAGATTGAACAGGTCGATGAAACGCCGCAGGGTTTCGGGCGCGCCGCGGCACGTCACCCCTGCCACCTCGGGCGCGACGTTGCCGTAGAACAACGCGGCCAGCCGGGGTGCGGTTTCGGCCTCGAAGGCCAGATCGGCCGCGTCGGGACGGCCCCGGACGACCTCCAGCCGCGATTGTGCAAGCCGCAGCGAAAAGTGCGCGTCGCCGACCGTCACGGCCGCCGTCACCGACAGCCCCGCAGCCGCCTGACGATCCAACATCGTGCGCAGCGACATCATGAAGGACGCCGCCGACAAGGGCAGCGTCGGGTCATGCAGCGGAGAGGCGGCGGCCCAGCGCCCGATCTCCTGCAGGATGGGTTCGGCCGACTGGCCCCAAGCTGTCAGCCGATAAACCTGGGCGGGTGCGGGATCGGACAGCGTGGCGCGACACAGGATGCCGCTGCGCTCCATCCCGGCCAGCCGTTCGGTCAGGACCTTGGCACTGATGCCGGGCAAATCCGCCCGCAGGTCGGTGAACCGGCGCGGCCCGAACATCAGCTCGCGCAGGATCAGCAGCGACCAGCGTTCTCCCAGCAGTTCCATGCCAAAGGCGCTGCCACAGGCATCGTCGTACCAGCGGCCATGGGCTGGTTCCGGCTGGACAGTTTCTTTTGGTAACTTCATGGTTGATTTAAGTAACCAGACGCCCCCATCCTGTCAACACCACAGGAGGAGCGAATCGATGACCCGGATGATCTTCGTCAACCTGCCCGTCACCGACCTGGCGCGGGCGACCGCCTTTTACCAGGCGATCGGTTTCACCAAGAACGACATGTTCTCGAACGAACAGGCCAGCGGCATGGTCTGGTCGGACACGATCCACGTGATGCTGCTGGACCACGCGTTTTACGGCACCTTCACCGACAAGACTATCATCGACGCCCGCACCCAGACCGGCGTCCTGCTGTGCCTCACCTTCGACAGCCGCGCGGCGGTCGACGACATTCACCGCCGCGCCCGCGCCGCAGGCGGGCACGAGACGCGCGCGATCGAGGATCAGGGTTTCATGTATGGCGGCGCCTTCGACGACCCCGATGGCCACGGGTGGGAAACGGTGTGGATGGACCCCGCCGCGGCCCAGGACGGTCCCCCCGACATGCTGGATACCGGTGGTCGCCATGCCGGTTGATCCCGCGGCCCCGATCACCATCACCGCCTTTGACTGGGTGCCCGATTTCGCCAAGGGCCAGGTCCGCGACCTGCGCGTCAGATGGGCGCTGGAGGAGGTGGGCCAGCCCTATGCCGTGCGCCTGCTGCCCCAGGGCGCGCAGAAACAGCCGCCGCATCGGGCGCGCCAGCCCTTCGGCCAGGTGCCGACACTGGAGGACGGCGACCTGACCCTGTTCGAAAGCGGTGCGATCGTCTGGCACATCGCCGAACGGTTTCCCGGCCTGATGCCGCAGGCACCGTCGGCGCGGGCGATGCAGCTGGAATGGGCCTTTGCCGCCCTGAACACGCTGGAACCGCCACTCATGGATCACGCCATGGCGACGCTGTTCGAGGCCGAAGAGCCGTGGTCGGCGCCCCGCCTGCCCGGCATCCTGGCCCGCATCGACGAACGCCTGCAAGCGGCGTCGGACCGGCTTGGCACGGCAGACTGGTTCGGCGGCGATTTCGGACCGGGCGATCTGCTGATGGTTTCGGTCCTGCGCATGGCGGACGGGATGCTGGCCCCCTATCCCAACCTTGCCGCCTATGTGGCGCGCGGGACGGCCCGCGATGCGTTCGGCCGCGCCCTGGACGACCACATAGCCGGGTTCACCGGCGCGCCGCCCCCGGAATACCTGGACTGGGAACGCCGGATGTCAGACCAGCCCTGAGGACTGGCCGCTGGCTTGTCGCACAAGCGCCATGATTTCGTCGCAGGACCGACATCGACAGCGATCAAAGAAGACCCCGAACCAAAACGGGGGATTCCACGGTGCAAAAATTTGCCCTTCTGACGTCGGCGATCGCGCTGGCGACCGCCATGCCTGCGATGGCCCAGACCACCTTCGACCGCCTTGCCACCTTTGCCACGCCCGACAACATGGCCGAGGGAGAGGACCGGTCGCGCCCGACCTCGGCCGAGATCATCTCGGCCTCCGAGGATGGCAACACCCTGGTCTATTCCGACAGCCCCCTCGGGGTGCTGGGCTTTGTGGACATCACCGATCCGGCGGCCCCCGTGCCCTTGGGCAACGTCGCCATGGACGGAGAGCCCACGACCGCGGTGATCATCGGCGACCGGGTGTTCGTCGGCGTGGACACCTCGACCTCGTTCACCGAGCCGTCGGGTCAGCTGCGCGTGCTGGACCTGGAAACGCATGAGGTCCTGGCATCCTGCGATCTGGGCGGGCAGCCCGACTCCGTCGCCCGCGCCGAGGATGGCAGCTTTCTGGCCGTCGCGATCGAGAACCAGCGCGACGAGGACCTGAACGACGGCGCCCTGCCCCAGATGCCCGCCGGCTATGTGGTCAAGCTGGGCGTCGCCGACGGCACGCTGGACTGCGACGGACAGAACCGCATCGACATGACCGGCCTGGCCGACATCGGCGCCGATGACCCGGAACCGGAATATGTCGACATCAACGCCGCCGGAGAGATCGTCGTCACCCTGCAGGAGAACAACCATATCGTCGTGATCGGCGCCGATGGCACCGTCGCGTCGCATTTCAGCGCCGGCACGGTCAGCCTCGACGAAATCGACACCCGCGATGACGGCGCGCTGACCTTTGACGGCACGCTGGCGGACATTCCGCGCGAACCCGACGCCGTCAAATGGATCGACGCCGACCATTTCGCGACCGCGAACGAGGGCGACTATCAGGGCGGATCGCGCGGCTGGACGATCTTTCACCGCGACGGCACGGTCGTATACGACTCGGGCAACAGCTTCGAGCATGCGGTGATCCAGGCCGGCCACTATCCCGACAAGCGGTCGGACGCCAAGGGGGTCGAGCCGGAATCGATCGAGGTGGCGACCTTTGACGGCACGCCCCACGTCTTCGTCGTCTCGGAACGCGGATCGCTGATCGGCGTCTATGACATCACCGATCTGACCGCGCCGCGCCTGACCCAACTGCTGCCGTCGGGCATCAGCCCCGAAGGCATCGTCGCCCTGCCCGCCCGCAACCTGCTGGTCACCGCCAACGAGGCCGACCTGGGCGAGGATGGCGGCGCACGCGCCCATGTCATGCTGTTCGCGGCCACCGACGAGCCCGCCCGCTATCCGATGATCACCTCGGACGGTGCGGACACGCTGATCGGCTGGGGCGCGCTGTCGGGCCTGGCCGCGGGCGACGCGCCCGGCCAGCTGTTCGCCGTGTCGGACAGCGCCTATGGCGCGCAGCCGGCGATCTATACCATCGACGCAACGCAGACCCCGGCGCGGATCACCGCGAAGACGCTCGTGACCCGCAATGGCGATCCGGCGCAGAAGCTGGACCTGGAAGGCATCGCGCCCGACGGTCAGGGCGGCTTCTGGCTGGCATCCGAGGGTCGCAGCGACCGCCTGATCCCGCACGCGATCTATCACGTAGACGCGGAAGGCGAGATCCTGGAGGAGATCGGCCTGCCCGCCGAACTGCTGGCCCAGGAGGTCCGGTTCGGGTTCGAGGGGATCGCCCTGCAGGGCGACCGCCTGTGGATGGCCGTTCAGCGCGAATGGGGCGACGATCCCGCCGGACAGGTCAAGCTGGTCTCCTATGACCTGCAGACGCAGGAATGGGGCGCCGTCGCCTATCCGCTGGAACCCGCGGGCGACGGTTGGATGGGCCTGTCCGAGATCGCGATCGACGGCGACTGGGCCTATCTGGTCGAGCGCGACAACCTGATCGGCGACGCCGCCGCGGTCAAGGCGCTGTTCCGCGTGCCGCTGACCGACCTGGCCCCCGTCGCGCTTGGCGAGACCCTGCCGGTGGTGACCAAGGAACTGGTCCGCGACCTGATCCCCGACCTGCAGGCGCAGAACGGCTATGTCGTGGACAAGGTCGAGGGATTTGCCATCGACGCTGCCGGGACGGGCTGGATGGTCACCGACAATGACGGCACCGACGACAGCTCGGGCGAGACCCTGTTCTGGTCCACGGGCAACATGCGCGACGCGCAGTGACCCGACACGGGTGCGGGTTTGCCCGCACCCGTCCCTTGGGCTGGGCGATTTTTGTGGCCCAGCGATACCATAAGCCGAAATATCCCTGTGCGCCTGAATTGCCGGCGCAACCTGGGTGATTCATAGCGGCGGTCAGTGCGTATACTGCACCCGGCGCATTCGGGCCGGGCAAGATCGGCCGCCAGCGCAACGTCGCAGGTCATCAGCCCGGCCATTCCTCGAACTGCTGCACAAGCTCTCCGTTACAGGCCAGGTCGCGGTGCTTTCCGTCTCTCGGTCCAGTCACGACAGGCCTCCTCGACCACCATGCCTAGTGGCTTTTCGAGTAGATACCGAGGGGAGGCCGACCCGGCCGCAGTCGTTCATTTCGCCTTACTATTCAAGAGTATCAAGCCCTGGCGCAGACTACCGTGTACTCTCAGCCAGGAGAGCCGACTGCACCCCACGTTAACGGCTCCTCGACCACAGTCGGCAAATCTAGACTGCAGCGCAGACCACTTTAATCTTGGCAACGGCAGTGGGCCAAGGCCAATCAACTCCTCAAGGCCGGGCGCGCCATGCTGCCGTCCGATCAGTGCCAGCTTGGCTGTCACCAGATCGTGCCTCCGGTGCATTTGGTCATTCTGACCGCCCGCAACCGGGTCGAAAACCTGCTAGTGACGGGTTATACATTTGGCCTGCGGAATCGCACCCCTGCCCTGCGCAGGCATGCAGGCGCGTCAGTTGATTGTCCCCCGAAAAAAGTTGGTGTGGAGAGTTACGGTGTCACGAACAGCGCGCACGTGCATTATTCGAGGACCGGCAGGACCATCGGACCTGCGCCCCGGTGCATAAGACGCCTATTCCCCGTAATCGCGGGACAGCACGGCGTCGACATGCAGCAGGGCGCCCTCCAGCATGGCGCGCCAGGCAGGCCAATCGTGCCCTCCTTCGGTCACGCGAAAGCGGTGGCGGATGCCCGCATTGCGCAGGGCGATGTGCAGTTGGGCCGTCCCCTCGAAGAAGCTGTCGTCCGACCCGGTATCGACATAGATCGACGGGATGCGCGACAGACTGGACGCACCGGCAGCCATCGCCGCGGGGCTGAACCCGTTCCACCGGTCGGTCAGCCGCGCCGTGCCCGCAAGGCCCGGCCCCAGGAGGGTCGCGAAGCGGTCGGCATAGTCGTCGGGCGACAGCGCCATCAACTGTTCGTCCGTGCGCAGCGCCGGGCTCAGCGCCGCGGCTCCTGTGAACAGGTCGGGATGATCCAGCCGATAGACCAGCGCCGCGAACCCGCCCATAGAGATGCCCATGACCGCCCGCCGGTCGGGCAGCACCGGGTGGCGCGCCTCGATCGCGGGCATCACGTCTTCCAGAAAGGCGGTCTGCCAGCGCGCGGCCCCGTCCGCGTCGTCCAGGAAATAGCTGGCCGGGCCGTCATCCGGCCGCCGTCCGTCCGGCGCGACCGCGATCAGGGGCCGGATCCGGCCCTCGGCGATCAATCGGTCCAGCACCTGATCGACCCCCGCCAGCGTGAACCAGTCGGACGGCTGCCCCGTCCCACCGCCATGCAGCAGGTACAGGACCGGATAGTCGCGCCCGCCCCCCTCGCTGCCGGGCGGCAGGTAGATGTCATAGGACAGCGCCCGCCCCAAGACGGGGCTGAAGACCGATTCCCCCATCCGCACCTCCGCCCGCGGCGCGGCGGGCAAGGCGATAGCCATCAGCAGGGTCAGCAGTACAAGGCGGATGCGGGTCATGGAGCCTCTCTCAGAAGGACAGATCATAGGTCAGCGACAGGGTGCCGTCCCGCAGGCGGGTGGCGTGCCCGTCGCCGCGGTTCCAGGGAAACCGGTTGGCGGCATGGTTGGCATAGCTGACGCGCAGGCGCTCGGTCACCTTCCACGTCGCGCTGTAGGTATAGTCGGGGTCCCAAGGCTGCTGCACGCCCGCCGCATAGGCATGGGCCGACAGCCCCAGGGACAACCGCTCGGTCAGCCTGACGCCACAGGTCAGCACCAGCGCATCCCGGGTCGGATCGGGCAGCGCGACGCGCATCCGGCAATCGGCCCCCGCCCTGCCGGCAGGGGGATCCGCGGCAGGGTCAGGTCCGCGCGCACCCTGCCGTCCAGCAGCCCGCCCCAGGAACCGTCCAGGCGGATAGCCTTGCTGGCATAGCTCAGCGACAGGCGGTCGGTCGCGCGCCACGTCAGGGCATAGGTGACGTCGGGGTTCCGCCCCGCCCAGGTGCGGCCGGTCACGCCCAGGTTCAGCGTGAACCTGTCCGACAGCCGCGCGGCACAGCCCAGCGTCAACCGCGCAGGCCCCAGACCCCCATCGCCGCGGGCAGACCGCAGCGCCGCCCCGGCAGTCACGCCGCAGGACAGGCGCAACCGCCGCGCCAGCTCGGTCAGGTCCGCCGGCGGCTGCGCCGAGGCGGGAACGTCGCAGCCGGTCCCCCCGGACAGGCACAGCGCGGGCGAGGCGGGGAACATGGCCAGGCGATAGCCGTCCCGTGCCAGCGGCGGCGCAATGCTGTCGCGGCGGCTCTGGCGGGCAGGCGTGGCCGGATCGGCATCGATCGGGCGCGCGGCAATGAGGTGTTCGGGTCCCGACCCGGCCAGAACCCATTCGGCCAGATAGTGGGCAAGCGTTTCGGCGTTCACCGCGTCGGGAACCAGCGGCCGGGGACTGGCGGTGGCCGGCACACGGGTCACCAGCCGGGTGCCAGACCAGATGTGGCAGGCATCCCCGCGGATGCAATCCAGGTGCAGCGGGCGCGCCCGCGCATCGCCGTCAGGCATCACCACCGCCGAGCCGTCAGGATACAGACGATAGCGCCATTCCCCCAGCCGGCCGACCTGCGATCGCGACCAGACATGGGCGTTGGGGGTATCCGACAGGACCTCGACCGCGCCCGGCACGGCCGGATCGTCGGTGCGCAGGATCTGGGGGCCGGGCCAGGCAGCCGCGGCGCCCGCGACCCAGATTGCCACGGCCGCGACCATCAGGATATGCGCCCACCGCTGCATCGATCAACCCCGGCACCGCATCGCCTGCAGCGCCAGGATCGCGCGCGGGACATCCGTGCTGGCCTTTGGCCCCAGCGCCGCCTGCAACGCAATCTGGCTGCGTGGGCCCAGCACGCTATCATCGGGGCCAGGGTCCTGTCCGGCCGCCAGCAACATCCGCTGCAGCGTGTGCGCGGGCGTGTCGCCGAGCAGCGCCGGATCGGGCCGGCATTCCATCGCCAAACGGCGCGGCGCCTGACCGGCCGCGGTGGCCAGCGCGGCGGCAGGGGCAGCCCGCGCCCTGATCCGGCACGTCATCGGGCAGGCCGGTCGGAAACGCCGGGGCCGCGCGGCGCAGGTCGGCCGCGGTCACGGCCTGCCCGGTCAGACAGCGCCCCAAGGCGGCGGCGACGCGGTCGGCACCCGCGTCAGGCGCGCCGGTCTCCGCGGTCCGGCAGGTCGGTTCGGCGCAATCGACCCGGATCTGCCAGCGCGGCGCGCCGAGGTCGTCGGACAGGACCGCCGTGCCGTCCCCGAAGATGCGATAGACCAAGCCGTCCACGCGGCCCTGCTGCCACAGGCCCGGAAACCGCGCGGTCGGCACGTCGGCGCTGACCTGTCGGACGTCCTGTGCGCCCGGCAGGGGTCGGTCCAGCGCCGGACCGACGCAGGGGGCGGCGGCGGACCACGTGGGCCAAGCCAGCGCCAGGATCAGCAGGACCGCCCTCATGGCGCGCGCCGCAGCAGCGGGCCGGTGGCCTTGAACGCCAGCGCCGCGAGGACCAGCGCGTTCGTGTTCGCGGTGACCGAGCCGTTGATGGTGCCGTCGGCCTCGTAGAGGCCCTCGGGCCAGCCGCGCAGGGGGTCGGCGGTGGGGGTCACGGCGTCGACCAGCTGCGCGGTATAGGGCGTGCCGTACAGCGCGTCCCAGCCGAAGGCGGCCTTGGTGGCCAGGGTGCGGCGGCTGTCGATCCGATCGCCCTGAAAGGTGAGGACGGACCATGGCGCGCCGCCGCCCCAGACGGTCGAATAGGCAAAGAACGGCGCCTCATCCAGATGTGTCTCGGTCACCGCGGTCAGTTGGCCGGTCTGGTCGTGGCGCGCCTGCTGGGCCAGATAGACCGCGGACGCGATGCGCGAGGACCGCGCGTCAAAGCCGAATTCCAACCCGTCGAACAGATAGGGCTCGCTGACGACAAAGGCCGGGATGCGGCCGCGATGCAAGCGCGTGTCGACGGGAATGTCCTGGCCCATCACGGACCGGATCATCGCGCGATCGGCGGGATCATAGGCGTGCACCACGTCGAACCCCGACAGCATCATCGCCTTGGCGGCGTATTGTTCATAGCCAGGCGCCCCTCCTGGTTCTCGCGGACCTCTCCGTCGACGACGCTGGTGCCGTACAGCTGGCCGTCGCGGACCATCCGGTCCAGCCGCCAGCCATCGGTCGCGGCCGCGATGGCCGGGGCCAGGTCGGGATGCGCGCCGCGCGCGATGGCCAGCGCCGACATCAGCCGCGCCATGTCCAGCGCCGACCAGCCCAGCCCTTGCTGGGTGGGCCGGTTGGCGTAATCGACCATCTTCAGCGACCGCGTGTCATAGGCCTTGTTAGGCAGGCTGTCCTGGAATAGCGGCAGCCGGTCCAGGCTGGTCAGGATGGCCGTCAGCCGCGCGCGGGCCTCGGCCGCGTCGATCAGCGCCAGCCGTTCAGCCGCGACGACGGCCACGATCAGGGACCCGGTCTCCCACATGGTGGTCGAGGGATAGCCGTCCACCGAATTCGCCAGCCCCGTGTCGGGATCGGTGTTGGTCCTGAAATACGTCCAGGCGATGGCGGCATGGTCCAGGTCGGCGGCGCTGGACCGGCCGGGGATGGTCAGCGGCAGCGGCGTGGTGGCCTCGATCGCGGCCAGGGCTGTGACGGGCGCCTGACCCGCCGCCGAGGGTCCGGCCTGTTCCAGCCAGGTCACGACCATCAGCCCGCCGATGACCCCCAGGATAAAGACGATATGGCCGCGCGCGCGGACCAGGTTCTGGCGAAAGCGCATCAGGTTTCCTCTGCGATGGACGGGGTCGGTTGCCACAGCGCGGCGCGGATGATGCCCGCCATGGCGATGCAGTTGTTCAGGCCCCACAGGGCGTTGGTCACCACGCCTGTCGCGGTATGCCCGGTGTCGAAGGCCCACAGCGCCAGCGTGCCCCAGGCGACGCCCGCCACTGTCAGCACCACGACCGCGATCTGCGGACGCACCAGATGCAGAAAGCGGCCCGCCTGCCGGTCCTTGGGCGTCACGCGGAATGCGATGCGCTGGCCGCGCAGCACGGTCCACAGCGCACGCAACCCGATGGGAAAGGACGCCAGATAGCTGGTCTTGGCGGCGTGGCCCGCGATCCCCCAGGTGCCCACCATCATCGCCAGTTCCAGCGACAGGATGAACGGCACGACATGCAGGAAGAACTGCGGCGAATAGGCCGCCACGGGCGAGATGCCGGTGAACAGATAGGCGGCGGGTGCGAACAGGAACACGACGTTCCACAGGGCGCCCAGATAGGAATAGAAGGTCGCCCCGTACATCAGGCGCTGGCGCAGGGTCAGGCCGCGACGGAACAGCGGGTTGTCGTTGACCAGAATGTCCAGGCTGCCGCCCGCATACTTGAACCGCTGGATGGTCCAGCTGATCAGGTCCTGGGGCGACAGCATCCGCGTCTCGACGAAGGGGTGCAGCAGCGATGTCCAGCCGCGGTCGCGGTCGGCATGCAGCACGATCGAGGTATAGATGTCCTCGGACACGTGGAACCGGTAGGGGCTGAGGATCTCGGTGCCGACCGCCTCGGTGCGGATCGCGTCCAGAAGATCGGGGGCCACGACGCGTTCCCGCGTCTCCAGCGTGATCTCCTCCTCGGCCTCGATCACGCGGCGTTCGACCTTGGCGCCGAAGGCGCGCAGCGCGGCCTCCATCACCGCCTCGCGCCGGTGGATCGACCCCGCGCCGCAGCAGAAGGCCGCGTTGGCGTGGTTCCGGCGGCGCTGGATCACGTCATAGAACATCTGCGGATCGTTCGCGAAGGGGTCGCGCCCGATCCGGCATGCGCCGACGATCCGCTCGACCGCGTGCCCTGCCCGTCCGGCCCGCGCGCCCCACCGGGCCTGCAGGACCTGGGGCAGCCGCCGCCCTTCGGGCAGGTCATAGAACCATTGCGGCGTCTGCACCCAAGCCAGGCGCGGGTCGCGGAAATGGCCCAGGGTGCGCGACAGGCAGGTCGGGAACGGCCGCGTGTCCGCGTCGCAGATCAACAGGAAGTCGCCCGAGGTCTGCTCCATCGCGTTGCGCAGGTTGCCGGCCTTGAACCCCTCGTTCGTGGCGCGGGTGATGTAGCCCACGCCCTCTTGGCGCGCGACCTCGGCCATGGCGGGGCGGCGGCCGTCGTCCAGCACGTGGATGCGGATGTCGATCGGATGGGGATAGGCCATGGCCTTGGCGTCGATCAGGCCAAGCCGGACCAGTTCCGGGTCCTCGTCATAGGTTGCAAAGAACACGTCGACGGTGATCGGCAGCGACGGGTCCAGCGCCGCGGGATCGACCTCGCCCCGCGTCGCGGGCGCGTCGGGACAGGTCACCGGCTGGTCGCGCCACAGGCTGACGACGAACAGGACCAGGCCCAGATAGGCCAGCGTTTCCGCCACGGCCAGCAGGGCCGCGAACCACAGCGCGTCCGGGTTCAGCGAATGGGTCCAGCGCCAGGCGATGTACCATCCGCCGATCACCAGCGTGACGACCGCCAGGAACTGCCACAGCGCCTCGCGCAGCGGGTCGTACGGCAGGGGTTCGGGCGGCCTGCGATCCTCGAAGGCACGGAAATACGGGACGCTCATGCCGGCACAGCCTTGGGCTGCGGGCGCGCCTTGCGGGCGGACCAGGGCGTGGGGCCAAGGCCGATGGTCCAGGCGGTGGCGGGCAGACGGCCGATCGCCACCGCCAGTCCGAAGGCCAGCGGCAGGACCACGGCGAAACGCGTCACGACCAGAACGCCGGGCGACAGGGCCAGCCCCGATGTGATCAGCGCGATGTCGAACAGGTCGATGACCGCGGGATGGACCAGATAGACCCCGAACGTATAACGCGCGGCTGTCGACCAGCGGGGCGACCAGGCGTTGTACTGGCTGCCCAGAAAGGCGCAGAACACCAGGAGCGGCATCAGGAAATGGCCATAGTAGTCCCAGCCCGCCCGCACCGGAAAGCTGCCGGTCAGCAGGGCCGCGCCAAAGAAGGGCAGCGTCGCCAGATAGGCCAGCAGCACCAGATACAGCGCACCGCGCCGGATCAGCCGCGTCTCTCCGCGCGGCAGGCCGTCCTTCCACAGCGAATACAGCGCGAAGGCCGCCAGGCCATAGCCGACATAGCCGCAGACCTTGGTCACCCGCACCAGATAGTCGCGTGCCAGCGGCGCCAGGTCGATGGAATACAGGAACCCCTGCGCGTGATCCATCGCGCCCAGGGTCGCGAACAGCAGCACCCCCAGCATCGGATAGCGCATCGCCAGCCGCATCACCGGATAGAACAGGAAGATTGCGAACAGGGTGGGCAGGAAGTGCATGTGGTACTGCGCCTTGCCCAGCAGCAGATAGGCGACCCAGGTCTTGATCTGGCCTAGCTGCGCCAGGTATTGCGGCGCATAGCCAAAGGCGTCGGCCTTGATCAGCCGAAACAGCGCATAGAACAGCGTCCAGAAGGCAAAGGGCACCAGCAGCCGGTGCGCCTGCGTCACGATCGCCTCGCGATAGCCGGGCCGGTGACGGTCGATGCGCAGGGCCATCAGGAACAGCGAGAACAGAAAGAACATCTCGGACCCCGAGAATTCGCCGATGGACCGCAGCAGCACCGGCACCGCGCGCTCCGCCACGCTGGCATCGGGGAACGGGCGGCCCGCGAAATCAGTGGTGCTGTGGATCAGCACCACGCCCGCGGCCGCGCAGACGCGGTTCGCGTCGAACCACAGCATGCGACTGGTCGTCATGGCTGCACCCCGGCCGTGCGGCACTGACGCGGCAGCACGTCGCGCGGTTCGGGCTTGGCCATGACATGCGGCCCGGTGGAACAGTCGGTGGCGGCGATGCCGTCCTCGCCCTCGACCGGGCGGCACAGGACGAAATCGGTGGCCGCGATGGTCGGGACCGGTGCCGGCAGATCGCCGCAGGCGCAGCACGGCACTTCGCGCAGCATGGGTTCGGGCAGGCACTTGTTCGCGCGGATGTCGGTCAGCGAATAGGCCATGTCCCAGACCGTCGTGTTGGGGTTGGCGAATTGCAGGATCGGCCCCTGCACCTTGTAGAGCAGCGCCGCCAGGATGATGCCGTTGTTGTTCGCGGTCTGCAGCGGGATGACGCCGTTGCCGTTCTCGTACAGGCCCTCGAAAAAGCCGCCGTCTGCCTCGGACAGATCGGCCACGGTGTCGAACAGCAGTTGGGTATAGGGCACGTCCCACAGCGCCCACATGCCCAGCGCGGCCTTGGACGACACCGCCGCCCGGTCGGGCTGATAGACGTCGCTGGGGTCCAGCGTGTTCCAAGCATAGCCGTCGGCAAAGATCGAGTCATAGACGAAATAGGGTTGCCCCTCGACCTGGTGTTCCGACCGGGCGGTGATGATGCCGGTGCTTTCGAACCGCCGCTGCTGGACCAGAAAGATCCGATGCGCGAATTCGGCCCGCCACCCCTGCGACGCGACACCGGGGCCTGCGGGATCGGCCGTTGGCATGTCCCAGCCCATCTCCAGCCCGTCCAGCAGATAGCTTTCGGTCAGGACATAGTTCTGGTTGTGAAAGACCCGCGGATCGCGCCCGTCATAGGGAATGTCGATGTCGTGGATGGTGGTATAGGCCAGCGGCGCGGGCTCCAGTGCGCCCGCGACGTCGAACCCCCACAGGGCAAAACCCTTGGCGGCGTATTCCTCGTATCCCAGGCGGCCTTCCTGGACATAGCGGGTGTCGCCGTCGCCCGACACGATCGACCCGAACAGCCGCCCGTCGTCGTTGACGATATTGCAGAAGTTCCAGCGCAGCGGGACGTTGTCGACCCCGTTGGCCAGATAGGGATAGCGTTCGCGCAGGATGCGCAGCCAGACCAGCATGCGGCCCATGTCCAGGACCGAGAACCCCACCTCTCCGGGTTCGTTGGCATAGTTCACCTTTTGCCCGGTCTTGGTGTTGTAGACCTTGTTCGGGGCCTCTCCGCGATACAGGTCCAGATTGCGCAGCGTGCCGATCAGCAGGGTCGCCCGGCGGTCGAAATCGCGCTTGTCGATGATGCCCAGCTCGTACGCCGCGACAAGGGCGCTGACATAGGACGCGGTGTCCCACAGCGTCGTCGAGGGATAGCTGCCCACCGCGTTCACCAGCCCGGTCTCGGGCTGGAACCCGGCCTCGAAATAGCTCCAGGCGGCGCGGGCCATCGCCATCTCGCGGTCGGTCAGGGCACCGTGGCGGCCAAAGCGGGGCGCGGGCCGCTCCACCTGCTGGCCCACCAGCGATTGCAGCGCCTGTGGCAGCGGGCTGTCCAGGGCCATTGCCTGAAACGGCAGCAGCAGTGACAGCAGCGGAACCGCGATCCGCAAGGACCGGGCCATCATGACCGCCCCCCCAACGCCGCCGATGCCGCGGCGCAATCGGCAAAGACCGGAAAGACCTTGTCCATGCGGGTGATGCGGAACATGCCCGCGACGCTGCCCGACAGGCCGCACAGCACGATCTCTCCGCGCATGCCCAGCCGCTTGAGGACGCCCACCAGCGCGCTGATGGCGGTGCTGTCCACGAAATCGACGGCGGCCAGATCGACGACCAGCCGATCCTCGCCCCGGTCGATCAGGTCATAGACCTGGTCGCGAAAGGCGGTGGCGTTCGCCGCGGTCAGGCGCCCGGTCCGCAGGTGGATCTCGCAGCTGTGGCCCGCGGCGGGGCGGGTGATGCGGAACATGCCGCGGTCGGCGGCGATGGGATGGTCGGGATGGTCGATCGTCAAGTCGCGCATGTGCGGCCCCGTTTCTGGTTCGGATGGCATGGAAAGGCCCGCGACCGGCACCGATGGGTGCGGCCTGGACAGGACCGGGCAGCCCGCCCAAGGCGGGTCAGACCCGGAACGGATCGTTCGTCAGTTCAGGTGATCATCTTGCGGTCGCGGGCGATCATCGCGGCCTGCGTCCGGTTCCTGGCGTCCAGCTTGCGGCACAGGGTCTTGACGTGCAGCTTGACCGTGACCTCCTGCAGGCCCAGCAGCCGCCCGATATCCTTGTTCGACCGACCCTCGGTCAGACCGCGCAGCACCTGGGTCTCTCGCGCGGTCAACGCGCCCGCGGGGGCGTGATCGTCCTGCTCCAGATAGCCGTAAGGCACGAAGATCTCTCCGGATGCGATGAAGGTCACCGCCGCGGCCAGCGACCGCGCGTTCATCGTCTTGGGCAGAAAGCCCCGCGCCCCCGCCGCCATCGCGTCCCGCGCCACGCTGCGCGAGGCGGTCCCCGACAGGATCGCGACGGGGCGCGGATGCATCAGGCCGCGGATCAGGGCCAGTCCCGCCAGCCCGTCCATGCCCGGCATGTCATAGTCCAGCAGCGCCAGGTCGAAGGGAACATCCCCCGCCTGCGCAATCGCCCGTTCCGCGCCGGCGACATCGCCGACCTCGACAACCTGGGCGTCGATCTGCGCGCCCAGGTACAGGACCAGGGTTTCGCGGATCAGATCATGATCATCAGCCAATAAAATTTTCACGACTTCACCTCTTACGCGGCAAACCAGACGTGCTAGCCTGTGTTGCCGGGGTCCGTGATACCCGATGATCCTTCGCGAACGATCCGCCCTTATCCGCATGTCCCGCCCGCATCCCCGAAAGGATACAGGCGGACTATCCGTTCGTATAGCATTCGATACGAATGATTTCGTGCGCACCTCTGTCGTCCATGCGACATTCCCGACCATGATCGCCACGCTGCAACGGGATTTCCTCATGGTTCGCACATTTGTCCGCGGTACGTTTCTGTCCGCCGTCCTGGTCTTGGCAGGGCCGGCCCTTGCGCAGGACGCGCCTCTGCTCAGCGTCGACGGGCCGGGCGGGTCGCGCAGCTATGACCTGCCCGCGCTGCAGGCCCTGGGCGAGGCGGAGATCCGGACATCGACCGTCTGGACCGAGGGGGTCCACAGCTTTACGGGCGTCCCGCTGGCCAGCATCCTGGAGGATTCCGGCATCGCAACCGGCGCAGGCAGCGCCGGCGAAGTGACAGCGACCGCCATCAACGATTACGCCATCAGCATTCCCTTGGCCGAGATCGGCCCCGAGGTGCCCCTGGTGGCCTATCTGATCGACGACAGCGAAATGTCGGTCCGCGACAAGGGGCCGTTGTGGATCGTCTATCCCTATGACGCCGACCGGCAGTACCAGACAGAGGTCATCTATTCCCGCAGCATCTGGCAGCTGAACCGCATCAGCACCGCCCCGGTGCCATGAGCGCCATCCGGACCCGGCTTCAGGTTGCGGTGGCCGTTCTGACGGCGTCGATCGCCGTGTGCGGGTTCGTGGTCTGGGTGGTCAGCGCCGATGCGCGGCGCCAGATCGATCAGCTGGCGACAGCCAATTCCGACAGCATCCAGTGGTCGCTTGCGCAATCCGAGGTCGAGCTGCTAGCCCTGCTTGTCTCGGTCGCGGATGCCCGCGCGCAGCCCGACGACTCCGCGATGCTGGCCGAGGTCAGGACCCGGTTCGACATCCTTTATTCCCGCATGCGGACGCTGACCACGGGCCGGGTGTTCCAGACCCTTCGGCAGGACGAACCGGCCCGCCGCAGGCTGGACCAGACAGAGGCCGTCCTGGACGCCATCATCCCGCTGGTCGACGGCCCCGACGACCGCCTGCGCGATGCGCTGCCGTCGCTGCAGACACGTGTCGCAGCCCTTCGCCCGGTGGTGCGGTCGGCCTCGCTGGAGGGGGTCCGGCTGTTCTCGGGGCAATCCGACCGACAGCGCGAACAGGTCTCCGCGGCCATTCACGACCTGGCGTTGCTGGTCGGGCTGATGGTGGTGGCGGTGACGCTGGTCGTCGCGGCCTTGGGGGTCATGGCGGAACGCGCGCGGCGGCAGACGGCGCGGATCGCCACCACCCATGCGCGGCTGCGGACGGTGATCGCCACGTCGCATGATGCCATCGTGGTGGCCGATACCGACGGCCGCATCCTGGATTTCAACGAATCGGCGCAACGCATCTATGGCTATGATGCAGAGGAGGCCCTGGGCGCCGACATGCTGACGCTGATCGTCCCCGAGGCCGCCCGCGGAGAGGTGCGCGATTTCCTGGCCGACGTGTCCACGCCCGCCACCGATCCAGGCCGTCCGATCCAGGCCACCGCCATGCGCAAGTCCGGAGAGATCTTTCCGATCGAGGCCACGGTCGCCCGCGCGCCCAGTGAAAGGGGTCCGGTCATGATCGCCTTCGTGCGCGACATCACCCGTCAGGTCCAGGAGGCGGACGAGCTGATCCGCGCTCGCGACCGCGCCGTCGCCGGAGAGCGCGCCAAGGACGAGATGCTGACCGTCATGAGCCACGAGATGCGCACCCCGCTGAACGGTCTGCTGGGCACGCTGGAACTGTTGTCCACCACCGACCTGAACCCGCGTCAGCGCCGTTATGCCGACGTGATGGCCCAATCCGGAGAGCTGCTGCTGGGTCATGTCAATTCGGTCCTGGACATCGCGCGCGCCGACGCCGGGGCCTTGCGGCTGGAGCAGGTCGCCTTTGACCCGCACAAGCTGGTGCTGGATCTGCTGGACGCCCTGCATGCGCGGGCGCAACAGCGCGGGAACACGATGTCCGCGCGCGTGATCGGGGATGCGGCCTGCCCGGTGCTGGGCGATCCGGTGCGCCTGACGCAGATTCTGGTCAACCTGATCGGCAACGCCATCAAGTTCACCGAAGACGGCCGGATCACGGTCACCATCGACCGGCGGCGGGCCGGGGTGGTCGAATTCAGCGTCTGCGATACCGGCATCGGGATCGCGCCCGAAGACCACGTGCGCATCTTTCAGGAATTCGTGACCTTGGACCCGTCGTTCCGCCGCAAGGTCGAGGGGACGGGGCTGGGCCTTGGCATCGTGCGCCGCCTGACCCGGCTGATGGACGGCGACATCCGCGTGGAAAGCGAGACCGGCCAGGGTGCCTGCTTCATCCTGACCGTACCGCTGGCCGACCAGCCCCTGCCATCTCCGGAGGCGGAACCGACCGACCCCGCGACCCCCGCCCCCGGTCCCCGGCGCGCGGTGCTGGTGGTCGAGGACAACGAGGTCAACCGGATGGTCGTCCGCGAAATGCTGCACGCCCGCAATTGCGACGTCGCCGAGGCGGTCGACGGACAGCAGGGCGTCGATGCCGCGCGGGCGCAGCGGTTCGACCTGATCTTCATGGACATCAGCATGCCCCGCATGGACGGCATCACCGCCGCGTCGGAGATACGGGCCGGGGGTCAGAACGTCGCCACGCCCATCATCGCCCTGACCGCCCATGCCCGGACCGAGGATCAGGACCGGTTCCAGGCGGCGGGCATGTCGGCATCACTGACAAAACCGCTGTCGTTCCAGACCCTGGACCCGCTGCTGGATCGCTTCATGCTCCCTTTGCACGCGCCCTCGGCCAGAGAGGCCGCCCGGCGCCACCTTGCCGGCAATATCGGCGAGGCGCATGCCGACCGGATGCTGGACCGTATCCTGGCCGAGTTTGACGACAGCCTGACCCGGCTGCATGACCTGACAGGCGACCGCGCGACCCTGCCGGATGCAGCGCGGCTGGCCCATCGCATGGCCGGGTCCGTGGCGCTGCTGGGCATGACCGCGCTGCGCGACCGGTTGACCGAGCTGGAAGACGGTCTTGCGACCGGGACCATCGCGGGGGCCGACATCCAGACGCGGCTGCGCGCCATCCGCCTGATGGTGCCGTGACGCCTGTCAGGGCATGTCCGATCTGTCGCGACCCAAGGTCAGACCGGCGCGTGACCCGTCACCTGCAAGCGTGGACCGACGCCGCATGTCGCTGCTGCGCCCTTGGGCCGAGGGGGTGAAAGACCGCATGACCATCGCCGGCACAGGTGCGCGTCCCGTACCTGTCTGACCAAACTCAGGGCCGGTGCAACGGCCTTGAGGACCCAGCCCGTGCAGCGCCCGAGGATGGTGGTGCCCGCCCATTCGGCATCCAGAACGCCAAGCTTGGCAAGGCGCGAATACAGCGTCGTCGCCGGCACGCCCAACAGGGCCGCGGCACCGTCGGGGCCCGATACCTTACCGCCCGCCTCGCGCATCGCGTTCAGCACGTTGTCGCGGGCCAGGGTGCGCATCTGGGAATCGGTCAGCACGGCGCGACCGGGGGTGGCGGCGGGCTGGCCGTCGTCGCCCATGTCCAGCACCAGCTTGCTGTGCCCGGTCGACAGGATCACCGCGCGTTCGATGACATTGCCCAATTCCCGCACGTTGCCCGGCCAGTCATAGGCCTGCAGACGCTGCATCGTGCGGGTCGAGATCACCGGACAAGGGCGGTTCATCCGCTTGCAGGCCAGCCCCAGCAGGTGATCGGCCAGCGCCGGAATGTCCTCGGGACGGTCGCGGAGCGGGCTGCACTGGATCGGAAAGACGTTCAGGAACAGCGCCAGATCCTCGCGCAGGCGACCTGCGGCGATCTCGACCTCGGGGGGGCGGATCAGGGCGGCGATCACGCGGATGTCCAGCGGGCGGGCGCGCAGGTCGCCCAGCCGCGTGACCTGCGCCGTCTGCAGCGCGTGCAGCAGGCGCCCCTGCAGTTCGGGCGGCATCTCGGCCAGATCGTCCAGGAACAGCGTGCCGCCATGCGCCAGCTCCAGCTTGCCGGGGCGGTCGCGCTGCGTGCCCAGCAGGTGGCTGCGCATCTGGCCGAACAGTTCGGTCTCGATCGCGTCGGGCGCATGCGCACTGCACTTGAACGAGATCAGCGGCCGGCGCTGGCGCGGGCTGTCCTTGTGGATCGCGGTCGCCACCAGCGCCTTGCCGGTGCCCGCCTCGCCGGTGATCATCACCGGCGCATCGGTCGGCGCGACCAGCGCGATGCGCGTCAGCACCTGCCGCGTGGCCCCGGACCCGCCGATGATGTCGTGATGCGCGCGTTCGCTGGTGATCGCCTCCTGCAGATAGGCGTTCTCCTGTTCCAGCCGGTCGCGCAGCGCATCGACCTGGTCCAGCGCCTCGCGCAGGCGGCGCTGGCTTTCGTACCGCTCGGTGATGTCGCGAAAGATCACCACCGCCCCGGCCAGCACCTTGTGGTCATAGATCGGCGTGGACACGTATTCGACGCGGATCGGGCGGCCGTCCTTGCGCCAGAACACCTCGTCCTCGATCCGGTGGACCTGCTCGAAGCGGAAGCTGCGATAGATCGGGCAGTCATGTGCGGGATAGTGTTCGCCGTTCAGGTGGTGGTGATGGATCACCGAATGGATGTCGTGGCCCAGAAGATCGGCGGCGGTCCAGCCCAGCATCTCCTGCGCGGCACGGTTCAGGAAGGTCGTCTTGCCTTCAGCGTTCACGCCATAGATCCCCTCGCCCGCCGCATTCAGGATCAGCTGGTTCTGCCGTTCCAGATCGGCAAAGAAGGTCTGCGCCCGCTTCCACTCCATAAGCCCCGACCGAAAGGTGCGCGCGGCCTCGGTCGCCTCGGCGCGTTGGTCCAGCTCGTCCAGGTCCAGCACGGTGATCAGCAGGTGGTCTGCATCGCCCGGCATCGGCGTCGCGCGCAACTCCACGGTCAGCGGACGCCCGTGGCCGTCGGTCATCGCGATGTCGCGCGCCCAGGCGTGACCGCGATGGGCGACCTCATCGGCAAAGACGATGAACCGCGGCACGGCGCGACCCAGCAGCGCGGAAAAGCGCATGGCATCGGGGGGCAGCGCCAGCAGCCGCACCGCATCCCGGTTGGCCGCGACGACGCGGTCGCGCCGCGTGTCCACGACCACGGCGGCCATGGGCAGACTGTCCAGCAGGGTGATCGATGGCGTGTGGTTCATGCCACCGACTGTCGCGCGGCGGCCCACGGGCCATCAATCGACATTTCGTAATTCACGAAAAATCGTAAGGTTGTGCGGGTAGTGACAGCCCATATCTATATGAAATTAATAAATAAATAAAATTTAGGCAGTTTTGTCATGAGACTTTTTCCGACACCTCCGTCGCCCGCAAACTGGACCCAACCGAAATGAACGAGGTCCGACATGACGATCAGAGCCCTGGGTGATCCCTTCTCGGCCCAGACCGACCTGCGCCACGGCGCGGGGTGCGCCTGCACCCGCTGCGCGACCGTGGCCCAGACCGCCCCCGCATCGACCGAGGCGATGATCGAGCGCGCCGTGGAAAGCGCGATCGTCCGGTCGGTGTTCGGGCACAGCGACGTGTCGCGGCGGTCCTTCATGGGCATGCTGGGCGGCGGCACGATGGCGGCGGCGCTGGCATCGGTCCTGCCGCTGGATCAGGCCAAGGCCGCGGTGCTGGACGCGATGGGTCCGCTGGAAAAGACCAACCTCAACATCGGCTTCGTCGCCATCACCTGCGCGACGCCGATCATCATGGCCGAACCGATGGGGTTCTATGCCCGTCACGGTCTGGACGTGTCAGTGATCAAGACGGCGGGCTGGGCGGTGGCGCGCGACAAGTCGCTGTCGGGCGAATACGACGCCAGCCACATGCTGACGCCGATGCCGCTGGCGATGACCATGGGCGCCGGGTCCACCGCGCAGCCGTTCATCATGCCGGCGGTCGAGAACATCAACGGCCAGGCCATCGTGCTGTCGAACGACCACATGGACAAGCGCGACCCGAAACAGTGGAAGGGCCTGACCTTCGGCGTGCCCTTCGAATATTCGATGCACAACTTTCTGCTGCGGTACTATGTTGCGGAACACGGGCTGGACCCCGACCGCGACATCCAGATCCGCGTGGTGCCGCCGCCGGACATGGTGGCCAACCTGCGCGCGGGGAACCTGGACGGGTTCCTATCGCCCGACCCCTTCAACCAGCGCGCCGTGTGGGAGGGGATCGGATTCATCCACCTGCTGACCAAGGACCTGTGGGAGGGCCATCCCTGCTGCGCCTTCGCGGCACCCGCCCGGTTCGCGACCGAGATGCCGAATACCTATGGCGCCCTGCTGCGCGCCATCATCGACGCCACGCAATATGCCAGCGACCCCGCCAACCGGTCCGAGATCGCCCAGGCCATCGCGCCCGCCAACTATCTGAACCAGCCGGTGCCGGTGATCGAACAGGTGCTGACCGGCACATTCGCCGACGGGCTGGGAGAGGTGCGCCAGGTGCCCGACCGGATCGATTTCGACCCCTTTCCGTGGCAGTCCATGGGCGTCTGGATCCTGACCCAGATGAAGCGGTGGGGTTATATCGACGGTGACGTCGACTATCGCGGCATCGCCGAGCAGGTCTATCTGGCCACCGACGCCCGCAGCGTGATGCAGGATCTGGGCTATGACGCCCCGGCCGAGAACTACAAAAGCCATCAGATCATGGGCAAGACCTTCGATCCCGCCGATCCCGAAGGATATCTGGCCAGCTTTGCCATCGGACGCGGCGCATGAGCGTCTGGTCCGAAAACAGCCGCGCGGCGCTGTTGTCCGTGCTGATCCTGGCCTTGGCGCTGCTGGCTTGGGAACTGGCGATCCCAGCCCAGCATTTGGCAACCGAGATGACCGAATACGAACGCCTGATGGGCGGCGGTTCTGCCCGCGCGGGCATCCCCGCCCCGTCGCAGGTCGCCGTCAAGGCGTGGGAACAGCTGAGCAATCCGTTCTATGACGCGGGCCCGAACGACAAGGGCATCGGCATCCAGATCGCCTATTCCCTGGGCCGCGTCTTGACCGGATACGGCATGGCCGCCCTGATCGCGATCCCGCTTGGCTTCCTGATCGGGATGTCGCCGGTGGCCTACAAGGCGCTGAACCCGTTCATCCAGGTGCTGCGGCCGATCTCTCCGCTGGCATGGATGCCGCTGGCGCTGTTCATCATCCAGGACAGCGAGGCCAGCGCGATCTTTGTGATCTTCATCTGCTCGATCTGGCCGATGCTGCTGAACACCGCGTTCGGGGTGTCGGGCGTGCGGGCCGATTGGGTCAACGTGGCGCGCACCCACGAACTGGGGTCCCTGCGCACCGCGCTGACCGTGATCCTGCCCGCGGCGGCGCCCACCATCATCACCGGCATGCGGATTTCCATCGGCATCGCCTGGCTGGTCATCGTCGCGGCCGAGATGTTGGTCGGCGGCACCGGCATCGGGTATTACGTCTGGAACGAGTGGAACAACCTGGACCTGTCGTCCGTGATCTTCTCGATCCTTCTGATCGGCATCGTCGGCATGCTTTTGGACAGCGTCTTCGCGGTCCTGCAGCGCCGCCTGACCTATGCGGAATAAGGGAGCCATCCGATGAGCAAACCGTTTGTCAGCGTCGAGCTGTTGTCGCAGCGCTTTCCCGACGGCAAGGGCGGTCGGATGACCGTCTTTGAAAACGCCAGCTTCGGCATCGAAAAGGGTGAATTCGTCGTGATCCTGGGCCATTCCGGCTGCGGAAAGTCGACGATCATGAACATCCTGGCGGGCTTGGCGCAGCCCACTTCCGGCGTCGTCACCATGGACGGGACCGAGATTTCCGGCCCCAGCCTGGACCGCGGCGTGGTGTTCCAGAACTACTCCCTGCTGCCGTGGCTGACCGCGCTTGGCAATGTCCGCTTCGGGGTGCGCGCCCGCCACCCGGACTGGAGCCGCGCCAAGGTCGACGAGGTGTCGACCGAATACCTGTCGATGGTCGGACTCAGCGCAGAGGCGATCCACCGCAAGCCCAGCCAGCTGTCGGGCGGCATGCGCCAGCGCGTGTCCATCGCCCGCGCCTTTGCCAACCACCCCAAGCTGCTGCTGCTGGACGAGCCGTTCGGCGCGCTGGATGCGCTGACCCGCGGCACCATCCAGGACGAGCTGCTCAAGATCTGGGGCGGCACGAACCAGACCGTGTTCATGATCACCCACGACATCGACGAGGCGATCCTGCTGGCCGACCGCATCCTGCTGATGACCAACGGGCCCTTTGCCCGCGTGGCGGAATCGGTCCAGATCACCATCCCGCGGCCCCGCACCCGCACCGACATCGTGGATCACCCGAACTATTATCCGATCCGCAACCACCTGGTGCAGTTCCTGGGCAAGCGGTCCAAGGAGCTGGCGGGCCAGGCGTCGGGCGGGGCGGCGCAAAGCCCGGACAGGGTGCGCATCGACCTGACGGCGCCGCCCGCACCCGCACCCGCGCACCTGCGGGCCATCGCCGAATGACCCGCCCGCCGGTGCCGCCCTTTTCGCGCGACGACGCGATCCTCAAGGTCCGCATGGCCGAGGACGCCTGGAATGGCCGCGACCCGGCCCGCGTGGCGCTGGCCTATACGCCCGACACCGTCTGGCGGAACCGGTCCGAGTTTCTGCACGGCCGCGATCAGGTGCAGGCCTTTCTGACCCGCAAGTGGCAGGCCGAACAGGGCTATCGCCTGATCAAGGAGCTGTGGTGCCACGCCCCCGACCGCATCGCCGTGCGGTTCTGCTATGAATGGCATGACGCGGCGGGCCAGTGGTTCCGGTCCTATGGCAACGAGAACTGGCAGTTCGACGCCGGCGGCCTGATGGCCGTGCGCCACGCATCCATCAACGATCTGGCCATCGGGGATGGCGACCGCCTGTTCCACTGGACGCAGGCCCCCGCCCCGCCGATCACCCGTGCCTGACCCAGCTGGGCCTGTGACCCCCTTTACCCCAAGGAGACGACCATGAAAGACCAGATTGCCCCCACCCTGACCCGCGAGGATGTCACCGCCCTGATCCTGGCCGCCAGAAAGGCGCAGGGCCTGTCCTGGGAAGGGATCGCCGAACGCATCGGCATGTCCCCGGTGTTCACGCATTCCGCCTGCATGGGCATGAACGCCTTTCCCGCTGACAAGGCACAGGCGCTGGTCACCGCGCTGGACCTGCCGGCCGGCGCGGCCGATCTGCTGTCCGAATCGCCCACCAAGATCTGGAGCCAGGCGGTGCCGACCGACCCCTGCCTCTATCGCCTGTACGAGATCTTCGGCGTCTACGGCCCGACCATCAAGGCCCTGATCGAGGAGAAGTTCGGCACCGGCATCATGTCCGCCATCGATTTCGAGATGTCGCTGACCCGCGTGGCCAACCCCAAGGGCGACCGCGTCAAGCTGGAGATGTCGGGCAAGTACCTGGCGTACAACGCATGGTAGGGATGTGCCGGCGACGGGCTATGTCGTTGGTACACACCTGATATTGCGCGGGTCGCCAACGTCGTGGGCCAGCCGTAAGACCGATCGCCGGATCCGTGCTGCGGATCCGGTCTTCGCATCGCCGCCGCTGTGCGTGCACTATGCCCGTCAGATAATGCGGGCGAAACGCCTTGTGGCAGGGCGATCGTTCAGTCCTGATCATCCGCCCTGTTGCCGACCGGGAACATGTCCTCGCCGTAATGGTGCAGCTTGACGTGATGCGTCCGGCACAGCCAGCGCACGACCAACGGCTGGTCGTAATGGTCGTGATGGGCATCGACCGTCTCTGCGCCGCAGACCTCGCACGGGCGCTTTTGCAACTGGCCGGAGGCCAGCGCCCGCTGCACCGCAAGGTGGGCGCTGTATTTCAGCAGGTTGGCACGGCGCCAGTTGGTCTGCCGGGTGTCGCTTTTCAGCGTGGGCGGCACGTGGCCAGCGGGCTGGGGGTCCATCGACCCCTGATCGTCCCGATCCTGCTGCTGCGACGTCTTTCCCTGATCCATCTGGCCAGCATATGCCCGACCTGTGCAAAAGACAAAAGGTCGCTTAATCCGCATCGCGGGGACGCACCCTCAGGCATCCGGGCCCGGTGCGCCCTGACCAAAGTCCAACGTGACCCGGGCACGATCGGCTGTCATCGCATAGCGCACGCCCAGCCCGTGGGCCGCGGCCATGCGCGTCACGATGGCAAGGCCCAGCCCGGCACCATGAGAGCCCACGCCCTTGTCGAAGGTGGCATGCCTAAAAGCCGCGCCCGGGCCGACGGCATTGCTGACGGTCAGCACCGGCCCGGCCGAAATCAGCACCCGCAGGTCCCCCGTCCCGTGATCGGCCGCGTTGCGCAGCAGGTTGCGCAGGATCAGCGCCAGCGCGTCGGGGTCGATGGGGACGGGGGCCGTCGTCATCTCTCCATCGTCGAACATCACCGGCTGGCCGACATCGTCGATCACCATCCGCGCCACGCGCACCAGATCGCAGGAGCCCGCGCCCATCGCCCCGGCATCGGCCCGCGACAGCTGCAGCAGCCGTTCGACCAGGTGCGCCATGCGGCCCAGCGCCCCCGCCAGCCGCCCCGCCGCCGCGCCGTCGGCCAGACCCGCGGCGATCAGCTGGGCCTGTCCCGATGCGGCGGCGATGGGGGTGCGCAGCTCATGCGCCGCGTTGGTCGCGAACTGGCGTTCCGCGTCGATCCGGGCGCGGATCGTGTCCAGATAGCCGTTCAGCGCCTGCGGGATCGGGGCCAGCTCGACCGGCAGGTCGGGGGTCACGACGGGGGACAGGTCCTGCGCGGACCGCCCGCGCAGTTCGGTCGCAAACCGCGTCGCCGGGCGCAGCGCCGATCCCACCGCCCCCCGGATCGCGATGGGCGCCGCCAGCAGCACCGGCAGCATCAGCGCCACCAGCCAGAACAGGCTTTCGCGCAGTTCGTCGCGTCGCCACGCGCTGGTATGACCGACCTCGACGACGATGTCGCTGTCGGGATCGGACAGCCGAAAGACCCGCCAGCCGGGCAGGTCCTGGCCGCCATCGCCCGTCACCGGCGGCCAGGGCGCCTCGGTCACCGCGACGCCCGCCTCGACGATCCTGATCGCATTGTCGCCCGACACCAGGTCTCCGACCTGCCCCGCCCCCCGATACAGCGCCAGCGACAGCCGGGCCGAGCCTTCCAGGCTGTCATCCATCAGCTCGGTCATCTCGTGAGAGATGACCAGCATCGCCAACGCGACCCCTGCCAGCCATGCGGCACAGGCCCCCAGCACCACCCGGCGGACCAGCCGCCCGCGCAGGGACCAAGGCCGCGTCACGGGATCAGGTATCCAAGGCCCCGCCGGGTCTGGATCGCATCGGCCCCCAGCTTGCCCCGCAGACGCGAGACATAGACCTCGACCGCGTTCCCTTCGATGGCATCGTCAAAGGCGTACAGACGATCCTCCAGCACCTGCTTGGACAGCACCCTGCCCCGCGCCGACAGCAGCGCATCGAACAGCGCCCATTCGCGAGAGGTCAGGCGGATCTCGGTATCCTCGCGGAACAGCCGGGCACCGGCGCGGTCAACGCGCAGCCCACCCAGCCAGCTTTCCGTGGCCGGGTCGCCCGAGGCGCGGCGGGCATGGGCGCGCAGACGGGCCTCTATCTCTGACAGGTCATAGGGCTTGACGACGTAATCGTCCGCGCCCGCATCCAGACCCGCGATGCGTTCGGTAATCTGGTCGCGCGCGGTGGCAATGATCACCGGCACCCGGTTGCCGCGATGGCGCTGTTCGCGCAGCAGCGTCAGCCCGGACCCGTCCGGCAACGCCAGATCCAGCAGGATCGCGTCGAACGCCGCCACTTCCAGCGCCGCCCGCGCAGTGTCCAGGTCCAGCACGTGATCGACCGCATGCCCCTGCGCCCGCAGGAACCGGACCAGCGCATCGGCGATATCGGCCTCGTCTTCGATCACCAGGACACGCATCGGATTTCCCTTCGTCCCGTCCAGACATGGCGGGACCAGACGCCCGGAGCAACGGAAATCGGAGCCTCACGGCGTCGTGATGGCGGCGCCGGGGCCTGTAAGCCTGCTGCAAGCTTCGGCGGTCAGACGGGGGGCACGAACCACGCAAAGGCCCCGCCATGCATGCACTGCGCCACCTGTCCGACCATGCCATGCACATGCAGATCCTGTCACCACCCGACCCCGGCTGGCAGGCCGCAGCCCTGATGATCCAGTCGCATTTCCACGACACCTACGGGGCCACCATGACCCTGCCCGCGGTCCCGCTGGCCGTCGCACGGTCGGCATCCGGCGCGGTGCTGGGGGCGGCGGGGCTGCGCGATGCGGCGGCGGGGTTCTTTTCGCAGGTCTATCTGGACCAGCCGGTCGCCCGGCTGCTGACCGAACGCAGCGGGCGCGAAGTTCGCGATGACGACATTCTGGAGGTCGTGTCGATGGCCTGCCCCCGCCCCATCGCCACCCTGCCCCTGATCGAGGCGATCGCCGCTGATGCCCGCCTGCGCGGCAAAAGCTGGGGCCTGTTCACCGCCACCGCCGCCCTTGTCGCGATGCTGCAGCGGACCGGCGTGCCGCTGCTGGCGCTGGCCCCGGCGCGGGCCGAATGCCTGTCCGATGCGGCCTGCTGGGGCCGGTACTACGACGCCGACCCGTGGGTCTGCGCACTGGCCGAACGGTCAGAGCCGCTGCGCTTCATGCCCCGCCCGTCCCGCATCCTTCGCAAGGTTTCCGCCCAATGACCCCGATCTTCGACGCCCTCGCCCGCCATGCCCGCCAACGGCCCGACGCCACCGCGTTTCGCGACGGCGACCGCCGGATCAGCTGGGCCGATCTGGCCCGGACCGTCGGTCGCACCGCCGCGGGCTTTACCGATGGCCCCCGCACTGTGGGCCTGCGGCTTGTCGGGCTGGACTATGTCATCGCCGATCTGGCGGCGACGCTGGCCGGATGCCGCGTGGTGCCGGTGCCGGGCTTCTTTTCGACCGGGCAGGTCGACCATCTGCTGGCGGATTCGGGGGCCGCGCTGATCGACCTGCTGCCACAATCGGACAGGTCGCTGCCGCTGGTTTATGCGGGGGGCGCGGACCGGGTGATCTATACCTCGGGGACGACGGGGCGGCCCAAGGGGGTCGTGCTGGGCGACCGCCAGCTGACCGCCCAGACCCGCGCGCTGGCCGCGGCCATCGGGGCCATGCCGGACGACCGCTATCTGTCCGTCCTGCCGCAGGCGCAGCTGCTGGAACAGATCTGCGGCATCTTCGTGCCGGTGCTGACCGGCGCGGAAACCGTCATCGCGGCCGAAGGGGCGGCCTGCCTGTTCACGGGCGACGGCACCGCCCTGGCGCGCATTGCCGCGGCCTGTCGCCCGACCGTGACCGTGCTGGCACCGCGCCAGCTGACCTTGTGGGTCGCGGCCCTGCGGCAGGGCGCACGGGCGCCGGACAGCCTGCGCTATATCGCCGTGGGCGGCGCGCCCGTCTCGCCCGCCCTTCTGGCCGAGGCACGCGCCCTGGGCCTGCCCGTGGCCGAAGGCTATGGCCTGTCCGAGGCATCGTCGGTCGTGGCCATGACCCCTGCGGGCGGCACCGCGATGGTCCCGCTGGATGGTATCGACCTGCGGATCGATGACGGAGAGATCGTGGTGGATGGCCCCGCCGTCATGTCCGGCTATCTGGGTCACGCGCCCCATCGCGGGCCGTGGCGGACTGGCGATCTGGGCCAGTTGACCGATGGACGCCTGACGGTGCTGGGGCGGCGCGACGCGATGATCCTGCGCGCCTCGGGGCGCAACATCGCGCCGGAATGGGTCGAGGCTGCGGCCCTGGCCGATCCGGCCATCCCCGCCGCCGCCCTGATCCTGACCGAGGGCGACCGGCTGATGCTGGTCCTGGCGGCCACGGGCAGCCCCGACATGGCGGCGCTGACCGCGCGGCTGGCACGGCTGCCCGACTATGCCCGCCCTGACGCGCTGGTCTTTGCCGACCCGCGAGAGGTCGGACTGACCCGCCCGTCGGGCACTGCCGACCGTCAGGTGGCCGCGCGGATCGCCCGCTGTCCCGGCGCGCTGCTGGTGCCGCTGCCCGCCGCCGGGGTGGCGGCATGACGGTCCTGATCACGGGTGCCGGGTCGGGCATCGGACGCGCGCTGGCGATCCAGGCCGACCGTCACGGCCATCGCCTGATCCTGGTGGGCCGCCGCGCGGCACCCCTGGAACAGACCGCCGCCGGATTGCGCGATGCGTTGGTCCTGCCGGCGGATGTCACCACCCCCGACGGCCGCGCCGCGATCGCGCGTGCGGTCGCGGGAACCGGGCTGGACATCCTGATCAACAATGCCGGCATGGTGCCCTCCGGCGCGGCTGGCACCACCGACGACGCCCAGATCGCGGCCACGCTGGCGCTGAACGTCGCCGCGCCCATGGCGCTGACCCGCGACCTGCTGGGCGCGCTGCCGGAACGGCTGTACGGCGCCTGGATGGCCGAATTCCGCAATCCGCTGATCCACAGCTTCTTCTGCAACGACCCGGCGCTGATCTGGCTGATCCTGCAGGACCGCCCCGGCGATTTCCCGAAATCGAACCGCATGCGCGAGGGGCTGGCGCCGCTGCTGGGCAACGGGGTCTTCATCGCGAACGGCGCGGACTGGGCGCGCCAGCGGCGCATCATCGACCCGGCCTTCGACGGCGGCCGCCTGCGCGACAGCTTTCCCGCCGTGCTGGATGCCGCGCGTGCCGCCAGCCAGCGCTTGGAACCGGGGGTGCAGGACGTTGAGCCCCATGCAGCCCATGCCGCCGCCGACGTGATCTTTCGCACCCTGTTTTCCCTGCCCGTCGAACACCGCATCGCCGCTGACGTGTTCGAGGCGTTCCGCGACCATCAGGCGGCGCAGCCGCTGGTGAACCTGGCAGCCCTGCTGCCCCTGCCCGCATGGATGCCGCGACCGCATTCGCACCGCACCCGCGCCACCGCCGCGCGCATCCGCGGGCTGATCCGCGACCTTGTCCGCGACCGCGCGCGCGCCATCGCGGCGGGCACCGCGCCCGACGATCTGGCGACGCGGATCATGACCACCCCCGACCCGGACACCGGCACGCCGTTTTCGGAAGCCGAGATGATCGACCAGGTCGCGGTGATGTTCCTGGCGGGGCACGAGACCAGCGCATCCGTCCTGGCTTGGGCGCTGTGGTTGCTGGCGGCCCATCCTGACTGGCAGGACCGCGTCGCGGAGGAGGCCGCGACCCTGGACGATTTCGCCAGCGTCAGCGGATTGCGCGCCACCCGCGCCGTGTTCCGCGAGGCGCTGCGCCTGTATCCCGCCGTCGCCATGTTCGTGCGCGAGGCCACGACCGCCGAGACGTTTCGCGACCGTCATGTGCCGCGCGGGGCGCAGTTGGTGATCTCTCCGTGGCACCTGCACCGGCACAACCGGTTGTGGGACCGGCCCGACGATTTCGACCCCGCCCGGTGGGACACGACCGAAGGCCGCGCCAGCGCCCGCGCGGCCTTTCTGCCGTTTTCAGCCGGACCGCGCGCCTGCCCCGGCGCGGGGCTGGCGATGATCGAGGGGGTGGTGATGCTGGCCGCCATCACCGCGCGATGGCGGTTGCAGGTCACGGACCGCCAGCCGATGCCCGTCGCCCGACTGACGATCCGGGCGCGCGACGGCATCTGGGTCAGCCTGACACCGCGCTAGCGGAACAGGCCCCCCTTCGCGTCAGCGAAAAAGCACCAGCGATCCGGGCGACCACGCCAGCCGCGTCCGCGTGCCGACCTCCTGGACGTCGCGGCCAAAGACGTTGCGCATGGAGATCCGGACGGTGCGCGATTTTCCGTCGCTGCGCGCCACCCCGTCCAGGCTGAGGTCGTAATAGGTCATGTCGCCGTAATAGACGACCTCGTCGATGGTGGCGTTGGTTTCGCGGGGTTGGGTATGGGTCGCGCCCGCGCCAACGAGGGTCATGGTTTCCGGGCGGAAACCGATCACCGCGCCTTCGTCGTCGGGATTGGCGCGGCTGATCTGGCGTTCTGGCAGCTCGACCTGGCCCAGGCCCGCGACATCGACGGTGACCATGCCGCCCGCCTCCGACAGGATCGTGGCGGGCAGGAAATTCATCACCCCGATGAAATCCGCGACCCGGCGCGTGGCCGGGCGGGCATACAGCGCCTCGGGGCCGTCCAGCTGTGCGATCTCTCCCTCGAACATGACGGCGATGCGGTCGGACATGACCAGCGCCTCCTCTTGGTCATGGGTGACCAGGACAAAGGTGATGCCCACCTGCCGCTGCAGCTTGATCAGCTCGACCTGCATCTGTTCGCGCATCTTGCGGTCCAGCGCGGACAACGGCTCGTCCAGCAGCAGCACCTTGGGCTTCAGGATCAGCGCGCGGGCCAGCGCCACCCGCTGCCGCTGGCCCCCGGACAGGGCATGGGCGGACCGCGCGCCGTATCCCTTGAGGCCGACCATCGCCAGCGCCTCCTCGACCGCTGCGGCCTTGTCGGCCTTAGAGCGCGGATCGCGGCGCAGGCCGAAGGCCACGTTCTCGGCGACGGTCAGGTGTGGGAAGATGGCATAGGACTGGAACACCATATTGGTGGGCCGCTTGTTCGCGGGCACCTCCTCCATGCGCTTGCCGCCGATCAGGATGGCGCCGTCGCTGATATCCTCGAAGCCCGCGATGGTGCGCAGAAGCGTGGTCTTGCCGCAGCCCGATGGGCCCAGCAGGGAGAAGAACTCTCCGGCCCGGATGGTCAGGTCGATCCCGCGCAGCGCGTGATAGTCGCCGTAATACTTGTGGACGCCCTTGCATTCGATCATCGGCTTGGCTTCGGTCACATCAACCCTCCGGTGGGCTTGCCGCCGATGCGGGCATTGCCCCGGCGGCGGAAATATTCGCCGATCGCCAGAAGGACGATCGACAGGATCACCAGCACCGTGCCCAACGCCATGATGACGGGGATCGCGCGCGGAAAGCGCAGCTGGCTGAAGATATAGGTGGGCAGCGTGGGCTCGTTCCCCGCCAGAAAGAACGCCAGGATGAATTCGTCCAGGCTGATGGTGAAGCTGATCAGCAGCGCGCTGATGATGCCCGGCATGACCAGGGGCAGCGTGACCAGCCGGAACGCACCCCATTTGCTTTCGCCCAGGTCGTAAGCCGCCTCCTCCAGGCTGCGGTCCAGCGATGAGAATGCCGTGGTCAGCACGGCGATGGCATAGGGCATGCAGATCAGCGTGTGCCCCGCGATGACCGTCATCAGCGACAGTTGCACCCCCATGCCCAGCAGCACGACCAGCAGCGACATGGCCACGATGATTTCCGGCAGCACCATGGGCAGCATGATGAACCCCATCATCCCGCCCTTGCCCGGGAACACGAACCGGGTCGAGGCGCGTGCCGCGAAGATGCCGAAACACGTGGCCAGGATCGACGACGCCACCGCCACCGTCAGCGAATTGGTCAGCGCCCGGCGCAGCGTCGCATCGGCCCACATCTGTTGGAACCAGTCGGTCGTCACCCCCTGCAGTGGAAAGGCGATGATCGTGCCGGAATTGAACGCGAACATCGGCAGCAGGATGATCGGCGCGTACAGGAACAGCAGATAGAAGATGGCATAGGCCTGCAGGCCGCGTCCCTGGCGGTTCATTGGCGCACCTTGAGGAAACGACGGTTGAGGAACAGGAAGATCAGGCTGACCACCGCCACGATGGCCATCGCCGTCACCGCCAGCGCGGATCCCAGGGGCCGGTTGTCCAGCGCCAGCATCTGGACCTGGATCAGGTTGGCGATCATGGGGATCTTGCCGCCGCCGATCACCTCGGGTGTGACATAGTCGCCGATGGTCGGGATGAACACGATCAGCACCGCCGCGATGACGCCCGGCATCGCCAGCGGCAGAGTGACCCGCCAGAAGGTCATCAGCCGGCTTTCGCCCAGATCGCGCCCGGCCTCCAGCAGCGAGCGGTCGATCTTTTCCAGCGCCACGAAGATCGGCAGGATCGCGAAGGGCGCATAGGCATGGGCCAGCGTCAGCACGATCGCGTTGGTGTTGTAGAGGATGAAGGTCAGCGGCTCGTCGATGATGCCAAGGCCCGTCAGGGACGAGTTGATGACGCCATTATATCCCAGGATCACTTTCCACAGGAACACCCGGATCAGATAGCTGGTCCAGAAGGGAATCGTGATCAGGAACAGCCACATGGCCTTCTTTTCGGGCCGCACGCAAAAGCTGACGTAATAGGCGACCGGAAAGGCCATCACCACGGTCGCCAGCGTCACGATGGCCGCCACGACCAGCGACCGCAGCATCACCGTGCGCACGATCGGATCGGTCAGCACCTGGGTATAGTTGTCCAGCGTGAAGTCGCGGATGATCTCAAGATAGCCGTCGGTCAGAAAGCTGTAGGCCAGGATGGTCAGCAGCGGTGCCGCCAGGATCACCAGCGCATACAGGAACGGCGGTGCGATCAGCGACAGCCCGGCCCGCGCCTGATCGTCGAACTTGGCCTTTGCCATGGCGATCCCCCTCCGTCCGCCCCGCCGGGCCTTTCGCAATTGCTGTCACAGGCCGCGCGCAAGGAAAAGAGGTTTCTGGCCCGCCTAGCGCCACCAATGCCCGGTCAGCGCCAGCCGCGCCAGCGACGCGCGCCGTTGAAACGGCGTGATCGGGGTCGTGGCCTCGAACGGATCGGTGCGCCCGGCCATGATCTCGGACAACAGGCGCGGCACGCGGGGCCCGGGATACAGCGCTGCCGCCGCCCGGCGCGGCAGCTTGCGGTGCATCCGCGCCGCCATGCGCAACCCGTCGCGCGCCTGTTCGGCCAGCGTCTGCGCGTCCTCGGGGCGGGCCGGTTCCAGCCCCAAGCGGACTGCCTGCAATTGCGGCAGCGCGCGCAGCCACGCGGCCAGACCGGCCCCGCGCGCCTGATGGGCCACGATCTCTCGCGCGCCCTCGGGCGCGCCGCAGCGGCGCGCGGCGGTCCACATCAGCGCGCCCGCCGTCGCATCGACATAGGCCAGCACCGCCTGCGGCCCGTCAAACGGCTGGCGTTCGCAATCCCTGCGCCGTGCCTCGGCCAGGTCCGACAGGGCGCCCGCATCGGTCCCCCAAGCTTCCCACAAGGGCGTCAGCACGTCATGCAGCGGCGGCGCGGTGCCCTGCCCCATCTGCTCCAGCCGGTCGATCCACCATTGCAGCCGCATCTCGGCCAGCATCGGCTCGGCCGACTGGAACGGCGCGCGGGCGATCTCCAGATTCAGCGCGTACAATGTGACCAGCGCCGGGCGGTCCGCCGCCTCGGCCACCAGCACCGCGCCGAACCGGTCAGGGTCATGCTGGCGCAGCGCCTCGGTGCAGGCCTCCAGGGTCATGTGCCGTGGGTCCGGGCCAGATCGGCCAGCCGCGCCGGGTTGAACCCTGCGGCCAGCGACCATTCCGGGCCCTGGGCCGTATCCTTGACCTCGACGCCCGCCGCCGCGAACCCGTCGCGGATCGCATCCGCCCGCCCGAAATCACGCGCCTGCCGTGCCGCCAGGCGCGCGGCCAGCAGTGCTTCGATCTGGCCTGCCGCTTCGCCATCGGCCTGTGCCCACTCTCCCATGCCCGGCAACAGCAGCCCCAGCATCCGGGCCGACGCCAGCAGACCTGCCGCATCCTCCCGGCCCGCCAGGTCGTGCAACACCGCGATGGCACCCGCAGCGTTCAGGTCATCGGCAAGCGCCTCGATCAGCGCGGGTGCCGGGCTTGTTGCGGGTTCGATGCCCGCAACAAGCCCATGCCACCGCCGAAGCACGGCTTCGGCCTCCTGCGCCTTCGTCTCGGTCCAGTCCATCGGCTTGCGGTAATGCGTGGACAGCATGACGAAACGGATCACCTCTCCGGGCACGCCCCGATCCAGCAGGTCACGGACGGTGAAGAAGTTGCCCAAGGACTTGGACATCTTCTTGCCTTCGACCTGCAGCATCTCGTTGTGCAGCCAGACATTGGCGAAGCCCGCTTGCGGGTGGGCGCAGCAGCTCTGCGCGATCTCGTTCTCGTGGTGCGGGAATTGCAGGTCGATGCCGCCGCCGTGGATGTCGAAATGCGGCCCCAACAGCGCCGCCGACATGGCCGAGCATTCGATGTGCCAACCCGGACGCCCCCGGCCCCAGGGGCTGTCCCAGCCAGGCAAGTCGTCCGACGACGGCTTCCATAGCACGAAATCCATCGGATCGCGCTTGAAGGGCGCCACCTCGACCCGCGCGCCCGCGATCATGTCATCGACCGACCGGCCCGACAGTTGGCCGTAATCGGGGAAGGACCGCACGTCGAACAGCACATGCCCCTCGGCCTCATAGGCGTGGCCCTTGGCAATCAGGTCCGCGGTCATCGCGACCATCTGGCCGACATAGGCCGTCGCCCGCGGCTCATGGTCCGGGCGCAGCGCGCCAAGCGCATCCATGTCGGCGTGATACCAGCCGATCGTCTCCTCGGTCCGCTCAGCGATCAGCGCCTCCAGCGACAGGTCGGACCCGGCCGCGCGGCGGCGCTGCGCCTCCGCGTTGATCTTGTCGTCCACGTCGGTGAAGTTGCGCACATAGGTGACCGCCCGGTCGCCGTATTCGTGCCGCAGCAGCCGGACCAGCAGATCGAAGACCAGCACCGGCCGGGCGTTGCCCAGATGCGCGCGGTCATAGACGGTGGGCCCACACAGATACAGACGCACATTGGCCGGATCGATGGGGACAAAGTCCTCCTTGCGGCGGGTGCGGGTGTTGGTCAGCCTGATCTGCGTCATGATGCGGCCCTTTTGGCAAGCGTGGCCAAGGGTCTATCGCATCGCGCCCTGGCTTTCCACCCAGGCAATCTGGCGCGGCAGCGATTGCGACGCCAGATCATAGCCCCCCAGGATGGTGGCCCGCGCCGCCTTGCGGATCGCATCGGCCTGCGGGTCGCCCTCCAGCCCCCGGATCAGGGCGCCCGACAGCGCCGGAATGTCGAAGAACGGCACCAGCCGCCCGTTCACTCCGTCGGTGATCAGCTCGCGCACCGGATCGGTGTCGGATGCCACGACATAGGCCCCCGCCGCCATCCCCTCGGTCAGCGACCAGGACAGAACGAACGGATAGGTCAGATAGCAATGCACCCGCGCGACCTGCATCAGCGACAGATAGTCGCCATAGGGCACGCGGCCCAGGAAATGCACCCGCGACAGGTCCAGCCGGCCCCCGACCTCTGCCAGCAGCTTGTCCTTCCAGCTGTTCGCATCGCGCGGCTTGGCACCATAGCTGGTGCCCTCGGCCCCGACCAGGACGACCTGCGCGTCGGGACGCGCGGCCAGAACCTCGGGCAGCGCCCGCATCAGGACGTGAAACCCGCGATAGGGCTCCAGCGAGCGGGACACAAAGGACAGCACCTCATCCCCCGCGCGCAGGGTCGGGCCGTCCGGCAGGGTCAGGCGGGCTGCGGGGTCCGGGGCCACGCGGGCGGTGTCGATGCCGTCATGGATGACGGTGATCTTGCCGCGCAGGTCCGGGGGAAAGCTGTCGGCCTGATAGCGGGTGGGCGCGATGGCCGCATCGGCCTGCACCATCGCCTGGACCAGATGCGCGGACCGCGCGACGGTCATGAACCGCACCTCGTCCCGGTCGGGGCTGATCTCGGGGTCAAAGCCCACGTCATGGCCGCGGGTGCGGTACATCAACTCGGCATAGACCAGCAGGCGGGCGTGGGGCCAGACTTCCTTCAGGAACAGCGTCTCTCCCCAGCCCGGATGGCCGATGACGATGTCGGGGTGAAACCCGTGACGGTCGCGCAGCGCGCGCGCCCCACGCGCCGCCAGCAACCCGCGTTCGACATGTTCGGCATAGGTCCGGCCCAGGGCGCTGTCGGTCTGCACCGCCCCCGGCGCCTTGTAGCGCAGGGTCCGGATCGGGCTGGGCCGCTGGTTGTTCTCATCCGTCAGGGCCAGCACCTGATGCCCGCGCGCGGCCAGGGCAGGGGCCAGATGCGGGAACTGGCCCGGAAAGTTCTGGTGGACGAACAGGATCTTCATTCGTGGATCGGAAAGGCCGCGCGCAGCAGGGCGCGGGTGTAATCCTGCTGGGGCGCGTCAAAGATCTGGGCGACGCTGCCGTGTTCCACGACCTCTCCGGCGCGCATGACCATGATGTGATGCGCCATCGCGCGCACCACGCGCAGGTCGTGGCTGATGAACAGATAGGCCAGCCCGTACTTCCGCTGCAGGTCGCGCAGAAGGTCCACGATCTGCACCTGCACGGTCATGTCCAGCGCGCTGGTCGGTTCGTCCAGCACGACGACCTCGGGGCGCAGGATCATCGCGCGGGCGATGGCGATGCGCTGGCGCTGACCGCCGCTGAATTCGTGCGGATATCGGTGCATCAGGTCTGGGTTCAACCCGACCTCGGTCATGATCTCGGTGACCATCTGGCGGCGGTCGCGGCCCGGCTCGACGCCGTGGACGCCCAGGCCCTCGGTGATGATCTGCTCGATCGTCATGCGGGGCGACAGGCTGCCGAACGGGTCCTGGAACACGATCTGCATGTCGCGGCGCAGGCGGCGCAGCTGGCCGCTGGTCCAGGTCTGGATGTCCTGGCCCAGATACAGGATCGGGCCGTCGCTTTCGATCAGCCGCATGATCCCCAAGGCCAGCGTGGTCTTGCCCGACCCCGATTCGCCGACGATGCCCAGGGTCTCGCCCGCGCGCAGCGACAGGGTCGCGCCGTCCACGGCCTTGATATGCCCCGTCACCCGGCGCAGCAGGCCGCGCTTGACGGGAAACCAGACCTTCAGGTCGCGCGTCTCGACCAGGACCGGCGCGTCGGGGGCGACCGGGTCGGCCTGGCCCTTGGGTTCGGCGGCCAGCAGTTTTTGGGTATAGGGGTGCTGGGGACGGGCAAAGATGTCCTCGACCGCGCCCTGCTCGACGATCTCTCCGTCCTTCATCACGCAGACGCGGTCGGCGATGCGGCGCACGATGCCCAGGTCGTGGCTGATGAACAGCATCGACAGCCCTTCGTCGGCCTTCAGCTCGGCCAGCAGGGCCAGGATCTGGGCCTGGATGGTCACGTCCAGCGCGGTGGTGGGTTCGTCCGCGATCAGCAGGTCGGGACCGTTGGCCAAGGCCATCGCGATCATCACGCGCTGACGCTGACCGCCCGACAGCTGGTGCGGATAGTCGGCCAGGCGCGTTTCCGGGTCGCGGATGCCGACGCGGGTCAGCAGCTCGATGATCCGCGTGCGCGCTTGGCCCCCGACAGCCCCTGGTGCAGGGCCAGGCTTTCCGACAGCTGCTTTTCCAGCGTGTGCAGCGGGTTCAGCGAGGTCATCGGCTCTTGGAAGATGAAGCTGATGTCGTTGCCGCGGATCTCGCGCAGGGTGCGGTCGGACGCGCCGACCATCTCGCGGCCCGCATATTTCACCGACCCCTGCACCTCGGCCGAGGCGCCCAGCAGCTGCACGGTCGACAGCGCGGTGATCGACTTGCCCGACCCGGATTCGCCGACCAGGGCCACCGTCTCACCCCGGTTGATGTGAAAGCTGACGCCCTTGACGGCGGCGGTCAGGACGCCCTCGGACCGAAAGCCGATGCGCAGGTCGGTGACGGCCAGCACCGCGTCGGTGGAGGGCGCGGGCACAGGGCGCGCCTGCGATGCGCCGGGCATCGACCCGCCATGCTGTTCTGCCACGGCGGGCATGGCGCCTGCGGCGGGGCGGACGGGCTGATCGCTCATCGGAAGGTCTTTCGGGGGTCGAAGGCATCGCGGATGCCCTCGAAGATGAACACCAGCAGCGACAGCATGATCGCGAAGGTGAAGAAGGACGTGAAGGCCAGCCACGGCGCCTGCAGGTTCTGTTTCGCCTGCAAGGCCATCTCTCCCAGGGATGCCGCCCCGGCGGGCAGGCCATAGCCCAGGTAATCCAGCGCGGCCAACCCGCTGATCGTGCCGGTGACGACGAACGGCATCATCGTCAGCGTGGCGACCATCGCGTTGGGCAGGATGTGGCGGAACATGATCTTGCGGTCGCTGACGCCCAAGGCACGCGCCGCGCGGACATATTCGAAGTTCCGCGCCCGCAGGAATTCCGCCCGCACCACGCCCACCAGCGCGGGCCAGCCAAACAGGATGGTGACGAACACCAGCAGCCAGAAGCCGCGCCCCAGGATCGCGAACAGGATGATGATGACGTACAGGCTGGGCGTCGATGCCCAGATCTCCAGCACGCGCTGGAACACCAGGTCGGTACGGCCGCCGAAATAGCCCTGGATCGCGCCCGCCGTGATGCCGATGGTCGAGGCCACCACCGTCACGATCAGCGTGAACAGGATCGAGGTGCGGAACCCGTAGATCACCCGTGCCAGCACGTCGCGCGCGGTGTCGTCCGTGCCCAGCAGGTGGTTGCCGTCGGGCGCGGACGGCGCGGTTCCGACGTTGTTGATGGTGCGATAGTGATAGGGGATCGGCGGCCAGATCATCCAGCCCTGTTCCGCCTCTGGCACGTCCGTGGACCCCGACCGCACCGCGGCCATGAAGCCGTCGGGCTCGTCCCAGCATTCCTCTCGGCCGCCGCTGACGATCAGGCACTGCACGGCCTCGTCGCGATAGATCGCCTCGGTCCCGAAATCGCCGCCGAACGCCGTTTCGGGATAGAAATTATAGGCGGGCCAGTACAATTCGCCCTGATAGCGGACGACGATGGGTTTGTCGTTGGCCACGATCTCGGCGAACATCGCGGTCACGAACAGGACGCTAAAGATCACCAACGACCAGAAGGCGCGCCCGTTGCGGCGGAAGTTGCGCCAGCGGCGGCGGTTCAGTTCCGACATCGCCATCAGCCGGCCCTTTTCTCAAAGTCGATGCGCGGATCGACAAAGACGTACATCAGGTCGGACAGCAGGCCGACCACAAGGCTCATCAGGCCGAAGACATACAGCGTGCCGAAGATCACCGGATAGTCGCGCTGGACCGCGGCCTCGAAGCCCAGGCGGCCCAACCCGTCCAGTGAGAAGATCGTCTCGATCAGGATCGACGACCCGAAGAACACGCCCAGGAACATCGCCGGAAACCCCGCGATCACGATCAGCATCGCGTTGCGGAACACGTGGCCGTACAGCACCTTGCGTTCGGTCAGGCCCTTGGCGCGGGCGGTCATCACGTACTGCTTGTTGATCTCGTCCAGAAAGCTGTTCTTGGTCAGCAGCGTCAGCGTGGCGAAACTGCTGATCGTCGCGGCGATCACCGGCAGGGCGGCGTGCCAGGCATAGTCCTTGACCTTGCCCCAGACGGACAGGTCCGAGAAATTGTCCGATGTCAGGCCGCGCAGCGGAAAGATCTGCCAATAGCTCCCGCCCGCGAACAGCACCATCAGGATGACCGCGAACAGGAATGCCGGGATCGCATAGGCCATGATGATCACGCCCGACGTCCAGGTGTCGAACCGCGACCCGTCACGCACCGCCTTGCGGATGCCCAGGGGGATCGAGATGACATAGGCGATCAGCGTCGACCACAGCCCCAAGGTGATCGACACCGGCATCTTTTCCAGCACCAGGTCCATCACGCTGATCGACCGGAACCAGCTGGTCCCGAAATCGAAGCGGATGTAATTCCACAGCATGGAAAAGAACCGCTCGACCGGGGGTTTGTCGAAGCCGAATTCCTTTTCCAGCTGCGCGATGAATTCGGGCGGAAGGCCGCGCGCGCCCTCGTATCCCGCATCGCCGCCCAGTTGTTCGGCGCTGTCGGCGGTGGCGCCGGCCAGGTTGCCCAGCACGTCGCCCTCGCCCCGGACCTGAGCCGCGATCTGTTCGATCGGGCCGCCGGGGACGAATTGCGTCAGGGTAAAGTTCACCAACATGATCCCGATCAGGGTCGGGATGATCAGCAGCAGTCGCCGCAAGATATAGGCGCCCATCAGCGCATGCCCTTCCCCGTTCGGTGCGTGCCCCTTGGCGGGGCCTTGTCGTTATCTGGGCTTGTCGGCAATCCGCGCCGGGAAATCAAGCGCATCGCTGTCTCAGCGCAGTTGGCCCGCCGCCCGCAGCTCGTCCGCGCGGGGCTGGTCGTACCACCAGAAGTCGGTGACCCCCAACCCATAGGGCGGCAGGCTGTCGGGCCGGTCATAGACGTCCCAATAGGCGACGGTGTGCACCGGCTTGTACCATTGCGGGATCCAGAACCGCAGGCTGCGCAGCGCGCGGTCCAGCGCGCGGATCGCCAGCGTGTTCTCCTCCAAGGTCGATGCGGCGCTGCCGATCTCGATCAGGCGGTCGATGGCGGGGTTCGCCAGGCCCATCGGGTTGAACACGTCGTCGCTGTGTTCGGACCCAAAGGCCTGCGCGGTGCCGCCGCCGATGCCGTAACCGTTGCCCAGGCTGTCGCGCACGATGTCGAAATCGTGGCTGCGGGTGCGGGTGGTCAGTTCCGACGGATCGACCCGCGACAGGACCGCGTCCACGCCGATGGCGCGCAGGTTCTCGACATAGGGGTTCACGATGCGATCATAGCTTTGGTTGAAGTCCAGGAACTCGACCCGCAGCGTCTGCCCCGCGGCGTTGCGGCGAATGCCGTCAGTGCCGGTGGCCCAGCCCGCCTCGTCCAGCAGGGCCGCCGCGCGGCGCGCGTTGCCGCGGTCCAGCTGGCGTTCGCCGCTGACGGGGGTGGTGACCGGGTCGTCGGTCAGGATGCCCGGCGGCAGATCGGCCGCCACAGGCTCCAGCAGGGCCAGCTCCTCGGGCGTGGGCGGGCCTTCGGCCTGCAGATCGCTGTTGTCCCAGAAGCTGTCCAGCCGGGTGTTCATCCCATAGAACAGCGCCTGGTTCGACCATTCGAAATTGAACATCAGCCCGATCGCCTCGCGCACGCGGATGTCCTGAAACTTCTCGCGCCGCAGGTTGAAGACCCAGGCGTCGCCCGATGCGATCACGCCGTCGGGGATCTCCTCCTTGACGACGGCACCGGCGGCGACGGCGGGAAAGTCATAGCCGGTCGACCACAACTGCTCCGACGGCTCGACCCGGAAGGTATAGATGCCGGCCTTGAACGCTTCGAAGGCGGCATCGAAATCGCCGAAATACTCGAACTTCAGCGTGTCGAAGTTGTGCCGGCCCTGGTTGATCGGCAGGTCCTTGCCCCAATAGTCCGGGTTGCGCCGCATGGTGATCGAGCGCCCGAAATCGGCGCTGTCGAACATGTAGGGGCCGGAGCCCAGGAACGGCGTGGTGCTGGTCTGCTGGATGTCGCGGCCCGTCGCTTCGAACTCGGCGCGCGAAAATATCGACTGGTTGCCCATCAGGCCCAGCACGTCGCGGCGTTCGATGTCGGGCATGAAGTCGAACCGGATGCGGTGCGTGTCCAGCACGGTCGCGCCGGCGACGCGGGTCCGCAGCGCCTCGCTGTAGGACGGAAAGCCCTTGTCGCGCAGCAGTTCGAACGTGAACAGCACGTCGTCGGCGGTCAGCGGGCTGCCGTCGCTGAAGCGCGCTTCGGGGCGCAGGTTGAAGATGATCCAGTCGCGGCTTTCGGGATATTCCACCGTCTCGCACAGCAGGCAGTACATCGAATAGGGATCGTCCAGCACCGATTCCATCAGCGGTTCCAGCATCATCACCGATGGCGCCGTGGCCCGTCCCCGGAAGGTGTAGGGGTTGTAGCTGTCGAAGGTGCCGATGCCGTGCTGGGACATCTCGCCGCCCTTGGGCGCGTCGGGGTTCACATAGGGCAGATGCGGAAAGTCCGCGGGCAGCACGGGGTCGCCGAAGGTGGCGATGCCATGCGTCTTGATGACCGTCGGATCGCTGGCCGCGTCCTGCGCCCAGGCAGGGACCACGGCGATTCCAAGAAGCAGCGTGGCAAGGCGGGCGGCGTGGCGCATGTATTCTCTCCCGGGCTGAACCAGCGAGAGGCTAGGCCAGCGGGGGGCCGGGCTTCAAGCCGCGATTTCGTGAACGCGCGCCAAGAAAAAACCCCGGCGTAGGGCCGGGGTTTCGCAATGTCGGACCGTCAGGCGGGACGGATCAGGGATTGGCTTCCAGGAAGGCGATCAGGTTGGCGCGTGCCTGCGGATCGCGGATGCCGGCAAAGCTCATCGCGGTGCCCGACACCAGGCCGCGCGGGTTCTCGATGAACGCCTGCAGGTGGTCGGCGTCCCAGACGGGATATTCCGCGACATGGTCCGTCATCGCGCCGCTATAGCCAAAGCCCGCGATGCTGGCGGTGGCGCGACCCACGACACCGTTCAGGTGCGGGCCGACGCCGTCGCTGCCGTCCAGGGCGTGACAGGCGCGGCATTTCGCCCATTCGCGTTCGCCCGCGGCCGCATCGGCCGATGCCATCAGGGCCGCAAAGTCCAGCGGCGCTTCCTCTTCGCCCGCCGGGACGGTTTCCGGCACGGGGATGGTATAGGCCTGCGCGATTTCCTCGTCGCCGTGACCGCCGCCATGTCCGACAGTGAACAGGCCGCTGGCTGCCCAGTTGGCCAGCATCAGGAACAGCAGCGCGCCAATGAGGGCGCCGGCTGCCTTGGTCAGGGTCATCGTATTGAACATCGCGTGCGGTCCCGCCTTGGTAAGCTCGTCAGGTCGAGCGGTATGTATCCGCTTTCGCTTTCAAGGATCAAGGTATAGTTACCCCGGCACGCTCAAATTTCGAACAGCGGGGGCCCGGCCATGACCACGAATCGCATCGCGTTCCAGGGAGAACCGGGTGCCTACAGCCACGAGGCCTGCCGCAGCGCGCGTCCCGGAATGGAGGCCCTGCCCTGCCGCACCTTCGAGGACGTGATCGAGGCCGTGCGCGCGGGCGACGCCGACCTGGCCATGCTGCCGGTCGAAAACTCGACCTATGGGCGTGTGGCGGATATCCATCACCTACTGCCCGAATCCGGCCTGCGTATCATCGACGAGGCCTTCGTGCGCGTCCATATCAGCCTGCTGGCGGTGCCCGGCACCACGCTGGATCAGGTCCGCGAGGCGATGAGCCACACCGTCCTGCTGGGCCAGTGCCGGGGCTTCCTGCGCAGCAACGACATCCGCGCGATCACCGGGGCCGACACCGCCGGTTCCGCCAAGGAGGTCGCCGCGCGCGGCAATCCGTCGCTGGCGGCCTTGGCCGCCCCCCTGGCGGGAGAGATCTATGGCCTGGACCGCCTGGCCGACCGGATCGAGGACCGCCAGAACAACACGACCCGATTCCTGATCATGTCGCGCCAGGCCGACGACAGCCGCCGGTCGGACCGCATGCTGACCAGCTTTGTCTTCCGGGTGCGCAACATCCCGGCGGCGCTGTACAAGGCGATGGGCGGGTTCGCCACGAACGGCGTGAACATGACCAAGCTGGAAAGCTATATGGTCGACGGCGTGTTCACCGCGACCCAGTTCTATGCCGATATCGAGGGCCACCCCGAGGACGCCAACGTCGCCCGCGCGCTGGACGAACTGAGCTATTTCACCTCCAGCCTGGACATCCTGGGTGTCTATCCGGCCGATCCGCTGCGCGAGGCGCAGCGCCGGGCGACGCTGGCGGACTGATCCCGCCTAGCGGGCAAAGCTGCGCATCTGCTGCACGAAATCCTCGATCCGGCGCTGAAAGCGGCGGTCCAGCTGCGCCTTGCCCAGCTTGGCGGTCTGCAGCATCAGCCGAGCCTTCATGTTGCGCGGCCGCACCTCGGTCTCGAAGATCAGGCGCGACTTGACCCGGCTCAGCGCCACGACGGTGGCCACCACGGTCAGGTCCAGCGCGTCGGAATGTCCGGCCATCATCATCTGTTCGGGGCGGTCGAACCGGGTAACGGCCAACCGCAGGTGCCGCGCCTTGCCCCGCCAGTCGAAGCCGATGTTCCAGCCCATGCCGATCCCCGGCTCGTTCGACGGATCGATGCGCGCCACGGTTGCACCGCGGCCGATCAGCATCCGTTCCAGAGCGTCGAAATTTCCGACCACCTCAAACAGGCGTTCCGCGGGAAGGTCGGTGTCGATCCGCGTGGAGAACTTCATCTGAAACGACCCAATGACCCTTCCGGGACGGCCAGGACCGTCCACCCTTCCCAACGCAGATAATCCGGATCGCGCGGCAGGTTCAACCGGGGGATTAACTTTGCGCGGCGATCGCACCTGAAAACCCCGACACGCCCGTCTGCGGCGCATTCCTTCGGTCAAAGGCAGATTGCGCCACAATGCCCTGAAAAACAGCCCCTTCTTCAATCTTTGGTTGTGCGATCCGAAATGTATACAGTAAGCATGGGGTCGATATGTCGTCCGTGCCCGGAATGGACATGGCGGCATGCGCAACGCGGCGTCGGGCGATCAGATGTTTGACAGGAAGACGATGCAACTGCCCGCCACGGCCGCGGATCATCCGCCCCCCGATGGCATGACGCTGCGCATCCTGGCCACCAGCGACCTGCACATGCATCTGCTGCCCTACGACTATCTGGCGGACCGCCCGTCGGACCGGATCGGGCTGGCACGCACCGCATCGCTGATCGAGGCACGGCGGGCCGGGCCGCATGCCAGCGTGCTGCTGGACAACGGCGATTTCCTGCAGGGCGGCCCGATGGGCGATCTGGTGGCGCGGCGCAGCGGGCCGTTTGCGGGTGTCCACCCGGCCATCGCGGCGATGAACGCGCTTGGCTATGACGCGGCGGCGCTTGGCAACCACGATTTCAACTTTGGCCTGCCCTTTCTGCGGCGGGCGGTGGCGCGGGCGCGCTTTCCGATGCTGGCCGCGAACCTGACGGTGCGGCGCGGGGTCGATTTCGCCGCCACCTGCGTGATCGAGCGTCAGTTGACCGATCCGCAGGGCAACCCCGTGCCGCTGCGCATCGGCGTGATCGGCTTTCTTCCCCCCCAGACCGAGGAATGGGACCAGGACCTGCGCGCCGTCATGCGCAGCGACGACATCCTGGACTGTGCCCGCCGGATGGTGCCCCGGCTGCGCGCCCAGGGGGTCGATCTGGTCGTGGCGCTGGCGCATAGCGGCATCGGCGCGCCCGATCCGCTGCCACGGATGGAACATGCGGCCCACGCGCTGGCCGCCCTGCCGGGCATCGACGTCCTGATCGCTGGCCACACGCACGAGGTCTTTCCCGGCCCCCGCTGGCGCGGCCGCCCCGGCATCGACGCAGATCTGGGGACGCTGGCGGGCAAGCCCGCGGTCATGCCGGGGTTCGGCGGCTCGCATCTGGGGGTGATCGATCTGCGCTTTGCTCGGCGCGCGGATGGCGGGCTGGCGATCGACCGCTTTGCCGTGCGCGCCGAATCGGTGACGCCCGCGATGCCGACCGCGGTGCTGGTCTCGCGCCAGGTGGCGACGGCGCACAAGGCCACCCTGCGGCAGCTGTCCACGCGCATCGGCCGCACGGCGCAACCCCTGAACAGCCATTTCGCGGTGATCGGGCATGATTGCGGCCTGCGCCTTGTGAACCTCGCGCAGCGCTGGCACGTCCGGCAGCGGCTGGCGGGCACGCCGGATGCCGGGGTGCCGGTCCTGTCGGCCTCGGCGCCTATCGGGCCGGGGGGCGGGGCGGGCCGCAGCATTACACCGATGTCCCGGCAGGCACGCTCAGCCTGCGGCATCTGGCCGACCTCTATTCCTTTCCGAACCGCATCACCGCGATCCGCCTGACGGGGGCACAGCTGCGCGGCTGGCTGGAACGATCAGCCAGCCTGTTTCACCGCGTGGATCCCGGCGCCCGCGACGCGCCGCTGCTGAACCCGGACTTTCCCGCCTATAACTTCGACGTCATCGACGGGGTCAGCTGGCGGATCGACCTGTCCGCCCCGGCCCGGTTCCACCCCGACGGGCGCACGGCCGATCCGCAGGCCAGCCGAATCCGCGACCTGACCTGGCAGACGCGGCCCATCGCGGACGACCAGCCCTTCGTACTGGCCACGAACTCCTATCGGCTGGCAAGCTGCGGCCTGTTCAGCCCGCTGGTGTCGCGCAACACTGTTATCCTGGATCGCGACGCGCTGACCCGGGACGTTCTGCGCCGCTATGTCCGCCAGCTTCGGCGCGTGCGCATTCCGGCGCGGCCGAACTGGGGTTTTGTGCCCCAGCCCGGCACCTCGGTCCTGTTCGAGACTGCGCCCGCGGCCCTGGACCGGCCCGTGCCCGACCCCGACCGGATGCAGGGCGTGGGGCTGAACGACGACGGTTTCGCGGTGATGCGGCTGACGCTGTAAGCCGCGCGCATGGGCTTGCATCCGCCGCGCGGCCATCCTATCTGTGCGCCCGAGAGGTTGGCGCGGGCAAGCGCCTCGCCAAATCGGTCAGGTCCGGAAGGAAGCAGCCGTAACGAGTCCCGCATGGGTCGTTGTCCAGCCTCTCACCCGTTCCCACATGCGATTATCCTGTTTTCCTGCGCCGCACGGCGTCAGGCGGGAACCACCCTGCCCCTTTCCGGTTGTCCTGCGTAAACCAACAGGAGACCGACATGCTCAAGTTCATCGGCGGTGCCGCAGGCATCATCTTCATCATCGGCCTGCTTGTCGTGATCGGCATCCTGTCGCTGATCTTCTAAGACGCGCATCGATTGCCCGACATGAAAAGACCCCGCCCGGAGATCCGGTCGGGGTCTTTTCGTTGCGGTGGCGCGCACCGGGTCAGGCGCGCAGGCGGCCGCCCGTGGCCTTTTCGACCTTTTCGACGATCTTGCGGCTGACCGCCTCGATATCGGCATCGGTCAGGGTCTTGTCGCGCGGCTGCAGGCGCACGGTGATGGCCAGCGACTTCTGCCCGCCCTCCAGCCCCTGGAACTGATCAAAGACCGACACGCCGGCGATCAGCGCCTTGTCGGCGCCGGCGGCGGCATTGACCAGGGTCAGCGCCTCGACCTGCGCATCCACGACAAAGGCGAAGTCGCGGTCGACAGCCTGCAGTTCCGACAGTTCCAGCGCTGGTCGCGTCGGCGTCTTGGCCTTGGGGAAGGGCACTGCGGCCAGATGAATCGTAAAGCCCACGGCCGGGCCCTTGACGTCCATCTGGCGCAGGACCTTGGGGTGGATTTCCCCGAACGTGGCCAGCACGTTGGGGCCCAAGGCGATGTTGCCCGACCGTCCCGGATGCCACCAGCCATCCAGCTTGCGGTTGACCTGAGCCTTGGCGGGCGCGCCGATGGCGTTCAGGATCGCCTCGGCATCGGCCTTGGCGTCATACAGGTCCACCTTGCGGCGGCTGCCGAACGGGTCGCGCGGCGCGGTCTGGCCGACCAGCAGACCGCTGATGCGGACCGCCTGCTCGCCCGGCTCTCCGCCCGAAAAGACCGGGCCCATCTCGAACAGCGCCAGGTCGGCAAAGCCGCGCGCCTGGTTGCGCGCCGCGGCCTGCAGCAGGCCGGGCAGCAGGTCGGGACGCAGATGCGACATCTCGCTGCTGATCGGGTTGTCGACGCGCACGGCGTCGGAACCGCCGCCGAACAGCGCCGCCGAGGCCTGGTCGATAAAGCTGTAGGTCACGCATTCGTTGTAACCCAAGGCCGCCGCCATCCGACGCGCGGTCTTTTCGCGGACCTGCAGCGGTGTCAGCACGGGTTTGGGCACCCCCGCCTGCGCGCGCGGCAGGGGCTTGCCCTGCAGCTTGGTCAGGCTGGCGATGCGGGCGATCTCCTCGACCAGATCGGCCTCGCCCAGCACGTCGGGGCGCCAGGACGGCACATGCGCCATGTCGCCCTCAAGGCGAAAGCCAGGGCCTCCAGCGTGGCGCGCTGATCGGCCTCGGGGATGTCCATGCCCACCAGGCGGCTGGTCCGCTGCGGGTCCAGGCCATAGGCGCGTGCCGTGTCGGGCAGCGCGCCCGCGGTCACGACCTCGGAAGCCTCGCCGCCGCACAGGTCCATCACCATGCGCGTGGCCTTCTCCAGCCCCGACAGGGTGAAGGCCGGGTCGATGCCGCGTTCGAACCGATAGCGGGCATCGCTGTTGATCTTCAGCGCGCGGCCGGTGGCGGCGGTGCTGATCGGGTCGAAATAGGCGGCCTCGATGAAGACATCGGTCGTCTCCTCGGACGCGCCCGAAGCCGCGCCGCCCATGATGCCCGCGATGCTCTCGATGCCGTGGTCGTCGCAGATCACCACCGCGCCTTCGGGCAGGACATAGGTCTTGTCGTCCAGCGCCACCAGTTCCTCGCCCGCCCGCGCGCCGCGCAGGGTCAGGCCGCCCGCGACCTTGGCCGCGTCAAAGACATGCAGCGGGCGGTTCAGGTCGAAGGTGAAGAAGTTGGTGATGTCCACCAGCGCATTGATCGGGCGCAGGCCGATCGCGCGCAGCCGCTTTTGCAGCCAAGCGGGCGACGGGCCGTTCGTCACGCCCCGCACCACGCGGCCCGCAAAGAACGGTGCCTTGGCGGCAACCCCGGCGTCGATGGTCACGCCCACCGGACAGGGGAAAGCCCCCGGCACCGGGTCCACCGCCACGGGTTTCAGCGTCCCCAGACCGCGCGCAGCCAGATCGCGGGCGATGCCGTGGACGCCCAGGGCGTCGGGACGGTTCGGGGTGATCTTGATATGGATCATCGGGTCGATCTTGTCGGGCGCGTTCTGCGCCAGCCAATCGACGAAGCGCTGGCCGACCTCGCCCGAAGGAAGCTCAATGATGCCGTCATGCTCCTCGGACAGCTCCAGCTCGCGTTCGCTGGCCATCATGCCGTGGCTTTCGACGCCGCGGATCTTGCCCACGCCAAGCGTCGTGTCGATGCCAGGGACGTAATCGCCGGGCTTGGCCAGCACGACCGTGATGCCCGCCCGCGCATTGGGCGCGCCGCAGACGATCTGCTTTTCGCCCTCGTCCGTCATCACGCGACAGACGCGCAGGCGGTCGGCATCGGGATGTTGCTGCGCATCCTCGATCCGCGCCAGGGTGAACGTGCCCAGCTTGGCCGCGGGGTCGGCGATCTCCTCGACCTCCAGGCCAAGGTCGGTCAGCGCCTCGGCGATCTGGTCGAGGGTCGCGGTGGTATCCAGATGCTCCTTGAGCCAGGAGAGGGTGAACTTCATGGCGTCTGCCTTCCGGGTCGGCCCGCACGGGGACTTTGCCGCCTTGAACCGTGCCATGCGGTCTGGGTCAAGCCGGATCGGCGGATTTCCACGATTGCAGGGCAATTCACGGTGCTTGCCGGGGGGCCTGCGCGGTGCGACTGTGCCGCGAAGCAACCTCAAGGTGTCATCATGAGTCTCATGTCCCGTCTTGCCCCCCTGCCCCTGCTGCTGCTGGCGACCCTGCCCGCGCAGGCGCAGGACGCCCCGCCCCAGCCCCTGTGTTCCGGCCAACCCGCCACCTGGCTGGGCGAAAGTCCGGATGCCAGCGACATCACCGCCGCCGGTGCCGCCCTGTCCCGGCAGATGACCACCACCGCCAGCGACAACCCCTATGCCATGTTCCGCGTGACCGGCGACATGCAGCCCCTGCGGCTGGAGGCGATGTCGGACGCCGACCCGTCGATCCGACTGGAGACGCCGGACGGCGACCTGCTGGCCGAGAATGACGACGCCATCGGGCTGAATTCACGGATCGAACAGTCGGTCGGGCCGGGCGATTACTGCGTGCGGCTGATCCCCATCGGGGACGCGGACATGACCGCCACCGTGCAGCTGACCCGCCCCGAGATGCCCGCCCTGCTGGCCGATCCGGTCGATACCACCATCGCCGCCTGCACCGCCGACACCCCCGCCGAAAGCCTGGGCCAAGGGCCGCTGGACGCCGCCCTGCCCGCGCAGGCGCAGACGGACGGCACGGTGCGCTATCTGAAATTCGCGTTGGAAAACAGCGCGTCCGTGACCCTGCGGGCGGTCAGCGACGGGCTGGACCCGAACATGGTGCTGTTCGACAGATCGGGCGCGCAGATCGCGGCCAATGACGATGCGGACGGGCTGAACGCGCGCCTGGATTTCCCAAGCGGGCTGGCCGCGGGCGACTATTGCCTGGGCGTCGCGCCGATTTCCTCGGGCGAGGGCACGATCACCGTCAGCGTCGAGGCGCTGGACCGCGACAGCTATCTGCGCACCGCCTGGCGCAAGGGGGAGCTGGCGCCGCCCACGGACGGCGATTACCCGATGCAGGCCATCGACCTGGCCGCGGACCGCGAGACGGTCGTGCTGCAGGACGGCACCGCGCAATGGCTGACCTTCACCCTGGAACGCGAGACGGCGCTGATGGTCAGCGCCTATGGTGGGCTGGTGGGCGTGGACGCCAAGCTGGCGCTGTTCTCTCGGGACGGGGCGGTGGTGGCGCAGGCGGACGACATGGACGGCAGCGTGGATGCGCGGTTGGGGCCGGTCGTGCTGGAACCCGGAGAGTACCGGATGGCGCTGACCGACGTGAACCGCCCCGATCAGCCGGGCGCGCCGATCCGGCCCGTGGGCCTGGTCTTCGAGCGGTTCGAACGCGTCGAATAGCGGCGTTGCGCACCCCGCGCCTGTTGCGCGGACGGTGCTGGTGCAGGGCCCCCGCTGCGCGATGCGGCCGGGGGCCTTATTTCATTGGGTTTGCCCCCGCACCGGGGCTGCACCGGGCAGGCACCGCGCGTGCACAGGCTGTACACCGCTTGCGCGCGGTGGTGTTGCGCGTGGCAGAGGTATTTCGGGTATTTGGCCAACGGAGAGGATCGGGGGCCGGATCTTGTCTTGCGGCGGCGGGTTCCTATCTTGAAGGCGCGCACCGATGTGGCGCGCGGATTTTGACAGGAGAGCCGGACGGATGGATGTGCAGCGCGAATTGCTGATCGAGCAGCGGGTGGCCAACGAGGCGAAATCGCCGCTGATCGCCTATCTGCTGCTGATCTTCCTATGGGGGTTCGGCGTGCACCGCATGTATCTGGGCCGCTGGATCAGCGGCTTCATCATGCTGGCCATCTGGGGCGTGGGCTGGCTGACGGTGCCGATCCTGATCGGCTGGCCGGCGGTGGGGTTCGTGGTGCTGTGGTGCATCATCGACCTGTTCCTGATCCCCGGCATGGTCCGTGCCGACCGCGAGGATATCCGGCGGCGGCTGCGCTGAACACGCGCGTGTTAACCGGATGGTGACGTTTCCGTGATCTAAAATCGGGGATCATGTTATGGCGGTGATCATCACCGCCATATTCCATTTGAACCGGAGATTTCACCGTGCGCCTTGATACCAACCAACAGATCCTGATCGAACAGCGCGTCACCAATGATGCCAAGTCGCCCGTGATCGCCTATCTTTTGCTGGTCTTCCTTGGGGGGTTCGGTGCGCACAGGTTCTATCTGGGCAAGACGGGGACCGCAGTGACGATGCTGATCCTGTGGATTCTGGGCTGGGTCACCGCGATCATCGGTGTCGGACTGATCCTGCTGGCTGCGGTCGGCATCTGGGCCTTTGTCGACCTGTTCCTGATCCCGGGGATCATCCGGGCCGATCAACAGGCCCTGCGCCAGAAGCTGGCCTTCGAGATGGGGGCCTATGCCACGCCGACCGCCCCTGCCCTGTCAGCGTCCTCTGGGGCGATGCCCGTCACCGGCTGACGGCTTGCGCGTGCCGCCCCGGATGGGGCGGCGCGCGGCATTCAGCGGCTGAGACCGCCGCTGATGCTGGGCACGTCGCCGGCGGCGAAGCCGTAGTGGCGTAGCCAGCGGAGGTCCGATTCGAAGAACGCGCGCAGGTCGGGGATACCGTATTTCAGCATCGCGATGCGGTCGATGCCCATGCCGAAGGCGAAGCCCTGCCATTGGTCGGGATCGATCCCGCCCGAGCGCAGGACGTGGGGGTGGACCATGCCCGAGCCCAGGATCTCCAGCCAGGAATTGCCCTCGCCGATCTTCAGCTGGCCGCCCTCCCAGGAGCAGCGGATGTCGACCTCGGCCGAGGGTTCGGTGAAGGGGAAATGCGACGCGCGGAAGCGCAGCTCGACCGAAGGGACCTCGAAGAAGGCGCGGCAGAATTCCTCCAGCGTCCATTTCAGATGGGCCATGCTGATGTCGCGGTCGATGGCCAGGCCCTCGATCTGGTGGAACATCGGCGTGTGGGTCTGGTCCATGTCCATGCGGTAGACGCGGCCCGGCGCGATGACGCGGATGGGTGCGCCCTGATCCTGCATGGCGCGGATCTGGACAGGCGAGGTGTGGGTGCGCAGCACGTGCGGCGGCCGGTCGTCGCCGGGTGCGCGGTGCATGAAGAACGTGTCGTGTTCCTGGCGTGCGGGGTGTTCTGGGGCGATGTTCAGCGCGTCGAAATTGTACCAGTCGCTTTCGACCTGCGGACCTTCGGCGACGGCGAAGCCCATGTCGGCGAAGATCGCGGTGACCTCGTCCGTGACTTGGCTGATCGGGTGGATCGTTCCCTGGCGACGCGGGCGGCCCGGAAGGGTCACGTCCAGCCATTCGTCCTTGAGGCGCGCGTCCAGCGCCGCATCCTCAAGCGACAGCTTGCGCGCGCGCAGGGCGGCGTCGATCTCGTCGCGGATCTGGTTCAGGGCCTTGCCGGTGGTCTGGCGTTCCTCGGGCGACATGCGGCCCAGTTCGCGCATGCGCAGGGACAGATCGCCCTTCTTGCCCAGGGCCGCCAGGCGCACTTCCTCGATCGCCTGAGGGTCGGTGGCGGCGTTGATGCGGTCAAGCCATTGCTGGCGCAGGGGGGTCAGATCATCCATCGCGGGCCTCTTTCACGTTGCGCCCGCGTTAGCATGGCCGGGCGCGCGGGGTAAAGGCCGCGCGCCCGGACCGGATTATTTCCAGATGTCACGGTTCACGCCCGGCGCGATGCCGGGGTGGTCGGCGATGTGGAACTGCGGTTCGGTCCCCGCCTTGCGCTGGCGCAGATAGTCGCGGGTGACGACCGCGACGGTGCCCGACAGCGCGACGATGGCGATCAGGTTGATCGTGGCCATCAGGCCCATGCTGGCATCGGCAAAGTTGAAGACGGTCGTGACCGCCTGCAGCGAGCCCCAGATCACCATGCCCAGCGCAGCCAACCGCAGGACCATGATCCCCGGCTTGCCCGCACCCAGATAGACGATGGCGTTTTCGGCATAGGAGTAGTTGCCGATGATCGAGGTGAAGGCGAAGAAGAAGATCGCCACCGCCACGAAGATCTGGCCGAAATTGCCGAAATGGTCGGTCAGCGCGGCCTGGGTCAGGTTCACGCCGGTCAGCTGTTCCGAGGGCATGACGTCGGCCAACAGGATCATCACCGCCGTGGCCGTGCAGACCAGGATGGTGTCGATGAACACGCCCAGCGCCTGCACGAAGCCCTGGCTGGCCGGGTGGTGCGGGTTCGGCACCGCGACGGCGGCGATGTTGGGGGCCGAGCCCATGCCGGCCTCGTTCGAGAACAGGCCGCGCTTGATGCCGTTCAGCATCGCGGCCATGACGCCGCCCGCGACGCCGCCCACGGTTTCCTGCAACCCGAAGGCAGAGCGCACGATGCCCGCCAGGATGCTCGGCACCTCGGTGATGTTCATCACCAGGATGATGATCGCCGCGATCAGGTAGAGGCCCGCCATCAGCGGCACGACCAGCTGCGCGGTGCGCGCGATCTGGGGGATGCCGCCGAAGATGATGACACCCGACAGGACCGCGACCGCGATGCCCACCATGCCGGCGCTGACGCCGAACGCGCCCTCGACCGCCTGGGCGATGGAGTTGGCCTGGACCGCGTTGAACACCAGGCCGAAGGCGATGATCAGTGCGACCGCGAACAGCGCCGCCAGCCAGGGCAGGCCCAGGCCGCGGGCGATGTATTGCGCGGGGCCGCCGCGATACATGCCGTCGGCGCCATGCGTCTTGTAAAGCTGCGCCAGCGTGGATTCCGCATAGGCCGTGGCCATGCCGACCAGCGCCACCATCCACATCCAGAAGATCGCGCCCGGACCGCCCAGGGTCAGCGCGACCGCGACGCCCGCGATGTTGCCGGTGCCCACGCGGCTGGCCAGCGATACGGACAGTGCCTGGAAGGGGGTGATGCCGTCCTTGTCCGTCTCTCCGGAGCCGCGCACGCAGCGCCACATCTCGGCAAAGTTCAGGAACTGGATGAAGCCCAGACGGACGGTGAAATAGATGCCTACGCCCAGCAGGCCGTAGATCAGGACGTAGTTCCAGAAGATGTTGTTCAGGAAATCGACGATGGCGGTCATGGCGTTCTCCGCTGCCTTTTCAAGTGGCAGTCTGTAACAGCCATGTGAGTGACCGCAAGCCGCTTAGTCGCGCCGCGTCACCGTCAGCCAGACCCCGCCTTCGGGGCGGAGCGTCAGGATCATGCGCGGCTGGGGTTCGCGCCCCGGCACGCGGGCAAAGCGGAAGCGGGCCAGCAGGGTCGACAGGATGATCACCGCCTCCTGCAGCGCAAAGCTGGCGCCGATGCAGATGCGCGGCCCCGCCCCGAAGGGCAGGAAGGCATAGCGGTCGGGCGCGGTCAGAAAGCGGTCGGGGTCGAAGGCGTCGGGCCGGTCCCACAGCAGGTGGTGGCGGTGCAGGGCATAGATCGGCATCATCACCGTGTCGCCGGGATTGACCTGGCGCCCGCACAGCGTGTCGCGGGCCTGGGCGGTGCGCGACAGGAAGGCGGCGGGCGGGTACAGGCGCAGCGTCTCGTTCACGATGCGCATGGTCAGGGGCAGCGCGCCCAGATCGGCGGCGGTGGCGGCGCGGTCGCCAAGGGCGGCGCGGGCCTCGGCCGCGGCGGCTTCCTGGATGTCGGGGGCGAAGGCCATCAGGTACAGCGCCCAGGCCAGGGTCAGGGCGGTCGTCTCGTGCCCCGCCACGATGAAGGTCAGCAGGTTGTCACGCAGCTCGTCCCGGGTCATCGTGCGGCCGGTCTCGGGGTCCTGGGCCACCAGCAGCAAGTCCAGAAGGTCGGGCGGCCCGTGCTTTTCGGCGGCCTGCGCGCGGGCGGCGATGGACTGGTCGGCGATGGCCTTCATCCGCTTCAGACCAGGCCCGGAAAACAGCCGCCCCGGCCGTGGCAGCCAGGCGGGCAGGCCCAGCACGTCCATCAGCGACAGTTTCGCGGTCTGCGCGATATAGGCGTCGATCGACTGGTGCACCGCGTCGCGGTCGAACATGCCGTCGCCGGAAAAGGTCACGTCCGAGATCACGTCGAAGGTCGCGGCCACCGTCTCCTGGAACAGGTCCACCGGGCCGCGCGCCTGCGACAGGCGGCGGCAGGACGCCTCGGCGGCGGCGGTCATCACGGGGCCAAGCGCCTCGACATGGCGTTGCGCGAAGGCGGGGGCCGCGGCGCGGCGCTGCCAGCGCCAATGCGCGCCTTCGGCCACGAACAGGCTGTCGCCGATGGCGGGGTTCAGGATCAGCTTGGTCGTCACCGATTTCGGATAGTCGTCCAGCTTTTCCTTGAGGATCCGGCGCAGGGCCGTGGGGTCCATCACCATGTGCCAGCTGACGCCGGTCTTGCCCGAGACGATGGGCTGGCGGGTGGCGATGGCGGGGATCAGCTCCAGCACGTTGCGGCGCGCGGTCATGGCGGTGCCCCACAGGCCAAGGGCACGGTCGCCAGCGGCACCTTGGCGGGGTCGGCTTGGGGCAGGTCGAACATGGGGGCGGCCTTTGGCTGGGGCGATCCCTTCAAGCTGGGGCCGCGGGGGCCGCGGGTCAACCGCCGGGTGGCGGCGCAGATGTCGCGGGCAACAGCGCCGCGGATGCCGCCGCCTGCACCGCGCGGGTCAGCCCGGCCAGCCTGTCCGCCGCCAGCCGCCCGATTTGCCAGTAGAGTGCGACGTCCAGCGGCGTGTCCGGCACCATCTGGACCAGCCGCCCCGATGCCAGGTCATCCGCGACCAGCATCGCCGGGTTCAGCCCCCAGCCCAGCCCAGCCCGGCAGGCATCCACGAACCCCTGGGTCGAGGCCAGCCCGTGCGCGGGCAGCACCGGGGACTGCCCCGTGACCTGCCGGACCCATGCCAGCTGCAACCCGTCCTTGCGGTCGAAGGCCAGCGCCGGGGCGCGGGCCAGCGCAGCCGCCGTCACCCCGTCCGGGAAATGACGCCGCATGAAATCGGGGCTGGCCGTCGCGTGATAGCGCAGGCGACCCAAGGGCCGCACCGCGCAGCCCTGCACCGGGCTGTCCAGCGATGTCACCGCGGCCAGCACCCTGCCCTGCCGCAGCCCATCGGCGGTGTGCTGTTCGTCGTCGATGGCGATCTGGAACAGGTGGCCGCTGTCACGCGCATGGGCGGCCAGCGCGGGCATCAGCCAGGTGCCCAGGCTGTCGGCATTGGTGGCGATGGTCACCGTCACCCGCGCCGCATCGTCATCGGCCAGACCCGGCAGGTGCTGGGCCAGCGTCTGTTCCAGCATGCCGACATGGTCCATGTGACGGCACAGGCGGGCGCCGGCCTCTGTCGCGGTGCAGGGCTGGCCGCGGCGGATCAGAACGGTGCCAAGCCGGTCCTCCAGCGTGCGGACCCGTTGCGAGATGGCCGACGGCGTCACGCCAAGGATGCGGGCCGCCCCGTCAAAGCTGCCGGTCTGCACGATCATCGCGACGGCGCGGGCGGCGGCATAGTCCAGCATCAGTTTTCCTTACCCAGGCTTAGCAACATGAATTTGTCTAATCCGCCGCCGGGGGCTAGATCAAGCGCGACCCCATGACCGGATGCCCCCATGAACCTTGCGATCTTTCTGACGGGACTGATGACCGGCCTCAGCCTGATCATGGCGATCGGGGCGCAGAACGCGTTCGTGCTGCGGCAGGGGCTGCGCGGGGACCACGTGCTGGCGGTCTGCCTGACCTGCGCGCTGTCGGATGCGGTGCTGATCGTGCTGGGGGTGACCAGCTTCGGGCGGATCGCCACGATGCTGCCGTGGATCGACCCGGTGATGCGCGTGGCGGGGGCCGCGTTCCTGATCTGGTACGGCGCCCGCAGCCTGCGCGCGGCGATCAGCGCGACCGGCGCGCTGGAGACGAGCGGTGCGGGCGGGCCCGGCGGGCTGCGCCGGACGGTGCTGGCCTGTCTGGCGCTGACATGGCTGAACCCGCATGTCTATCTGGATACGGTGGTGCTGCTGGGCACGATCTCGACCCGGTTCCCGGGGGATCAGGGGGCGTTCGCGGCAGGGGCGGTGACGGGGTCGTTCCTGTTCTTCTTCGCCTTGGGCTATGGCGCGGCATGGCTGCGGCCGGTCTTTGCGAACCCCACCGCATGGCGCGTGCTGGAGGCCGTCATCGCCGTGGTCATGTGGTCCATCGCGGCCAAGCTGCTGCTGGGCTGAGGGGCCACCATGAAAAAGGCCCCGCAAACGCGGGGCCTTAGCAGTCGAATCGGGTTACGATCAGATGTCGTTGCCCAGCTTGCCCTTGACGGTGCCCGACACGTTCTGTGCGGTCCCTTTTGCCTGCTGCGCCTTGCCTTCGGCTTCCAGACGCTCGTTGTCGGTCATCTTGCCGATGCCCTCTTTCACGTTGCCTGCCAGCTTGTTGCCTGCGGCTTTCGCCTTGTCGGTCATCTCGCCCATGGGGATCTCCTTGATGGGTGTGTCTCTATGGGGGAATAACGCCGAACCGGCGCGCGGGTTCCGCGCATGACAAAGGCCCGCCCCCGGATCGGGAACGGGCCTTTGCGGCAATGCGGTGGGCCGCGATCAGGCGGCGGCTTTGGCCTGTGCCACGATCGCGCCGAAGGCGTCGGGCTCGTTCACGGCCAGGTCGGCCAGGACCTTGCGGTCAACCTCGATGCCAGCTTTCGACAGCAGGTTGATGAAGCGCGAATAGGTCATTTCGGTGTCGATGGCGCGGACGGCGGCGTTGATGCGCTGGATCCACAGCGCGCGGAAGTTGCGCTTGCGGTTCTTGCGGTCGCGGGTCGCGTACTGGTTTGCCTTGTCGACAGCCTGGGTGGCGGTGCGGAAGTTGCGCGAGCGCGCGCCATAGTAGCCCTTGGCTTGCTCAAGGACTTTCTTGTGACGGGCGTGGGTCACCTTGCCGGATTTAACGCGGGACATGTGTGGTTCTCCTGATCAGCGAGCGTAGGGCATGTATTTCTTGACGATCTTGGCATCCGCATCCGACAGGATGGTGGTGCCGCGCGCGTCGCGAATGAACTTGGTCGTGCGCTTGATCATGCCGTGGCGTTTGCCGGCCTGACCTGCCTTGACCTTGCCCGAGGCCGTCATCGAGAACCGCTTCTTGGCAGCGGATTTGGTCTTCATCTTCGGCATTTTCATCTCCTTCATCAGAGTGAACGCGCGGCTCGGCAATGCCATGTCGGCCGGCCGCACGGGAACGGAAGCGTCGCCTTACACAGGCGCGCGGGATTGTGCAAGAGGGTCAGGAGGCGGGCGTACCGCCCGTGACCGTCCGCAGGGCGGCGGGAATCGTGTCCGCGCCGAACGGTTCGGGGTCCAGATAGGCCCCCGCGAACAACAGGACGATCCCGCCCAGCAGGGCCAGGATCGCCGCGCGGGGCGGCTGCGTCTGCAGCAGCTGGACCACGGCCAGCACCACGGACAGCACGCACAGGGCAACCCCTGCCAGCAGAAGAAGATCGGACATCAGCACCCCCCGGGTTTCAAGGCCCCAGCGTTATTCCGGGTCGGTGGCGAAGATCAAGCGGTCATCGCAGGGTGCGATGCGCAGGATGTTCGTCGTGCCCGGCACGTTGAAGGGCACGCCCGCCATCACCACGACCTGCCGCGTCTCGTCCGCGAACCCGTATTCGCGGGCCGCGCGGGTGCCGATGATCACGGCCTCCTTGAAGCGCGACATGCGCGGGGTGGTCACGCAATGCGTGCCCCAGGTCAGCACCATGCGGCGCGTGACGGTCAGGATCGGCGACAGCGCCAGAATCGGCACGCGGGGCCGTTCGCGGGCGATCAGGCTGATCGTCTTGCCCGACTGGCTGAACGCGCAGATGGCGGCCACGTCGGTGGTCTCGGCGATCTCGCGCGCGGCAGTCACGATGGCGTCGGGGACGGACGACAGGCTGGCCTTGCGCGCCGCCTCGATGATCGAGCGATAGTTCGGGTCGGCCTCGACCGAACGGGCGACGTTGTCCATCGTGCGCACGGCCTCGACCGGGAAGCTGCCGGCGGCGCTCTCGGCGGACAGCATGACCGCGTCGGCACCCTCATAGATGGCGTTGGCGACGTCGCTGACCTCGGCGCGGGTCGGCATAGGGCTGTCGATCATCGATTCCAGCATCTGGGTCGCGACGATCACCGGCTTGGCGGCGCTGCGGCACAGGCGGACCAGACGCTTCTGGATCGGCGGCACGGAATGAACGGGCAGTTCCACGCCCAGATCGCCGCGCGCGACCATGATCCCGTCGGAGGCCTGCAGGATCTCGTCAAAGGCGCGGACGGCGGCGGGCTTTTCGATCTTGGACAGGATCGCGGCGCGACCCTTGGCCAGGGTCTTGGCCTCCTCGACGTCCTCGGCGCGCTGGACGAAGGACAGCGCCAGCCAGTCGACGCCCAGCTCGCAGGCGAATTCCAGGTCCGCGCGGTCCTTGTCCGACAGCGCGGCCAGCGGCAGCACCACGTCGGGGACGTTCACGCCCTTGCGGTCGCTGATCGCGCCGGCGACCGTGACCACGCAATCGGCGAAATCGGGGCCGCATTTCTGCACCGTCAGGCGGATCTTGCCGTCATTGACCAGCAGTTCCGACCCTTCGATGAGGGCCGCAAAGATCTCGGGGTGCGGCAACGAGACGCGGGTCGCATCGCCCAGATCAGGCGCCAGGTCGAACCGGAAGTGATCGCCCACGGCCAGATCGTGCGGCCCGGCGGCAAAGGGACCCACGCGCAGCTTGGGGCCCTGCAGGTCGGCCAGGATGGCGATGGGACGGCCGGTCTCGGCCTCGATCTCGCGGATGGTGGTGTGGCGTTCCCGGTGGTCGTCGTGGCTGCCATGGCTCATGTTCAGGCGGAACACGTCGGCCCCGGCATCGAACAGGGCGCGGATCATCTCCTTCGACGATGATGCCGGTCCCAGGGTTGCCACGATCTTCACGTTGCGATGTCGTCTCATCATCCCGCCCTTGTCTCAGGTTTAGCGCTATCTATGCCGCAATTGCCGATGGTCGGCAACTGGCGTCTGTCCGCCGTTCGTCGTAGACAGCCTGCATCATGACCGATGACACGACAGCGACGCCCTTCCGCATCCTGGGTCAGGACCGCCCCTCGCGGTGGCTGATCACCTGCGATCACGCCACGAACCGCGTGCCCGACTGGGTCGGCGGCGGCACCCTGGGCATCGCGCCCGCCGACATGGCGCGCCACATCGCCTATGACGTGGGCGCGGCGGGTCTGACGGAACGGCTGGCCGAACGGCTGGACGCGCCTGCGATCCTGTCCGATTTCTCGCGCCTGGTGATCGATCCGAACCGCGGAGAGGACGACCCCACCCTGCTGATGCGGCTCTATGACGGGACGGTGATCCCGACGAACCGGCTGGCCGACGCGGCCGAGCGCCAGCGCCGGCTGGACCGGCTGCACCGTCCCTATCATGCGGCGCTGGCGCGGGTCGCGGCGCTGCACCCGGACCGCTGCATCTGCGCCGTCCACAGCTTCACCCCGCAGTTGCGCGGACGCCCGCCCCGGCCGTGGCAGGTGGGCATCCTCTATTCGCATGCCGATGCCAGGCTTGGGCCCGCGATGGTCGCCGCCTGTCGCGACGAGGGGTGGATCACCGGCGAAAATCAGCCCTATGACGGGCATCTGGACGGCGACAGCGTCGATCGCCACGCCCTGCGCCACGGCCGGCCGAACATGCTGATCGAGGTGCGAAACGACCTGATCGCCACACCCGGAGGCCAGCAGATCTGGGCCGACCGGCTCGCCCCCGTCATCGCCCAAGTGCTGGACGCCAGCGGGTTGTGACGACGCCGGGGGGTGCGGGGGGCTGGCCCCCCGC
>NZ_BBPH01000006.1 GCF_000787695.1 Paracoccus sp. PAMC 22219 | reverse complement strand
GTCGCTGCCGCCATCTCCGTTACCGCCGCCGTTCCCATTGCCGCCGCCGTTCCCACTAGAACCACTGCCACCGGGGCTGCTTCCGGTGCTGGCTCCATCTGACCCGTTCCCGCCAGATCTATTATCGCCGGTGCTTGCGCTGAGGCCACCACTCCGGGTGGTGGCCGCATTTTCGGGGCCCTTGTTGCGGCCGAAAATACCGGGAAGATTTAATGGTCGCAGCCACGGATTGTCCCCCCGTTCGCCAGAATCGCGATCAAGATCTTCGGCGATAGGTTCCGGGCTGCCATCGTCACCCGATGCAGTCAGCGCCTGATAGGGTTCCGTCATCTTTCCGCGGGTAATCACTGGGTTGGTGATCGGAGGAGCACCCGGTCCACCCAACCATAGTTCCAGATAGCCTTCTTCTGGAGAGGGTGTGAAGCTCACGAAGTCCCGGGCATCAATATCCAGCGCGGCTGCCATATCCTGGGCTGCTGCGCGATCTTGCGGATGAAAATACCGGACATGCGTTTCGCCGACCGTGATCGGCGTCACGACTTCCTGGGGTTTCCAGCCTTCGGCCGATAGCCATTCGATAGTCTGGTCCCGCTGATCTGTGGCACTCCGCTCGGGAACGTAGACGGCGAGGCGCAACTGAGATGCCTCCGACCGCGCCATCGTCTCTTGGGGAATAGCCTCATCTGTCTGAGTTGGGGGGCGGGTATTCTGCATCCCTGGCGCGGCGTAAACCGATGGATCGCTGGAGGTCGTGTCTGGCCTAGCGGTCTCAAGCCCGGAGCCGGGCGTCCCTTCAGGCTGTCTGGACGCAGTGCCGGCCTGCGACCCGGCTGCTTCCGACGGTGCTGGTGCCGGCGAGGTCTTAGACTTCAGCCCTGGCAGCGGTGGCAGATGCCGCCAAATTTCTTGAGCCGTTGGAGGACTATTGCCACTCTGCTGAGCGCCCGCTTGTGCCGCCATCAAGCAGGCGACGAGGGTCAATGCTCCCAAAGGGACCTTCATATGCTTGTGTCGTCGCATCACCGCGTGGGCCTCCGCTTTTGA
>NZ_BBPH01000007.1 GCF_000787695.1 Paracoccus sp. PAMC 22219 | reverse complement strand
CCGTCGCTGCCGCCGTCTCCGTCGCCGCCGCCATCTCCGTTACCGCCGCCGTTCCCATTGCCGCCGCCGTTCCCGCTAGAACCACTGCCACCGGGGCTGCTTCCGCTGCTGGCTCCATCTGACCCGTTCCCGCCAGATCCATTATCGCCGGTGCTTGCGCTGAGACCACCACTTCGGGTGGTGGCCGCATCTTCGGGGCCCTTGTTGCGGCCGAAAATACCGGGAAGATTTAATGGTCGCAGCCATGGATTGTCCCCCCGTTCGCCAGAATCCCGATCAAGATCTTCGGTGATCGGTTCCGGGCCGCCATCGTCACCCGACGCAGTCAACGCCTGATAGGGTTCCGTCATCTGCCCGCGGGTAATCACTGGGTTGGTGATCGGAGGAGCACCCGGTCCACCCAACCATAGTTCCAGATAGCCTTCTTCTGGAGAGGGTGTGAAGCTCACGAAGTCCCGGGCATCAATATCCAGCGCGGCTGCCATATCTTGGGCTGCTGCGCGATCTTGCGGATGAAAATACCGGACATGCGTTTCGCCGACCGTGATCGGCGTCACGACTTCCTGGGGTTTCCAGCCTTCGGCCGATAGCCATTCGATAGTCTGGTCCCGCTGATCTGTGGCACTCCGCTCTGGAACGTAGACGGCGAGGCGCAACTGAGATGCCTCCAACCGCGCCATCGCCTGCTGGGGAATAGCCTCATCTGTCTGAGCTGGGGCGCGGGTGTTTTGCATCCCTGGGGCGGCGTAACTCGATGGTTCGCTGGAGGTCGTGTCTGGCATAGCGGTCTCAATCCCAGAGCCGGGCGTCCCTTCAGGCTGTCTGAACGCAGTGCCGGCCTGCGACCCGGCTGCTTCCGACGGTGCCGGTGCCGGCGAGGTCTTAGAGTTCAGCCCTGGCAGCGGCGGCAGATGCCGCCAAATTTCTTGAGCCGTTGGAGGACTATTGCCACTCTGCTGAGCGCCCGCTTGTGCCGCCATCAAGCAGGCGACGAGGGTCAATGCTCCCAAAGGGACCTTCATATGCTTGTGTCGTCGCATCACGGCGTGGGCCTCCGGCCCTTTTGA
>NZ_BBPH01000008.1 GCF_000787695.1 Paracoccus sp. PAMC 22219 | reverse complement strand
CGACCTGTACCGCCGCCACCTCGCGAGAGGCCGGGGCCGACCTGCCCGCCGCATCCGCCAAGGTCGAAGGCGCAATGGCCGCCCCGACCCCCGTCGCGACCGAACAGGGCCGAATGATTCTGGGCGCCGATGCGTTCTTTGACGGCCACCGTTTCGACGCGGCGTTCGCGCGGCGCTGAATTCGCGGGCAGGGTGGCGCAATTCGCGGCGACGGGCGGGGCAGGGGGGGCGTGTGCCCCCCGCGTGCTTGACCGGTGGTCCCGGCGCCGTGAATGATCGGGGAAAGGCGGATGCAACGGCGCACCGCGTTTGACCCCCTGGCCGCAAGGATGCGGTTCCCCATCTTCGGCAATGACGCCATCTGATCGTGCCCTGTTTCCGGGGCTGCGGCAGGTGGCCTTTCGCGTTCCTGCGCCCCGCTGCGCGCCAGTCCAAGGACCAGCCCCCATGACCCAGATCACGTCCCTGATCACGCCCCCCTCGCGCCGCCGTTTCCTGCAGGCGACCGGCGCAATGGCCACGATGGCCGCCGCCCGCCTGGCCCTGCCCGCCGGGGCCTGGGCCGCCACTCCCGGCACGCCCGAAGTCACCGGCTGCACCTTGGGATACATCGCCCTGACCGACAGCGCGCCGCTGATCATCGCGTCCGAAAAGGGGCTGTATGCCAAATACGGCATGCCCGACGTGCTGGTGGAAAAGCAGGCCAGCTGGGGCGCCACGCGCGACAACATGGCATTGGGGTCGGCGTCGGGCGGCATCGATGGCGGGCACATCCTGCGCCCCAAGGTGCATCTGTACTCCACCGGCAGCGTGATGCAGAACAGCCAGCCCTTGGCGATGTACACCCTGCTGAACCTGAACGAGGACGGGCAGGGCCTGTCGGTGCGCCAGGAATATGCCGACAGCGGCGTGGGCATCGACAGCAGCCCCCTCAAGGACATCTTTGCCGCCCGCCGCGCCGCGGGCGAGGAGATCCCGGTCGCCATGACCTTCCCCGGCGGCACGCATGATCTGTGGATGCGGTACTGGCTGGCGGCGGGCGGGATCGACCCGACCAGGGATGTCGACCTGATCGTCGTGCCGCCCCCGCAGATGGTCGCCAACATGAAGGTCGGCAACATGGAGGCCTTCTGCGTCGGAGAGCCGTGGAACGAACAGCTGGTGAACCAAGGCATCGGTTTCACCGCCGCCACGACCGGAGAGCTGTGGGCGCGCCATCCCGAAAAGATCCTGGGGATGCGCGCCGATTGGGTGGACGCCAACCCCAACGCCACCGTCGCGCTGATGATGGCGGTGATGGAGGCCCAGATGTGGTGCGACCTGCCCGAGAACAAGCAGGAGATGGCCGAGATCATCGGCCGCCGCCAATGGTACAACGTCCCCGTGGCCGACATCGTCGGCCGCATCCAGGGCCAGATCAATTACGGCAACGGCCGCAACGAGTTGCGCCCCGACCTGGCGATGAAGTTCTGGGGCCAGAACGGAGAGACGTCGTACCCGTGGAAATCGCTGGATGCGTGGTTCATCACCGAGAACAAGCGGTGGGGATACCTGCCGGGCGATCTGGACACGGCAGCCTTGGTGAACGGCACCAACCGCAGCGATCTGTGGCTGGCCGCCGCCGCGGGCCTGGGCCTGAGCGTCGATTTCGGCGACAGCCGCGGGGTCGAGACGTTCTTTGACGGCAAGACCTTCGATCCGGCGGACCCCGACGCCTATCTGGACGCCCAGTCCATCAAGGCGATGGTGTGATCCGATGAACGTCACAGCCCTCAAGCGCAAGCTGGACCTGACCCCGAAACCCGCAGCCCCAGTCGTGGCGCTGCCCACCCGCCGCCCCGACCGGCTGGCCCCCTGGCGCAAACGCGGGGTGGCGCTGGCCGGCAACGTCCTGCCGCCGCTGGCCGTGCTGGTCGTCCTGCTGACGATCTGGCAGGTCGGCGCATCGGGCGAGGGCAGCGGCCTGCCCACGCCGGTGCAGGTCTGGATCGACAGCGGCTTTCTGATCCTGGAGCCGTTCTACGTTTATGGCACCCAGGACATCGGCCTGGGCTGGCGCGTGCTGACCTCGCTGGAGCGTGTGGCCTATGGGTTCGGGCTGGCCGCCGTTGTGGGCGTGCTGACTGGCGCGGTCATCGGGCAGTCGGCGCTGATGATGCGCGGGTTCGACCCGATCTTTCAGATCCTGCGTACGGTGCCGCCGCTGGCCTGGCTGCCCATCAGCCTGGCCGCGTTCATGGACAGCGGGCCGTCGGCGATCTTTGTCATCTTCATCACCGCGATCTGGCCGGTGATCATCAACACCGCCGCGGGCGTGCGCGCCATCCCGCAGGATTACCGCAACGTCGCCGCCGTCCTGCGCCTGAACCAGGTCGAGTTCTTCTGGAAGATCATGGTCCCCGCCGCCGCCCCCTACATCTTTTCGGGGCTGCGCATCGGGGTGGGCCTGTCCTGGCTGGCCATCGTCGCGGCAGAGATGCTGACCGGCGGCGTGGGCATCGGCTTCTTCATCTGGGATGCGTGGAATTCGTCCCGCCTCAGCGACATCATCGTGGCCCTGGCCTATATCGGCGGCACGGGCTTCATCCTGGATCGTCTGGTCGGCTGGATCGGACGCGTCGTCTCTCGCGGCACGGCCGTGTAAGGGGAATGACCATGAAATACCTGTCCATCGAGCATCTGTCCAAGACCTTCGGGTCCGGGGCCAAGGCGGCGCATGTGCTGTCCGACATCACCTTGACCATCGGAAAGGGCGAATTCGTCAGCATCATCGGCCATTCCGGCTGCGGGAAATCGACGCTGCTGAACCTGATCGCCGGCCTGACCGACGTGACCCGCGGCGCCATCACCCTGGACGGGCGCGAGGTCAACGCACCGGGCCCAGACCGGGCCGTGGTGTTCCAGAACCACAGCCTGCTGCCGTGGCTGTCGGTCTATGACAACATCAAGCTGGGCGTGTCCAAGGTGTTCGGGTCGACCAAGACCCGCGCGGAACGCCACGACTGGATCATGCAGAACCTGGACCTGGTCCAGATGAGCCACGCCGCCGACAAGCGCCCCGCCGAGATTTCCGGCGGCATGCGCCAGCGGGTCGGCATCGCCCGGGCGCTTGCGATGGAGCCCAAGGTCCTGCTGCTGGACGAACCCTTCGGCGCGCTGGACGCGCTGACCCGCGCGCATCTGCAGGATGCGGTGATGGAGATCCACGCCCGGCTTGGCAACACGATGATCATGATCACCCATGACGTGGACGAGGCCGTGCTGCTGGCCGACCGTATCGTGATGATGACCAACGGCCCCGCCGCCACCATCGGAGAGGTGCTGAGCGTCGATCTGCCCCGCCCGCGCGACCGCATCCGGCTGGCCAGCCAGCCCGACTACGTGCGCGCCCGGGAATCGGTCCTGCGGTTCCTCTACGAACGTCATCGCTTTGTCGAAGCGGCGGAGTAGCATCATGGCACAGAAATTGGTCGTCATCGGCGCGGGCATGGCCTCGGGCCGGATGCTGGAGCATCTGTTCGACATGGCCCCCGGCCAGTGGGACGTCACCTTGTTCAACGCGGAACCGCGCGGCAATTACAACCGGCTGATGCTGTCGCCGGTGCTGTCGGGCGACAAGACCTATGACCAGATCGTCACCCATGACGACGCCTGGTATGCCGCCCATGGCGTCACATGCCGGTTCGGGGAAAGCGTGACCGCAATCGACCGCGACGCGCAGGTGGTGCAGGGCGCGAACGGGCCGGTGCCCTATGACGCGCTGGTCATTGCGACCGGTTCGGCACCCTTCATCATCCCGCTGCCGGGGCACAGGCTGCCCGGCGTGGTCGCCTATCGCGACCTCGAGGATACGAACGCGATGATCGAGGCCAGCCGCCCCGGCGCGAAGGCGGTCGTGATCGGCGGCGGCCTGCTGGGGCTGGAGGCCGCCGCCGGCATGGCCGCGCGGGGGGCCGAGGTGACGGTCATTCACCTGATGGGCCACCTGATGGAACGCCAGCTGGACCCCGCCGCCGCCTATCTGCTGCAGCGCGATCTGGAGGGGCGCGGCATCCGCGTCCATTGCAAGGGCGCGACCAAGGCGATCCTGGGCGAGGCCCGCGTCGACGCGGTGCTGCTGGAGGATGGCACGGTCTATCCCGCCGATCTGGTCTGCATGGCCGTGGGCATCCGCCCCGAGACGCGGCTGGCCAATGACGCGGGGCTGGAGGTCGCGCGCGGCATCACCGTCGACGACCAGATGCGGACCAGCGACCCGGCGATCTATGCGCTTGGCGAATGTGTCGAACATGACGATCAGCTGTTCGGTCTGGTCGCGCCGCTGTATGATCAGGCGCGCGTTCTGGCCGCGACGCTGGCCGGCGATCAGGCCGCGTTCAGACCCATCCAGACCGTGACCAAGCTGAAGGTCACCGGCTGCGACCTGTTCAGCGCCGGCGATTTCGCGGATGCGCCGGGGCGCGAGGATATCGTGTTTCGCGACCCCGGACGCGGCATCTACAAACGCCTGATCCTGGAGGGGGACCGCCTGATCGGCGCCGTCATGTATGGCGATACGGCCGACGGGGCGTGGTTCTTTGACAAGATCCGCAGCGGGGCCGACATCACGGCGGATCGCGACACGCTGATCTTTGGTCCCGCATTCGCCGGGGGGGCCCAAGCGGACCCTCTGGCAGCCGTTGCAGCCTTGCCGCCTGAGGCGGAGATCTGCGGGTGCAACGGCGTGTGCAAGGGGCAGATCACGGCAGCGATCCAGGGCGGCGCGCACAGCCTGGACGCGGTGCGCGGGCTGACCAAGGCCAGCGCGTCCTGCGGGACCTGCACCGGGCTGGTCGAACAGGTGATGGCCCTGACCCTGGGCGACGGGTTCGCGGCCAACGCCAACCCGCCCATGTGCAAATGCACCGATCACACCCATGAGGACGTGCGCCGCCTGATCAAGTCGATGGGCCTGAAATCTATTCCCGCCGTCATGCAGGATCTGGGGTGGCGCAGTGTCGGCGGCTGCGCGTCCTGCCGCCCGGCGCTGAACTATTACCTGATCGCGGATTGGCCCACGGAATACCGCGACGACCGGCAGAGCCGCTTCGTCAACGAGCGCAACCACGCCAACATCCAGAAGGACGGCACCTATTCGGTGGTCCCCCGCATGTGGGGCGGGGTGACGACCGCCGCCGAACTGCGCGCCATCGCGGATGCCGCCGACCGATACGCGGTGCCGATGATCAAGGTCACCGGTGGCCAGCGCATCGACCTTCTGGGCGTCAGGAAGGAGGATCTGCCCGCGATCTGGGCCGATTTCAACGATGCCGGGATGGTGTCGGGCCACGCCTATGCCAAGGGTCTTCGCACGGTCAAGACATGCGTCGCGAACAGTTCTGCCGTTTTGGCACCCAGGATTCGACCGGCTTGGGAATCCGGCTGGAGAAGATGTTGTGGGGGTCCTGGACGCCCGCCAAGGTCAAGCTGGGGGTTTCGGGATGTCCGCGCAACTGCGCCGAGGCGACGTGCAAGGATATCGGCATCGTCTGCGTGGACAGCGGGTTCCAGATCAGCGTGGCAGGCGCCGCCGGCATGGACGTGCGCGAAACCGTGCCGCTGCTGACGGTCGCCACCGCCGACGAGGTCTGCGATGTCACGGCGGCCTTCGTGCAGCTGTACCGCGAACACGCCCGCTATCTGCACCGCATCTACAAATGGGTGGACAAGGTGGGGCTGGACTGGTGCCGCGATCAGGTGGCGGACCCGGACATCCGGGCCGCGCTGGTGGCGCGGTTCGCGTTGAGCCAATCGGTCTATCAGGCCGACCCCTGGGCCGAACACGCAGCCCGACCCGCGGAATGGGCCCCCGTGGCCGACCTGACCCTGAGGGCCGCCGAATGAGCATGATCGACATCGCCGCACTGGACGACATCCCGCCGCAGGCGCCCGCGTCGTGCGCACGCCGCACGGCTGCGTCGCGATCTTTCGCACCGCGGACGACCGGGTCTTTGCGCTGGACGACCGCTGCCCGCACAAGGGCGGCCCTTTGTCCGAGGGGATCGTGCATGGCACATCCGTGACCTGCCCGCTGCACAACTGGGTGTTCGACATGACGACGGGACAGGCGCAGGGCGCCGACAGCGGCCATGTCGCCACCCACCCCGTGCGGGTCCAAGACGGGCGCATCTGGCTGGACACGCGCGCGATGCGGCGGGCGGCATGACTGTTCGCACGACCTGCCCCTATTGCGGCGTGGGCTGCGGGGTGCTGGCCACCCCGGACGGGCAGGGGGGGCTGACGGTACAGGGCGACCCGGACCACCCCGCCAACCGGGGCCGCCTGTGCGTCAAGGGTGCGGCCTTGGGCGAAACCGTCGCCACGCAAGGCCGCCTGCTGACCCCGCGCGTCGCCGGGGCGCAGGCGACCTGGGACAGCGCGCTGGATCTGGTGGCCGACCGCTTTACCGACGCCGTCGCACAGCACGGGCCGGATTCGGTGGCCATGTATGTCTCGGGTCAGCTGCTGACCGAGGATTACTATGTCGCCAACAAGCTGATGAAAGGATTCCTCGGCAGCGCCAACATCGACACGAATTCACGGCTGTGCATGGCCTCATCGGTGGCAGGGCACCGCCGCGCCTTTGGCAGCGACACCGTGCCGGGCCTGTACGAGGATCTGGAGCTGGCCGATCTGGTCGTGCTGACCGGGTCGAACCTGGCGTGGTGCCACCCGGTCCTGCACCAGCGGCTGATGGCGGCCCGCGCGGCGCGGCCCCAGATGCGCATCGTCGTCATCGACCCGCGTCGCACCGCCACTTGCGAAGGCGCGGACCTGCATCTGGCCATCGCGCCGGGGGCGGATGCGCATCTGTTCAACCTGCTGCTGTGCCACCTGTTCGACACGGGTCGCATCAGCGCGGATTTCCTGCCCCATGTCGCGGGGCTGGATGCGGCGCTGACCGCGGCGCGGCGGGCCGATCCGACGGCCACCGGGCTGGACCCGCGCGATGTGGCCGCGTTCCTGGACCTGTGGGCCCTGACCGACCGGGTCGTCACGGTCTATTCGCAGGGCATCAACCAGTCGGACACCGGCACGGACAAGGTGAACGCGATCCTGAACTGTCATCTGGCGACGGGCCGTATCGGTCGTCCCGGCATGGGCCCGTTCAGCGTCACCGGCCAGCCCAACGCCATGGGCGGGCGCGAGGTCGGCGGCATGGCCAACATGCTGGCCTGCCACCTGACGCTGGAGGATGCGACGCATCGCGATGCGGTCGCGGGTTTCTGGAACGCGCCCCGCATGGCCGACCGACCCGGCCTCAAGGCCGTCGACATGTTCCGCGCGGTCGAGGAGGGGCGCATCAAGGCGCTGTGGATCATCCACACCAACCCCGCCGTCACCATGCCCGAGGCCGACGGCGTGGCCCGCGCCATCGCCGCCTGCGATTTCACCGTCGTGAGCGAGGCGTGGCCCGACACCGACACGGCGCGGCTGGCCGACGTGCTGCTGCCCGCGACCGCGTGGGGCGAAAAGGATGGCACGGTCACCAATTCCGAACGCCTGATCAGCCGTCAGCGCGCGGCCCTGCCCGCGCCGGGGCAGGCGCGGCCCGATTGGTGGGCGGTGGCGCAGGTGGCGCGGCGCATGGGGTTCCGCGGTTTCGGCTGGACCGAGCCCGCGCAGATCTTTGCGGAACATGCAGCCCTGTCGCGTGTCGCCGGTGCCTTGGGCAGCGATTTCGACATCTCGGACCTTGCAGGCGCGGATTACGAGGCGATGCAGCCGGTGCACTGGCCCCAAGGGCCCGCGCAGCGCGGGGGGCGGTTCTTTGGGACGGGGCGGTTCCACACGCCGGACGGGCGCGCGCGGATGGTTCCGGTCGTCGCGCAGGTCCCGGACCATCCCGTGGGGCGGATGCTGCTGAACACCGGGCGGACGCGGGACCAGTGGCACACGATGACCCGCACCGGCCTGTCGCCCCGCCTGGCGCGGCATCTGGCGGAACCCTATCTGCAACTGCATCCCGGTGACGCGGCGCGCCTTGGGCTGGCCGCCGCCGATCTGGCGCAGGTCGACAGCCCGCAGGGCCGCGCCATCCTGCGCGTGATGATCAGCGACGGGTGCGCCCCGGCCACCCCTTTGCCCCGATCCATTGGAGCGGGCAGACCGCATCCGCCGGGCGCGTCGACGCGTTGGTGGCGGGGCAGGTCGATCCCGTCTCTGGCCAGCCGGCCAGCAAGTCGGCAGCGGTGACGGTCGCCGCGCTGGCCACGGCATGGCACGCGTTTCTGGTCAGCGACGCCCCAGTGACGCCCGACTGCGCCTATTGGGCGCAAAGCCGTCTGCCCGGCGGCTGGCAGGTCGAGATGGCGGGAACCCAAGCCATGCACGACTGGCAGGACTGGGCGGAACGGCTGCTGGGATTGGGTGCGCCCGCCCAGCAGATGGGCGATCCGGCGCGCGGTCTTCATCGGATGGCGTTTCACCGCGACGGGCGGCTGGCGGCGGCGCTGTTCGTGGGGCCGCAACCCGTGGCACTGTCACGGTCGCATCTGGCCGCGATGCTGGGCGGTGCCCTGACAGGCGCGCTGGCCGGGCGGCCGCGGTCGGACATGCCTGATCCTGGCCCGACCGTCTGCGCCTGTCTGGGCGTGGGGTTGAACACGATCCGGCAGGCGGTCGCACGCGGGTGCGACAGCGTCGCGTCCCTGGGCGCGGTCACCGGGGCCGGCACGAATTGCGGATCGTGTCGGCCCGAGCTGTCGGCCCTGCTGCGCCCCGTCCCGATGCAGGCAGCGGAATAGCCGTCAGGCGGGCAGGCGCGCCGATGCCGGATCGTGGACCGGACAGCCGTTCACCCGCGCGCGGAAATCGGACGAATGGCGATAGGTCTGGCGCCGCGCACGGTTGATCGACCCAAGCGGGCGGTGATCCTGCGTACCGTTCCACGGAGAGAACCGCATCCCGTCATCGACGGCCCGTGCCCGCGCGGGGGTCCAGCCGGGCTGGGGCGCGGCCTCGATCACCGCTACGGTCTGAAAGGGGGCAGCGTCCTCGTCCCACGCCACGGTCGAATCCTCGATCGGCTGGCGTTCCGGGTCGCGGCACAGCTGGACGCGCAGCTCCCACCGGGCGGGGCCGGATTGCAGCGTGTCGTCCATATCTTCGCGAATGGCGTCGGGGCGGCCACGCGTGTGGACGGTGTGGTCGGCAAGCTCGGTCATCCGTGGCAGGACCGGGACCAGCTGGACCTTGGCCACGTGGTTGCCATAGCGATAGGGCGTCTGCGAATAATAGGTCAGTGCCAGCGGATGAGAATTCGGCGCGCCGCCCATGGTGCGGATCGTGGGGCTGGGCCCGGTCGTCGCGGTCAGCACCTTGTCGACCCCGCGCAGCGCGGTCGACAGCAGCTTTTTCGCCCATTGCGCGCGGTCGGTTGTCTTGGCCAGCAGCTTGAGGTTCTTCAGGAACGCCGCCGCGTCCTTGGCGGTGAAGACGGGGCCGTCGACCATGATGAAGTCCTGCGACCGGTCCGTTTCGGACCCTTCCAGGCGGTCGCCCTGCACGTCCAGCACCTTGAGCGACACCCCGCGCGGGACCGACACGGAATCGTCCAGCACGTCGCCGGGATTGGTCGAGACGCGCAGGATCGCGTCATGCGCGCCGGGCCGGGCAAAGATGCCCTGCGCCAGTTCGGGCGGCAGATCGTCCAGGACGGTCAGCCGCGCCTCGATCAGGGCATGGCTTTTGGCGTGCACGGCGCGATAGGCGTGACCCTCGTCATCGGCCACGCGCTCCAGGATCGTGTCGAAGGTCCGGTTCAGCTCGGCGATGGTGTCGGCCTCGTCGTCTGCGGGGGTTTCCAATCCGGGGTGATAGGCGATCGGGGCTTGGGTCATGGGACTGTCCTGGCTGGCTGCGGCATGGCCGCGTGTGCCCTGAAAACGGGCGGGGCCGCGGGCCGGTTCCGGCAGATAATTGTTAGCGTCGCGCGCCGCATCGCCCGTCAGCTGGCGATGTCGCGGCGGAACCGGGCGTGAAGCGGGCGATCTCGCGCGGTTCGGGGGCGGCGCCGGTATAGATGTGGACATAGGACGGGATGCGCGACAGGCGGGTGTCGATATCCTCGGACGACTGCATCGAGATATAGCCGATCTGCACCAGATAGACCGTGCGCGCCCGCACATCCGCTGACATCGGATCATGGCCCCATTCGGTCAGCATCCGCGTCAGCGCGGCGATGCGGGCGTCGTCGGCGACCTTGACCCGATCTTCGACAGCGCGGTCCTGCAGGGCCCAGCTGCGCACCGCGAATTCCAGCCGGGAATCGAAGGTCTCGGCGGACAGGAAACAGCCGATGACGTTCAGCATCGCCTCGGCCTGGGTCTCGGCGTAATGGCGCGTCGCGGCGGTCAGGGGCAGGGTGGTGCGCGCGTGCCAGCCGTCCAGCAGCGCCGCCAGCAGCGCCTCGCGGTCGTGAAAGAACCAGTAGAAGCTGGTGCGCGACAGGTTCAACTGGCGCGCCAGCGGCATGATCTTGACCGCGTCCACGCCACCCTCGATCAGCGCGCGATAGCCCGCGTCCAACCAGCCCTCCCGCGATCCGCGCCAGCCTGTGCCGGCCATGTCCTGTGCGTCCATGCGGCAACCCTAGGGGGTGACTGTCCCCCCTGCAAGACGACACTCCGCCGAAAGTATGCACCCCTGTCTTTTTAATTGACACAGGTGAACATTTTGCGCCGTATGTCCCCATGCGGTTTCCTCAAAGGCAGGCACGGATGTCACAGGACCCCCTTCTGCAGCCCTATCGGCTGAAGCATCTGACCCTGCGCAACCGGATCATGATCACCAGCCACGAACCGGCCTATCCCGAGGACGGGATGCCCAAGGACCGCTATCGCGCCTATCACGTCGAGCGGGCCCGCGCGGGGGTCGCGCTGACCATGACCGCGGGGTCGGCGGCGGTGTCGCGCGACAGCCCGCCGGTCTTCAACAACATCCTGGCCTACAAGGACGAGGTCGTCGGCTGGATGCGCAAGCTGGTCGACGAATGCCACGACCATGGTGCCGCGGTGATGATCCAGCTGACCCATCTGGGCCGGCGCACCCGGTGGGACAAGGGCGACTGGCTGCCCGTGGTGGCCCCCGGCCACGAACGCGAGGCCGCCCACCGCGCCTTTCCCAAGCGGATGGAGGATTGGGACATCGCCCGCATCACCCGCGATTTCGCGGACGCCGCCGAACGCATGCAGGCCGCGGGCGTCGACGGGATCGAGCTGGAGGCATATGGCCACCTGCTGGAACAGTTCTGGTCGCCCCTGACCAACGACCTGGAGGCCCCGTGGGGCGGCAGCCTGGAAAACCGCCTGCGCTTCACCATGCAGGTGCTGCAGGCGATCCGCGACCGCTGCGGGCCGGATTTCATCGTGGGCCTGCGCTATACCGGCGATCAGGTGCTGTCCGGCGGCATGGGCGCCGAGGACGGGTTCCGCGTGTCGCACATGCTGAAGGACAGCGGGCTGGTCGATTTCCTGAACGTGGTGCGCGGCCACATCGACACCGATGCCGGGCTGACCGACCTGATCCCGGTGCAGGGCATGCGCAATGCCCCGCATCTGGAATTCGCGGGCCAGATCCGCGCCGCGACGGGCTTTCCGACCTTCCACGCCGCCAAGATCCCCGATGTGGCGACCGCGCGTCACGCCATCGCCGCGGGCCTGCTGGACATGGTCGGCATGACGCGGGCGCACATGGCCGACCCGCATCTGGTGCGCAAGATCATCGAAGGGCGCGAGGATGACATCCGCCCCTGCGTCGGCGCCAACTATTGCCTGGACCGCATCTATCAGGGCGGGTTGGCCTTTTGCCTGCACAACGCCGCGACCGGGCGCGAGGAGACGATGCCCCACGACATCCCGCCCGCGTCCGACAAACGCCGCGTGACCATCGTCGGCGCCGGTCCCGCCGGGCTGGAAGCCGCGCGCGTCGCCGCCGAACGTGGGCATGCCGTGACGGTGTTCGAGGCCGCGGACCGTCCCGGCGGCCAGATCCGCCTGACCGCCCAGCAGGAGCGGCGTCGCGAGATGATCTCGATCATCTCGTGGCGGATGGCGATGTGCGAAAAGCGCGGCGTGTCGTTCCGCTTCAACAGCTATGCCGAGGCGGACGACGTGCTGGCCACCGACCCCGACGAGGTGATCGTGGCCACCGGCGGGCTGCCTCATACGGATGTGCTGGGCGCGGGGAACGATCTGGTCTGTTCGGCATGGGACATCCTGTCGAGCGATGTGAAACCGGGCCAGGACGTGCTGATCTTTGACGACGCGGGCGACCATGCGGGCCTGCAGGCCGCCGACATCATCGCCGCCACCGGCGCGCGGGTGGAAATCGTGACCCCCGACCGCGCCTTTGCCCCCGAGGTGATGGCGATGAACCTGGTCCCCTACATGCGCAGCCTGCAGCGCCGGGACGTGACATTCACCGTGACGTGGCGCCTGCTGTCCGTGGTGCGCGACGGCAACCGCCTGCGTGCCACGCTTGGCAGCGATTACGGCGACATGACGCGCGAACGGCTGGTCGATCAGGTGGTGGTGAATCACGGAACCCGTCCGCTGGACGAGCTGTATTTCGACCTGAAGCCGCTGTCGCGCAACCTGGGCCAGGTCGATTACGACGCGCTGATCGCGGGCGACGCGCAGGGCGCAGCCCCGAACCCCGACGGGCGGTTCCGCCTGTTCCGCATCGGCGACGCGGTCGCCGCCCGCAACACCCATGCCGCGATCTATGACGCGCTGCGTCTGGTCAAGGATCTTTGACACGTCGCGGCAACCGCAGACGTTGCCGGGCACCCCAACGGACATCAACCGGGAGACTGACGATGAGACATCTTCTATCCACGACGGTTCTGGTACTGGGCACCGCCCTTGCCGCCCCCGCCATGGCGCAGGACGCGCCCGCGACATGCGGCGCGCTGTCGATCGCCCAGATGGGCTGGACCTCGGCCGAGATCATCACCGAGGTGGCCAAGTTCCTGCTGGAACAGGGCTATGGCTGCGACGTGACGCTGGTCAAGTCGGATACCATCCCGGCCATCACCTCGGTCGCCGAGAATGGAGAGCCGGACATCGTCACCGACCTGTGGCTGAATTCGGCGGGCGAGGCCTATACAAGGCTGGAGGCCGCGGGCACCATGGTGACGCTGGCCAACGTGCTGGATCCGGGCGGGATCGAGGGGTGGTGGATCCCCACCTATCTGGCCGAGGCGCATCCCGAACTGACCACCATCCAGGGCGTGCTGGACAACCCCGAGCTGGTGGGGCGGTTCAACAACTGCCCCGAGGGCTGGGGCTGCCGCGTGGTCAGCGACAACCTGATCCGCGCGCTGGACCTGGAGGGCGCGGGCATCGAGGTGTTCAACCACGGGTCGGGCGAAACGCTGGCATCGTCGATGGGGTCGGCGGTCAGCGCACAAGAGCCGTGGTTCGGTTACTACTGGGGCCCGACAGTGCCGCTTGGCAAATACGACATGACCAAGATCGACCTTGGCGGCTATGACGAGGCCAAGTTCACGCCGCTGACGAACCCCGACGCCCCCGACCCGCAGGCGTCCGATTTCCCCGAGGCGCCCAGTGTCACCGCCGTCACCGCGGCGCTGGTCGACGATCAGCCCGAGGTGGTCGAATTCCTGCGCAAGATGACCTTCAAGACCGATGACCTGAACGCCCTGCTGGCTTGGCAGGACGAGAACAGCGCCTCGGCCGAGGAGGTGGCGGTCCATTACCTGACCACCAACACCGACGACTGGTCCGGCTGGCTGTCGGACGATGCCAAGGTCAAGCTGTCGGCCCTGCTGGGCCAGAACTGATCGGCGGACCGGGCCGGGGCCTGTCCCGGTCCGGCATCGCGGAGGCGCATCCATCGGGGGACTGACATGGCGACCTATGACGGGCTGTTCAACGCCCTGGGACTGAGGGACTGGTGCGATGCGGGCGGCGGGGGCGGCCCGATGTCGATGGCCGACCTGATGGCGCAGGCATCCGGGGGAACGGCCGCGCAGGAGGTGTCCTGGTGGGACCTGCCGCTGCCGTCGCTGAACAACCTGCATGCGGCCTGCGGCGCGGTCTGGCAGACGCGTGACCTGACCCTGGGGCTGGAACGCGCGTTCCTGTCGGCGCGCGACGCGCTGCGCATCGTGCTGGACCCGGCGACGCAACCGCTCAGCTGGATGCTGCGCCAGATGATCGCGCTGATGGTGGCGACGCCGTGGTTCATCATGCTGCCCGTGCTGCTGGGCGTCACGTGGTTCGTGGCGCGGTCCTGGCGGGTGGTCGGGCTGGTGGCCGTGTCCCTGGGGTTTCTGGCCTTTGTCGACCATTATACCGAGGCGATGCAGACGCTGGCGATCATCTTTGTCTGCGCGTTCATCTGCGTGCTGATCGGGGTGCCGGTGGGCATCGCCATGTCGCGCAGCAACACCCTGCGCCGGATCGGCACGCCTGTTCTGGACATGCTGCAGACGCTGCCCGCCTTTGTCTATCTGATCCCGCTGATCTTTCTGTTCAGCGTGACCGAACCGAAACTGTACGGCATCGCGATCATCCTTTATGCCATCGTGCCGGTCATTCGCCTGACCGACCTGGGCATCCGCCTGGTCGATCCCGACGTGATCGAGGCCGCGGACGCGTTCGGCATGACTCGCGGGCAAAAGCTGTGGCGCGTGCAGATCCCGCTGGCCTTGCCCAACATCATGGCGGGCGTGAACCAGACCATCATGATGAGCCTTGCGATGGTGGTCATCGCATCCCTGGTGTCGGCGCCGGGCTTGGGGGTCCTGGTGCTGCGCGGCATCCGCAACCTGGAACTGGGCGTGGGGCTGGTTGCGGGGTTCGGCATCGTGCTGCTGGCCATCATCCTGGACCGCGTGACCAAGGCATCGCTGGCGCGCATCGACGTCAGCCGGGACGGTCGCTGATGAACGCCCCGGTCAAGGTCTCAATCCGCAATCTGTACAAGATCTTCGGCAGCAGGCCCGCCGGCGTCCTGCCGCAGGTGCTGGAGGGCCTGTCGAAGCCCGACCTGCTGGCGCGTCACAACCATGTGCTGGGCCTGCGCGACATCAACGTCGACATCCGCGAAGGCCAGATCACCGTGATCATGGGCCTGTCCGGGTCCGGCAAGTCCACGCTGATCCGCCACCTGAACCGCCTGATCGAACCCACCGCCGGAGAGGTTCTGGTCGACGGCGACAACATCCTGACCTGGAACGACCGCCGCCTGCGCGACCTGCGGCGCAAGACCATGTCGATGGTATTCCAGAAATTCGCCCTGCTGCCGCATCGCACGGTGCTGGACAACGCGGGCATGGCGCTGTTCACGCAAGGCGTCCCGCGCGAGGGCTACGAGGCCGATGCCCGCAAGTGGCTGGACCGGGTGGGCCTGGGCGGATACGGGGCGCATTTCCCGCACCAGCTGTCGGGCGGCATGCAGCAGCGCGTGGGCATCGCGCGGGCGCTGACGTCGAATGCGGGCATCATGCTGATGGACGAGGCGTTCTCGGCGCTGGACCCGCTGATCCGCACCGACATGCAGAACCTGCTGCTGGAGCTGCAGGCGGAGCTGCACAAGACCATCGTCTTCATCACCCACGACCTGGACGAGGCGCTGAAGCTGGCCGACCATCTGGTGATCCTCAAGGACGGCCAGGTCATCCAGCAGGGAGAGCCGCAGCACATCCTGCTGAACCCCGCCGACCCGTATATCGAGGCGTTCATCGCCGACATCAACCGCGCCCGCGTGCTGCGCGTGCGGTCGGTCATGACGCAGGCGGGCGAAGGTGTCCCGTCGGGGCAGGTGGATGCGGACGACACGCTGGAAAGCGTGATCGCCCTGTCGCGGGGCGATGTGCGGCGGCACTATCAGGTGATGCGCGACGGACAGGCGGTGGGCGTGGTCGACATGGGCGCGGTCATCCGCGCGCTGGTCCCGCCGCAGCGCATGGGTGGCGATTGACGGCGACGCGGTGCATGCTGGCACCCGAACCGCCAGAAAGAGAGCCTTATGAAGCCCGACGTCCTGATGCTGTCCCCGACCCGCCCCGACGCGCAAGCCCGCCTTGAACAGCAGTTCACCCTGCACCGCCTGGACCTGGCCGACGACAAGCCCGCCTTTCTGGCGCGCCACGGCGCCGCCTGCCGGGGCATGGTCGCGATGGGGCACACGACCGTCGACGCGGACCTGCTGGAGCAGCTGCCCGCGCTGGAAATCATCAGCTGCGGGTCGGCGGGCTATGACGCGTTCGACGTCGATGCCATCGCCGGCCGCGGCATCGCGCTGACCAACGCCTCTCCGGCGCTGGCGCAGGAGGTGGCGGACATGGCCCTGCTGCTGGCCCAGATGGGCTGGCGCAACGTCGTGGCCGCCGATGCCTGGGTCCGCAGCGGCGATTGGGCGCGCAAGGGCGCGTTCCCCCTGCAGCGCAGCTTTCGCGGGCGCAGGCTGGGCATCGTTGGCATGGGCACGATCGGCCACAAGATCGCCGAGCTGGCCAGCCAGCAGGGGTTGCAGGTCGCCTATTGGAACCGCCGCGACAAGGATGCGGGCCATCCGTTCCAGCCCGACCTGGAGCAGCTGGCACAGGACAGCGACATCCTGATCGCCATCGTCGCCGGGGGGCCGGACACGCAGGGACTGATCTCGGACCGGGTGCTGCGCGCGCTTGGGCCGGACGGGCTGTTCGTCAACGTCGCGCGCGGATCGGTCGTGGACGAACCCGCGCTGATCGCGGCGCTGCAGGACGGGGGCTTGGGTGCTGCTGCACTGGACGTGTTCTGGTCCGAACCCGACCCCGATCCGCGCCTGACCGCGCTGCCCAACGTCACCCTGTCGCCGCATCAGGGGTCGGGCACGGTCCAGACGCGGGATGCGATGGCATCGCTGATCGTCGACAACCTGCAGGCGCATTTCGCCGGTCAGCCGTTGATCAGCCCGGTCGACCTGACGCGCCCCTAATCCGCGGCCAAGGTCTTTTCGATCACCTTCTGACGCACGCGCCGCGCCAGACGCGACAGGGGCCTGCGCCGCAGGTTCAGCAGGTAATAGGGGTCCACGCGGATTTCCCGGGGCTGGGCCAGCAGCGCGAACCCCGCGTGGACCGGCGGGCGCATCAACAGCTGCGCCACCTCCTCAGAGACCGAGGCGATGGCGTCGCTATGCGCCAGATAGGCGATGGTGAACAGGATCGACGGGCTGTTGACGATGTTGCGCGGCTCGGCCAGGCCCACGGCGGCGAACGCCTCCATCGTGGCCTCGCGGATCGGGGCGCCGCGGCTTTGCATGATCCATTCGTGGTCATGCAGTTCGGTCAGCGTGACCATGGGCGCGCGCGCCATCGGGTGATCGGCGCGCACGCAGAACGTCACCTTTTCATCGCGCAGCGGCAGGATCTCGAAATCGCGGCTGTCGAATTCGGGCAGGATCCTGGCCAGCGCGAAATCCATCTTGCCGGTGGTCAGATGGCCCAGCAGTTCGCGCGACGGCATGACATCGACGGTGATGTCGGCCTCTGGCGTCTCCTTCTTGATCTCGCGGATCGAGGCCATCAGATAGCCGACCGCGGGGCCGGTGACCGCGCCAACATGGACCGACCCCGCCTGGCCGCCGCGCAGGGCATGCACGTCGGCGGACATGCTGTGCATCTCGCGCAGGATCACGCGGGCGCGGCGCAGAACGGTGGTGCCGATCTCGGTGGGTGACATGCCCTTGGGCTGGCGGTCGAACAGCGGCGCGTCGAACAGGCGTTCCACCTCGGCCAACATCCGCGATGCGGCGGGCTGGGTCATCGCGCAGTTCGCCGCCGCCTGTCGCAGCTGTCCGCTGTCCGCGATCTCCAGGATCAGGCGCAGCTGGGCGGGTTTCAGATAGGACCGTGCAGGAATCTCGGACATGCGTTTTCCGGTATGTTGAAGGTCGCGAATCTCATTTTACTGATAACCCACCTTTTTGCTATCGTCCTGTCGGGAGCATCCGAGAGGGGCGGCGCCACGGCGCCGAAAGGGAGAATCACATGAGACTGAACACCGCCGCGATCGCGCTGGCGATCGGAACGTCGTGGCTGGCCTTTGGCGCCGCGGCCCAGACCGTGGGCATTTCCATGCCCACCCAATCGTCGGCCCGCTGGATCGACGATGGCAACAACATGGTCCGCCAGTTCCAGGAAGCCGGCTACGAGACCGACCTGCAATATGCCGAGGACGATATCCCCAACCAGCTGGCGCAGGTCGAGAACATGATCACCAAGGGCGTCGACGTCCTGGTGATCGCCGCCATCGACGGCACCACCCTGTCGAACGCGCTGGCCAATGCGGCCGCCTCCGACATCAAGGTCATCGCCTATGACCGCCTGATCCGCGACACGCCGGATGTCGACTATTACGCGACCTTCGACAACTTCTCGGTCGGCGTCGAGCAGGCGAACTCACTGGTCGCGGGCCTGGAGGAGCGTTTCCCCGACGTGTCGCCGTGGAACGTCGAGCTGTTCGGCGGCAGCCCGGACGACAACAACGCCTATTTCTTCTATGATGGCGCGATGTCGATCCTGCAGCCGCTGATCGACGACGGCCGCATCGCGATCCCGTCGGGCCAGATGGGCATGGACACGGTCGGCACGCTGCGGTGGGACGGATCGGCCGCGCAGGCGCGGATGGATAACCTGCTGTCGTCGAACTATACCCAAGCCACCGTGCATGGCGTCCTGTCGCCCTATGACGGACTGTCGATCGGCATCCTGTCGTCGCTGAAGGGCGTGGGCTACGGGTCGGGCGATCAGACCATGCCCATCGTCACCGGCCAGGACGCCGAGGTCCAGTCGGTCAAGTCGATCCAGGCCGGAGAGCAGTATTCCACCGTCTTCAAGGACACCCGCGAACTGGCCCGCGTCACCGTTGGCATGGTCGACGCCATGCTGAAGGGCACCGAGCCCGAGGTGAACGACACCGAGACCTATGACAACGGCGTCAAGGTCGTGCCCTCGTATCTGCTGGAGCCGGTGCCGGTCGACGGATCGAACTGGGAGCAGATCCTGGTCGAGAGCGGCTATTACACCCCCGAGCAGTTGCAGTGACACCAGCCGGACCGCCCCCCGCGGGGCGGTCCCCATCCAGGGCAAAGCCATGACAGACCTTCTGGAAATGCAGGGGATCAGCAAGACATTTCCCGGCGTCAAGGCGCTGGACGATGTCAGCCTGACCGTCGCGCAGGGCGAGATCCACGCCATCTGCGGAGAGAACGGCGCGGGCAAGTCGACACTGATGAAGGTGCTGTCGGGCGTCTATCCCACCGGCAGCTATGACGGGCGGATCGTCTTCGACGGCCAGCCCGTCGATTTCCGCACCATCCGCGACAGCGAGGATCGCGGCATCATCATCATCCACCAGGAACTGGCGCTGGTGCCGCTGCTGACCATCGCCGAGAACATCTTCCTGGGCAACGAACGCGCCACCCGCGGCGTCATCGACTGGCCCGAAACGTTCCGCCAGACCGAGGCGCTGCTGGCCAAGGTCGGCCTGCGCGAGACGCCGGGCACCATCGTCGACACGCTTGGCGTGGGCAAGCAGCAGCTGGTCGAGATCGCCAAAGCGCTGTCCAAGAACGTGCGCCTGTTGATACTGGACGAACCCACCGCCGCCCTGTCGGAAAGCGACAGCCAGGCGCTGCTGGACCTGCTGCTGGAGCTGAAGGGTCAGGGCGTCACCAGCATCATCATCAGCCACAAGCTGAACGAGGTCCGCCGTGTGGCCGACAGCGTCACCGTGATACGCGACGGCGCCACGATCAGCACGCTGGACGCGCGGCAGGGCCTGACCGAGGACCGCATCGTGCGCGACATGGTGGGCCGGGACATGGCCCACCGCTATCCCGACCGCGACCGCCGTGCGGGCGAGGTGCTGTTCGAGCTGCAGGGCTGGAACGTCTGGCATCCCGAACAGCGCGACCGCCAGATGATCCGCGACCTGTCGATGACCGTCCGCGCCGGAGAGGTCGTGGGCATCGCCGGCCTGATGGGCTCGGGCCGGACCGAACTGGCGATGAGCGTCTTTGGCCGCAGCTATGGCCGCAACATCGCGGGTCAGGCCCTGGTCCGGGGACAGGCGGTCGACCTGTCCACCGTCGACCGCGCCATCGCCGCAGGCCTTGCCTACGTCACCGAGGATCGCAAGACCCTGGGCCTGATCCTGGACGAGACGATCCGGCGCAACACGATCCTGGCCAACCTGGACGGCGTCGCCCGCCGCGGCATCGTCGACGAGGGCCGCGAGACCGAGGTGGCCGAGACCTATCGCAAGCAGTTGCGCATTCGCACGCCGTCGGTGTTCCAGAAGGTCATGAACCTGTCGGGCGGCAACCAGCAGAAGGTCATCCTGGCCAAATGGCTGTTCACCGACCCCGACGTGCTGATCCTGGACGAACCCACGCGCGGTATCGATGTCGGCGCGAAATACGAAATCTACAGCATCATCAACGACCTGAGTGCCGCGGGCAAGGGGGTCGTCATGATCTCCTCCGAGATGCCGGAGCTGCTGGGCATGTGCGACCGCATCTATGTGATGAACGAGGGCCGCTTTGTCGGGGAACTGACCGCGGATCAGGCCAGCCAGGAAGCGATCATGTCGCTGATCGTCAGGGAATAGAAAGGACATGGCCGTGGAACAGACGGACCGCGCGCCGGCCGCAGGCATCGGCGACTATATCAAGAAGCACCTGCGCGAATACGGGCTGCTGTTCGCGCTGATCGCGATCATGGGGTTCTTCCAGATCGTGACCGGGGGCGTGCTGCTGCGCCCGGTGAACATCACCAACCTGTTCCTGCAGAACAGCTATATCATCATCATGGCGCTTGGCATGCTGCTGGTGATCGTGTCGGGCCATATCGACCTGTCGGTCGGTTCCGTCATGGGGTTCGTCGGCGCGCTGGCGGCGGTGATGATCGTCAATCTGGACATGCCGGTCTGGGCCGCGATGGCGATCTGCCTGGTCACGGGCATGGCGATCGGGGCGGTGCAGGGCTATTTCGTGGCCTATTGGAAGATCCCATCCTTCATCGTCACGCTGGCGGGGATGCTGGTCTTTCGCGGGCTGTCGCTGTGGCTGCTGGCGGGCCAGTCGGTCGGGCCGTTCCCGGCGAATTTCCAGCTGCTGTCGACCGGGTTCATTCCCGACATCCTGGGCATCGGGCGGCCGAACGGGCTGGCCATGGCCGTGGGCGTGATGGCCACGTTGCTGATCGTGTGGCTGGGCCTGCGCACCCGCGCCCGCAACGCCCGGTACGGGATCGAGGATGAGCCCTTTGCCCTGTTCGTGCTGCGCAACGCCATCGTCGCCGCCGCCCTGCTGTTCGTGACGTGGAAGCTGGCCTGGTTCCGCGGCCTGCCCAACGTGTTGCTGTCGATGGTGGTGCTGACGGTGATCTATGTGTTCCTGACCGAACGCACCACGATCGGGCGGCGCATCTATGCGGTCGGCGGCAATGCCAAGGCCGCGAAACTGTCCGGCATCCGGACCGAGCGTCTGACCTTTCTGACCTTCGTCAACATGGGCCTGCTGGCCGCCCTTGCGGGCCTGATCTTCGCCGCGCGCCTGAACACCGCCACCCCGCGCGCAGGCTTTGCGGTCGAACTGGACGTGATCGCCGCCGTCTTCATCGGGGGCGCGTCCATGTCGGGGGGTGTGGGCCGCATCGTGGGGGCCGTCGTCGGCGCCTTCATCATGGGCGTGATGAACAACGGCATGTCCATCATGGGCATCGGCATCGATTACCAGCAGGTGATCAAGGGCCTGGTCCTGTTGGCCGCGGTGTTCTTCGACGTCTACAACAAGAACCGCGAGGTCTGATCCATGTTCCTGTCGCAACTGACCCTGACGGACGGCACCCGCGCCGTCGCCGCCCGCACCGATGGCGCGGCGCATCTGGTCCCCGGCGCGACCTCGACCCGCGACCTGGCGCTGGCGGCGATCGCCGCGGGCCGTGGGCTTGTGGCCGAGGTCGCGGCCCGCGGGCAGGGGGATGCGATCGATCTGGCCGCGGCGCTGGACCAGGGGCGCCTGCTGGTGCCGCTGGACCATGACGATCCGGCGCATCTGCACCTGACCGGGACCGGGCTGACCCATCTGGGATCGGCATCGACGCGCGACGCGATGCACCAGACCGCGTCCGAGAACCTGACCGACAGCATGAAGATGTTCCGCATGGGGCTGGAGGGCGGCAAGCCCGACACGGGCCGCATCGGCGCGCAGCCCGAATGGTTCTACAAGGGCAACGGTCATGCCGCCGTGGCCCCCGGCGCGGCCCTGACATCGCCCGGCTTCGCCCTGGACGCCGGAGAGGAGCCGGAGATCGCGGGCCTTTACGTCATCGCCCCAGATGGCCGCCCCTTCCGGTTGGGCTTTGCCTTGGCCAACGAGTTTTCCGACCACGTGACCGAACGCGGCAACTATCTGTGGCTGGCGCATTCCAAGCTGCGCGTGGCCAGTTTCGGCCCCGAACTGCGGGTGGGCGACCTGCCTGCCGATCTGCGCGGCACCAGCCGTCTGCTGCGCGAGGGCGCGGTGATCTGGGAAAAGCCTTTCCTGTCCGGAGAGGCGAACATGTCCCACAGCCTGGCCAACCTGGAACACCACCATTTCAAGTACGATCTGTTCCGTCAGCCCGGCGACGTGCACGTGCATTTCTTCGGCACCGCGACCCTGTCATTCGCCGATGGTGTCACCACGCGTGACGGCGACAGCTTTCAGATCGAATGCCCGGATTTCGGCCTGCCGCTGGTCAATCCGCTGACGCAACGCCCCGCCGACGCGACGCCTGTCGCGGTCGCGGCCCTGTAGAGGTCCGGCCCATGACATTCACCCCTGCCCCCTGGCCCCGCCGTCTGCGTTCGCAGGAATGGTATGGCGGCACGTCCCGCGACACGATCTATCACCGCGGCTGGATGAAGAATCAGGGCTATCCGCACGATCTGTTCGACGGGCGGCCCATCATCGGCATCCTGAACACCTGGTCCGACCTGACGCCCTGCAACGGGCACCTGCGGGAACTGGCCGAAAAGGTGAAGGCCGGCGTGTGGGAGGCGGGCGGTTTCCCGGTCGAAGTGCCGGTGTTCTCGGCGTCCGAAAATACGTTCCGCCCCTCGGCCATGATGTTCCGCAACCTGGCCGCGCTGGCGATCGAGGAAACCATTCGCGGCCAGCCGATGGACGGTGCAGTGCTGCTGGTCGGCTGTGACAAGACCACGCCCAGCCTGATCATGGCGGCGGCATCCTGCGACATCCCGTCGATCGTGGTGACCGGCGGGCCGATGCTGAACGGCTATTTCCGCGGCGAACGCGTGGGGTCGGGCACGCATCTGTGGAAGTTCAGCGAGGCCGTGAAGGCCGGCACCATGAGCCAGGATGACTTCCTGGAGGCCGAAGCGTCCATGTCCCGCTCATCTGGTACCTGCAACACGATGGGCACCGCCAGCACGATGGCATCGATGGCCGAGGCGTTGGGCATGGCGCTGTCCGGCAATGCCGCGATCCCGGCCGTGGACAGTCGCCGCCGGGTCATGGCGCAGATGTCGGGACGGCGCATCGTGCAGATGGTCAAGGACGACCTGAAACCGTCCGACATCATGACCAAGCAGGCGTTCGAGAACGCGATCCGCGTGAACGGCGCCATCGGCGGGTCGACCAACGCGGTGGTGCACATGCTGGCCATGGCGGGCCGCGTGGGGGTGGACCTGACGCTGGACGATTGGGACCGCTGCGGGCGGGACGTGGCGACCATCGTCAACCTGATGCCGTCGGGCCAGTACCTGATGGAGGAGTTCTTCTATGCCGGCGGGTTGCCCGTGGTCATCAAGCACCTGGCCGAGGCCGGGCAGCTGCATCGGGACGCGCTGACCGTCAGCGGCCAGACCATCTGGGACGAGGTCCGCGATGTGATGAACCACAATCCCGACGTGATCCGCCCGGCATCGAACCCGCTGACCCCCCAAGGCGGCATCGCCGTGCTGAAGGGCAACCTGGCCCCCGACGGCGCGGTGCTGAAACCCTCCGCCGCCAGCCCGCATCTGCTGGTGCATCGCGGCCGCGCGGTCGTGTTCGAGGATATCGACCACTACAAGGAACGCATCAACGACGAGGCGCTGGACATCGACGAGACCTGCGTGATGGTCCTGAAGAACTGCGGCCCCAAGGGCTATCCCGGCATGGCCGAGGTCGGCAACATGGGCCTGCCGCCCAAGGTCTTGCGCAAGGGCATTACCGACATGATCCGCATTTCCGATGCGCGCATGTCGGGCACGGCCTATGGGACCGTGGTCCTGCACACCGCCCCCGAGGCCGCCGCCGGTGGCCCGCTGGCGGTCGTGAAGGACGGCGACATGATCGAGCTGGACGTGCCGAACCGCCGTCTGCACCTGGACATCCCGGACGCGGAACTGGCGGCGCGGCTGCTGGCATGGCGGCCGCTGCCCGGCCAGCCGACCAGCGGTTACGCCTTTCTGCACCAGGCGCATGTGATGGGCGCCGATACCGGGGCCGACATGGATTTCCTGCGCGGATGCCGCGGTAACGCCGTCGGAAAGGACAGCCACTGATGAAGATCGCCCTGGTCGGTATCGGCAAGATCGCCCTGGATCAGCACGTGCCCGCGCTGGCCGCCAGCCCGGACTGGGACCTGGCGGCCACCGTGTCGCGCAGCGGGCAGGTTCCGGGCGTTCTGGCCTTTCACGACATCGACACGATGCTGGAGGCCCACCCCGAAATCTGCGCGATCAGCCTGTGCCTGCCGCCGGTGCCGCGCTTTGCCGCGGCGGTGGCGGTGCTGCGGGCGGGGCGCCACCTGATGCTGGAAAAGCCCCCCGGCGCCACCCTGTCCGAGGTGCATGTCCTGCGCGACATGGCCGCGGCGCAAGGGCTGTCGATCTTTGCCACCTGGCATTCGCGCATGGCTCAGGGGGTCGCCGCCGCCCGTGACTGGCTGGCCGGTCGCACCGTCCGCGAAGGCCGGATCACCTGGCGCGAGGATATCCGCAAATGGCACCCCGGCCAGGACTGGATCCTGGATGCGGGCGGCATGGGCGTCTTTGATCCGGGCATCAACGCGCTGTCGATCCTGACCGCGATCCTGCCCGAACCGGTGCACCTGCAGGCCGCCGACCTGGACGTGCCCGCCAACCGGCAGGCCCCTATCGCGGCGCTGCTGCAGCTGTCGCACGGCATCACGGCCGATCTGGATTTCCGCCAGCAGGGGCCGCAGACCTGGGACATCCGCATCGTCACCGATCACGGCACGCTGGTGCTGCGCAACGGCGGCAACATCGTGCAGATCGACGACCGCCCCGTGACGGGCGGCGACAGCATCATGCAGGAATATCCCGCGCTGTATGACCGCATGGCGCGGCTGGTGCGGCAAGGGGCGTCCGACGTGGACCTGGCACCGATGGTGCTGGTCGCGGACGCCTTTACCTCGGGTCGGCGGCATACCGTCGAGCCGTTCGAATTCTGAAGGAGACCTTGATGACCCACCCTCGCGACGGACAGCACCTGATCTTTGGCCGCTGGCAGGACGCTGACGGCCAGGACGCCGTCGACAGCGCCGCCCGCGCGGCCGAGGCGGCATTTCCTGATTTCGCCGCCCTGTCGCGCGATGCCCGCGCCGGGTTCCTGGACGCCATCGCCGATGCGATCGAGGCCCGCGCCGATGCCATCACCGAAACCGGCGCCGCCGAAACCGGCCTTCCCACCGCCCGGCTGCAGGGCGAACGCGGGCGCACCACGGGCCAGCTGCGCCTGTTCGCGGACCATATGCGCAAGGGCGATTACCTGGACCGCCGCCACGACACGGCGCTGCCCGACCGCCAGCCGCTGCCGCGCCCCGACCTGCGCATGATCCAGCGGCCGGTGGGGCCTGTCGCGGTGTTCGGCGCGTCGAACTTTCCGCTGGCCTTTTCAACCGCGGGCGGGGACACGGCCTCGGCACTGGCGGCGGGCTGTCCGGTCGTGGTCAAGGGCCACCCTGCCCATCCCGAAACCGGCCGCATCGTGGCCGAGGCGATCCTGAAGGCCGCCAATCGGACCGGCATGCCTGCGGGGGTGTTCGCCTATCTGGACGGGGCGGGGCATCAGACCGGACAGGCGCTGGTGCGCCATCCGCTGATCCGGGCCGTGGGCTTTACCGGCAGCCTGGGCGGCGGGCGCGCGCTGTTCGACCTGTGCGCCGCGCGTCCCGAACCCATCCCGTTCTTTGGCGAACTGGGCAGCATCAACCCCTGTTTCCTGCTGCCCGCCGCCATGGCCGCGCGGGGCGATCAGATCGCCCAAGGCTGGGCCGTCAGCCTGACGATGGGCGCGGGCCAGTTCTGCACCAATCCCGGCGTGGTGATCCTGCCCGCCGCCACCGCCGACGCATTCGCCGCGGCCGCCGCCACCGCCTTGGCCGACGCACCCGCGCAGGGGATGCTGTCCGACGGCATCGCGCAATCGTTCCGCGACGGCGTGGCGGCGGTCGCGGGCGCGGCGACCCCCGTGACCGTGGCCGAGGCGCCTGGACGGAACGCGCGCCCCGCCGTATTCCGCGCCACGGCGGCCGCGTTCCTGGACAACCCCGCGCTGGCGCACGAGGTGTTCGGCCCGCTTGGCCTGATCGTCGCCGCGAACGACGATGCGCAGATGCTGGACGTGGCCCGCGCGCTGGACGGCCAGCTGACGGTGACGCTGCAGATGGACGACGGCGACACGGACCTTGCGGCGCGGCTGATGCCGGTGCTGGAACGCAAGGCCGGACGCATCCTGGCCAACGGCTGGCCCACCGGGGTCGAGGTGTCAGACGCCATGGTCCATGGCGGCCCCTATCCGGCATCCACGAATTTCGGCGCGACCAGCGTCGGCACTCTGGCGATCCGGCGCTGGCTGCGCCCGGTCTGTTTCCAGAACCTGCCCGACGCCCTGCTGCCACACGACCTTCGCGACTGAGGGAAGACAGCCGCGCGGACAAACGTCTACACATATCCAGGGAGGATGTTCACATGACCCATGCAACCATGCTGACGACTGTTGCCGCGCTGGCCCTGTCGGCCGGTGCGGCCCTTGCCGACGGAGAGACGATCGGCTTTTCGCAGATCGGTTCGGAATCGGGCTGGCGCGCGGCGGAAACCACGCTGACCCGCAGCCAAGCGGAGGAGCGCGGCTATCAACTGCAGTTTTCGGACGCCCAGCAGCGGCAGGAAAACCAGATCGCCGCAATCCGGTCGTTCGTGGCCCAGGGGGTCGATGCGATTCTGCTGGCGCCGGTCGTGGCCACAGGCTGGGACAGTGTCCTGCAGGAGGCCGCCGAGGCGGAGATCCCCGTCGTCCTGCTGGACCGTCAGGTCGACAGCGCGGACGACCTGTACCTGACCGCCGTGGGATCGGATCTGGTCCACGAGGGAGAGGTCGCCGGCCAATGGCTGGTCGACCAGGTCGCGGGCGCGGAATGCCGCATCGTCGAGTTGCAGGGCACGACCGGCTCCAGCCCCGCCATCGACCGCAAGACCGGGTTCGAGAATGCCATCGCGGATCACGACAACCTGGAGATCGTGCGCAGCCAGACCGCCGATTTCACCCGGGCCCGCGGCAAGGAGGTCATGGAAAGCTTCCTGCAGGCCGAAGGCGGCGGGGCGGACATCTGTGCGCTGTATGCCCATAACGACGACATGGCCGTGGGCGCGATCCAGGCCATCAAGGAGGCGGGTCTGGCGCCGGGGACCGACATCCTGGTCGTGTCCATCGACGCGGTTCCCGACATCTTCCAGGCCATCGCCGCGGGCGAGGCCAATGCCACGGTCGAACTGACCCCGAACATGGCCGGTCCCGCCTTTGACGCGCTGGAGGCGTACTGGGCCGACGGCACCATGCCCGAAAAGTTCATCCAGACCGAATCCAAGCTGTACACCTCGGCCGACGATCCGCAGGGCGAATACGATCGCCGCAAGGATCTGGGCTACTGATGTCATGCGGGCGGGCCAGGACAGGCCCGCCCGACCCCTGAAAGGAATGCCGATGCTGCTGTCGATCCGGTCGCTGACCAAGGTGTTTCCCGGCACGCGCGCGCTGGACGATGTCGACCTGGACATCGCGGCGGGCCAGGTCCACGCCCTGCTGGGCGAGAACGGCGCGGGGAAATCCACGCTGATCAAGTGCCTGACCGGCGCCTATCGCCGCGACGGGGGCACGGTCACGCTGGACGGTGCCCCGATCGACCCGCGGTCCACCCTGCAGGCGCAGGAATTGGGCATCGGCACCGTCTATCAGGAGGTGAACCTGCTGCCGAACCTGACGGTCGCGCAGAACCTGATGTTCGGGCATGAACCCCGCCGGTTCGGCCTGATCGACACCCGCGCCATGCGCGCCCAAGCGCGCGAGACGCTGGCCCGCTATGGCCTGGACATCGACGTGGACCGCGATCTGGGCCGCTATTCGGTGGCCATCCAGCAGATCGTGGCCATCGCCCGCGCGGTCCGCATCTCGGGCAAGGTGCTGATTCTGGACGAACCCACCGCCAGCCTGGACAAGGCCGAGGTGCGGATGGTCTTTGACGTGCTGCGGTCGCTGCGTGATCAGGGCATGGCGATCGTCTTCGTGTCGCATTTCCTGGACCAGGTGTTCGACCTGGCCGACCAGGTGACGATCCTGCGCAACGGCCGCCGCGTCGCCAGCCAGCCCATCGCCGGGCTGGACCGCATGACCCTGGTCGAACAGATGCTGGGCCGCGCGTTGGAGGATGTGGTGGCCATCCCCGCCGCGGACGCCGCCCCCACGGCCCCGATCCTGCGGTTCCAGGGGATGGGCCGCGCCGGCACCATCCAGCCCTTTGATCTGGACGTGGGCGCCGGAGAGGTCGTCGGATTGGCCGGACTGCTGGGGTCGGGCCGGACCGAGACGGCCGAACTGCTGTTCGGCATCCGCCCCGCCCAGACCGGCACCGCCCGCGACGACGCGGGCCCCATCGACCTGCGCACCCCCCGCGCGGCCATCGCCGCGGGCTTCGGCTTTGCCCCCGAGGATCGCAAGACCGACGGCATCGTGGCCGACCTGTCGATCCGCGAGAATATCATTCTGGGCCTGCAGGCCCGCCGGGGCTGGGCACGCCCGATACCGCGGGCGGAACAGAACCGGCTGGCCGACGACTATATCCGGCAGCTGGACATCCGCACATCCGGTCGTGAAAAACCCATCGGAGAGCTGTCGGGCGGCAACCAGCAAAAGGCCGTTTTGGCCCGCTGGCTGGCGATGAACCCGCGCTTTCTGATCCTGGACGAACCCACGCGCGGCATCGACGTGGGCGCGCATGCCCAGATCCTGCGCCTGATCCGCGACCTGACACAGGGCGGCCTGTCCCTGCTGATCATCAGCAGCGAACTGGACGAACTGGTCGCGGTGGCCGACCGCGTGATCGTTCTGCGCGACCGTGCCCATGTGGCGGAACTGACCGGAGGCGCGGTCGGCGCGGATGCGATCATGCGCGCCATCGCCGGAACCGGAGAGGCGGCATGACGGTCCTGTCGCGCATCGCCCCGCAGCTGATCGCGCTGGCCGCCCTGGTGGCGCTGGTCTCGGTCTTCTATCCCGGCTTTCTGTCCATCGAGGTCCAGAACGACCGGCTGGTCGGCCCGGTCATCGACATCCTGAAACGCAGCGCGCCGGTGGCGCTGCTGGCGGTCGGCATGACGCTGGTCATCGCCACGCGCGGGATCGACCTGTCGGTCGGCACGATCATGGCGATCTGCGGCGCGGCGGCGGCCTGGGCGCTGACCGCGGGGCTTGGCGCGGGGGCCGCGCTGGCGGTGGCGCTTGGCGCGGGGCTGGTGGCGGGGTTGTGGAACGGGGTGCTGGTGGCGGTCGTGGGCATCCAGCCCTTTGTCGCGACGCTGATCCTGATGACCATGGGCCGCGGCGTGGCCCAGCTGATCACCGAAGGCCGCATCCTGACTTTCACCGATCCGGGCTTTTCCTGGCTGGGCTCGGGGACGGCCCTGGGTCTGCCGGTGCCGGTCTGGATCTGGCTGGCCACCGCCGCCGCCGTGGCCCTGCTGATGCGGCGCACCGCGCTTGGCCTGCTGGTCGAGGCGGTGGGCATCAACCGCCGCGCCGCCCTGCTGGCCGGGGTCAACGCCACGGTCCTGCTGATCGCCGTCTATGTCGCCAGCGGGCTGTGCGCCGCCTTGGCGGGGATCATCGTGACCGCAGACATCCGCGGCGCCGACGCCAACAACGCCGGCCTGTGGCTGGAGCTGGACGCCATCCTGGCGGTGGTGATCGGCGGCAACTCCCTGCTGGGGGGTCGGTTCTCCATCGCGGCGTCGGTGCTGGGGGCGCTGATCATCCAGACCATCAGTGCGGGCATCCTGCTGGCCGGGTTCGCGTCCGAATACAACCTGATCATCAAGGCCGGGCTGGTGCTGGTTATCCTGATCCTACAATCGCCGCGCATCGCGTCCGAATGGCGGCTGTGGCGCGACAGTCACCGCGCCCAGGGGGACCGCGCATGAACGCCCGTGCCCTGCCGCTTTACGCGACGATTCTGATCTTTGTCGCGGCCTATGCGCTGGCCTACAGCCAGTTTCCGAACATCCTGTCGACGCGGGTGATCGGCAACCTGCTGACCGACAACGCCTATCTGGGCATCGTCGCGGTTGGGATGACGCTGGTCATCCTGTCGGGCGGGATCGACCTGTCGGTGGGGGCCGTGATCGCGTTTTCGGGCGTGTTCATCGCCGTGATGCTGCGCGACACGGGGCTGCATCCGCTGGCGGTCTTTGCGATCCTGCTGATGCTTACGACCGCGTTCGGGGCGGCGATGGGGTTCCTGATCGACCGTCTGGCCATGCCCGCCTTCATCGTCACGCTGGCCGGGATGTTCCTGGCGCGGGGCGCGGCCTATCTGCTGTCGGTGCAGTCAGTGCCCATCACGCACCCGTTCTTCGGCCAGCTGCAGAGCGCCTATGTGCTGATGCCGGGCAAGGGGCGGCTGACGCTGATCGGGGTGCTGATGCTGGCGGTCTTTGCCGTCGGCATGGTCATCGCCCACCGTACGCGGTTCGGTACCAGCGTCTATGCCTTGGGCGGCGGCGCGCAGACCGCCCGCCTGATGGGCGTTCCGCAGGGGCGCACGACGGTGCTGGTCTATGGGTTTTCGGGGCTGATGGCCGGGCTGTCGGGGATCGTCTTTGCGGTCTATACCGGGTCGGGCTATTCGCTGGCGACGGTGGGGACGGAATTGACCGCCATCGCCGCGGTGGTCATCGGAGGCACGCTGCTGTCGGGCGGATCGGGATACATGTTCGGCACGCTGGTCGGCGTTCTGACGATGGGGCTGATCCAGACCTACATCGTCTTCGACGGGACCCTGTCCAGCTGGTGGACCAAGATCGTCATCGGCCTGCTGCTGCTGGTCTTCATCCTGCTGCAGAAGGGTCTGTTGACGCTGTCGGCGCGCAGATAGGCATGGCGCGCGGGGAAAACCCGCGCGCACAAGGGGTCTTATCCCAGGATGCGGTTCAGCGTGGCCGACGGGCGCATGACCGCGGCGACCTTTTCCGGGTCCGCGTGATAATAGCCGCCCAAGTCGACGGGACGACCGCGACCCGCGCGCAGTTCGGTCACGATCTGCTCCTCGAGCTCGGTCAGGTCGTGGGCGATGGGGCGGAATTCCTCGGCCAGGTCGGCGTCGGAATTCTGCTGCGCCAGCGCCTGCGCCCAGTACATTGCAAAGTAATAGTGGCTGTCGCGGTTGTCCGGATCACCCGCCTTGCGGCCGGGAGAGCGTTCGTGGTCCAGCACGCCCTGGGTCGCGGCCTCGACCGCGGCGGCCAGGGTGCGGGCCTTTTCGTTGCCCGTGGCTTCGGCCAGGAAGTTCAGGCTTTCGCCAAGCGCGCAGAATTCACCCAGGCTGTCCCACCGCAGGTGGTTCTCCTCGGCCAGCTGCTGGACGTGCTTGGGGGCGGACCCGCCGGCGCCCGTCTCGAACATGCCGCCGCCCTGCATCAACTTGACGATCGACAGCATCTTGGCCGAGGTGCCCAGCTCCAGGATCGGGAACAGGTCGGTCAGATAGTCGCGCAGCACGTTGCCGGTGATCGCGATGGTGTCCTGACCCGCGCGGATCGTCTCGAAGGACAGGCGCGTGGCCGCGCGCGGGGCAAGAACCTCGAACCGGTCGGCGACGCCTGCCGCCTCCAGCATCGGCTGGACATAGGCCAGCAGCTCGCGGTCATGCGCGCGGTCGCGGTCCAGCCAGAACACCGCCTTGCAGCCCTCCAGGCGCTGGCGGTCGATGGCCAGGCGCACCCAGTCCTCGATCGCGGCCTGACGGGTCGAACACAGACGCCAGATGTCGCCCGCATCGACCGCGTGGCTGTGCAGTTCGTCGCCATTGGCGGCGGTCACGGTCACGGTGCCGGCATGCGGGATCTCGAACGTGGTCGGGTGCGACCCGTATTCCTCGGCCTTCTGCGCCATCAGGCCGACGTTCTGGACGGTGCCCGCGGTGCGCGGGTCCAGCGCGCCGGTTTCCTTGAAATAGCGCACGCTCTCGTCATAGACATCGGCATAGGACGTGTCGGGGATGACGCAGTTGGTGTCGGCCTCGGCCCCGTCGGGACCCCAGCCCTTGCCGCCCGCGCGCAGCAGCGCCGGGATCGACGCGTCGATGATCACGTCGGACGGCACGTGCAGGTTGGTGATGCCCTTGTCGGAGTTCACCATGTACAGCGGCGGGCGCTGCGCCATGATCTGATCGATCTCGGCGCGGATCGCGTCGCCGTCGGGCATCTGCGCCACGCGGGCCAGCACGGTGCCCAGGCCGCCATTGGGGTCGGCACCCGCCGCGACCAGCGCCGCGCCGTGGCGTTCGAACACCGGGGCCAGCCAGGTGCGCACCACGTGGCCAAAGATGATCGGGTCGGACACCTTCATCATCGTGGCTTTCAGGTGGACCGAGAACAGCGTGCCTTCGGCCTGCGTCGCCTCGATCTCTGCCTCCAGGAAACGGGTCAGCGCGGCGACCGACAGGAAGCTGGCATCGACCACGGTGCCTGCGGGCAGGTCGGGGCCGTCCTTCAGCACGGTCACCTGGCCGTCCGCGCCGGTCAGCTGGATGCGCACGGGGCCGGCCTGGTCGGCCGTCAGCGTCACCGACGTCTCGTTGCGGCGGAAATCGCCTGCGGGCATGGACGACACGCGGGTCTTGCTGTCGGGGGACCACTTGCCCATCGAATGAGGATGCGCCTTGGCATAGTTCTTGACCGCCCGCGCGGCGCGGCGGTCCGAATTGCCCTCGCGCAGGACGGGGTTCACGGCCGACCCCTTCAGCGCGTCGTAACGCGCGCGGATGTCCGCCTCGGCGTCACCCGACGGATCGACCGGATAGTCGGGCAGGTCATAGCCCTGCGCCTGCAATTCCTTGATCGCGCCCACCAGCTGCGGCACCGAGGCCGAGATGTTGGGCAGCTTGATGACGTTGGCGGCGGGCGTCTTGACCCATGCGCCCAAGGCCGCCAGATCGTCCGACTGCGCCTGTTCCGGGGTCAGCCGTTCTGGAAACGCCGAAATGATGCGCCCCGCCAGAGAGATGTCGCGCGTGGCGACGGTGATTCCGGCCGCATCCGCAAAGCGGCGGATGATCGGCAGCAGCGATGCCGACGCCAGCTCGGGCGCCTCGTCGACCTTGGTATAGATGATCTGGGGTGTGTCTTGTTCGGCCATGGTCTGTTGATCCTCGTTCTTATGCGCGGGATTGTGCGTCGCGTCGGGGGGAAATGTCCACCATCTGCCCCGTTATTCGGGGTGGATCGCAGGCCCCTGCGGGTCGATCAGCTTTTTCTGGACCGCGCGCAGGTGGTGATGCATCGCCTCGGCCGCGCCGGACAGGTCGCGCCGGGCGATCGCGGCGGCGATCCGGTCGTGTTCGGCAAAGGAATGATGGTCGTCCGGCGGCCGCTGCCGCCCCGACCGCAGCGCGCCCCACACGACTGCCGCCGCACCGCGTTTAGCGCATCGAACAGGGCCAGCAGCAGCCGGTTGCCGGTCGCCTGCGCGATCAGGCGGTGGAATTCGTTGTCGGCGGTCTCGTACTGGCGCCAGGTCTGGGCGCTGCGGGTGCGCAGGATGCAGGCGGCCATCGCCTCGATATGATCCTGGGTGGCGTTCAGCGCGGCCTCGCGCGCCAGCATCGGCTCGATCAGCAGGCGGGCGCGCATGACTTCGGCGGGATTGGTCACGCGGTCGATCTCGGACAGGCTCATCACCTCGACGCGGCGCGATCCGATGAAGGTGCCCTTGCCGACATGCCGCCAGACCTGGCCCTCGGCCTCCAGCGTGGCCAGCGCCTTGCGCAGTTCGCCGCGCGAAACGCCCAACGTCTCGGACAGGTCGCGTTCGGGGGGCAGGCGGGTGCCGGGGGCGAAATCGTGGCGCATCAGCCAGGCGCGCAATTGCACCAGCGTCGCCTGCGGCGAGCCGCTGTCGTCGTCATGGGCCGGAAATCCGGCCAGGGGGTCGGGGCTGCCGCTCAAGATCACCATCGTAACCAATTCTTCAATTGAGTCAGGATAAACGCGGATTGGTCTGGGGTCAATCGCCCATCATCCTTAGGTTTTACGGGTGGAAACATCTGAACTGCACTGTTGACCAATTAACCAATCGGGTGTCATGGTCAAACCAATCGAGGCGCAGCCGGGATTCGCGCCGACATTGCCGCTTTGGGAGGAGCGCCGAGATGAGGGGAACGAGGATACTGACAGGGCCGCTTGCGGCATGGGTTGCGGGCGGCGCGATGGCGGTCGCACTGGCCACGGGGGCTGCGGCGCAGACGCCGATGCGGGTCGCGATGGGCGACATCGCGTCCGTCGAAACCCTGGGCCTGCTGATCGCGATGGAGCGCACCAAGGAACGCGGCGTGCCCATGGACATCACCTTCTTCAACTCCGAGGACGTGGCGACGCAGGCGGTCGTCGGCGGGCAGGCCGATATCGGGGTGGGCGCGCCCTATGCGTTCATCCAGAACTCCAAGGCGCCGATCCGCATGTTCTATCGGATGAGCACGCTGCAGTTCTTTCCGGTGGTGAACACCGAATTCTACACCACGTGGGAGGATCTGGACGGGCAGGAGGTCACCGTCCACTCCCGCGGATCGGGCACCGAGGCGCTGATGCGCCTGATGGAGACACAGCACGGCATCGAATATTCCGCCATCAGCTATGTCCCCGGGTCCGAGGTGCGCGCCGGCGCGATGCTGCAGGGCGCGGTCAAGGCGACGATCGTCGACAGTTCGGGCTTTCGCCTGCTGACCGAACAGGGCGGCGGCAAGTTCGAGCGGCTGCCGCTGGACGGCGTCAACGCCACCGACGAGGCGCTGTACGGCAACGAGGATTTCCTGAACGAGCGTGAGGCCGACATGGCCATCTTTGTCGAGGAGCTGCTGCGCACCTGGGCCGAGATCAACCAGACGCCCACCGTCGTGGCCGAGCTGCGCACCCAGTACGATCTGCTGCCCGACCTGCCCGAACAGGCGGTGGCCGAGATCACCCCCTATTTCGAGGGTGCTGTGACCGACGGCATGCTGCCCACGGCCGGCGGCGCCCCGGATGACGTCATCGACGACCTTACCTTCCTGGCCGCCGCGGGGCAGGTCCAGGCGCCGGAGGCCGATCTGGACACCGGGCAGTACTGGGATTTCGACCTGCTGACCGCGGCGCGGGACTGATTGCCCGACCATGGGCGGCCTCCCCGCGGGGGCGCCGCCACCCCCCTGATCCGCGATCCGGCGGGCAGGGGTCGCATCCCGCCCTGGGGGCCATGTACCCATGACATCAGCCAACATCACCGCGACGCGGACATCGCTGCAGCCCGGCTTGGGCCTGCGCCTGTGGCAGTCCGGCCTGCACTGGAAGATCCTGTCGGTCGCCATCTTTGCCCTGATCTGGGAAATCGCCGCCAGGTCGGGCTTCAACTTCGCCTTTCCCACCTTCACCGCCACCATGGCCGCGCTGTGGTCGATGATCGCCGACGGATCGATGGGGGCCGCCTATCTGCGCACGATGGAGCCTCTGGTGATCGGGCTGACCATTTCCCTGACCGTGGGGATCAGCGCGGGCGTCGCCATGGGGCTGCGCCAGACCGTCGAATGGATCACGCTGCCCCTGTTCATCGTCATGCAGGCGGCGCCCATGGCGGCGCTGATCCCGCTGGTCACCTTCGTCTATGGCATCGGGTTGACGTCCAAGGTGCTGGCGGTGGTGATGCTGTCGATGCCGGTCATCGCCATGAACAGCTACAAGGCGGTGCGCAACGTGCCGCCGTCGATGGTGGCGATGTGCGCGTCGTTCACCGGCAGCCGGACCCAGCAGGTCACCCAGATCATCCTGCCCGCCGCCAGTCCGATGATGTTCGCGGGCCTGCGCCTTGGCGTGGCCGAGGGGTTTTCGGGCGCCGTCCTGGCCGAGCTGCTGATCACCCCCACGGGCATCGGCGATCTGATCACGTTCCACCGGTCGGTCGCCAACTTTGCCCACATGTACGCCACGATCGTGTCGATCGTGCTGTTCGCCATCCTTGCCGTCAGCTCGCTTCAGTGGGTCGAGGCCAAACTGTTCCGTCCCGAAAGGAGGGGGTCATGATGCAGCAATACGCCATGCCAAAGGACGCCACGCGCGTCACCCAAGGCGCCGTGCGCGATCCCATCGTCGAGATCCGGGGGATTTCCAAGAAATACGGCAGTTCCGTCACCGCGCTGCAGAACATCGACCTGTCGTTCGAACGCGGCCACCTGACCAGCCTGCTGGGCCCGTCGGGTTGCGGCAAGACCACGCTGCTGAAGATCGTGGCAGGCCTGCTGGAGCCGACCTCGGGGCAGATCCTGGTCAACGGCAAGCCGGTCACCGGGCCAGGGCGCGAACGCGCCTTCGTGTTCCAGGATTTCGCCCTGATGCCCTGGGCCAGCGTGCTGGAGAACGCGGCGTTCGGGTTGAAGATGCAGGGCGTGGGCAAGCGCGACCGCGAACAGCGCGCGCGCCATTACATCGCCGAGGTCGGCCTGTCGGGCTTCGAGGGCAAGTACCCGCACGAGCTGTCGGGCGGCATGCGCCAGCGGGTGGGCCTGGCCCGCGCCCTGGCGGTCGATGCGGACATCCTGCTGATGGACGAGCCTTTCTCGGCCGTGGATGAACAGACCCGGCGCAAGTTTCAGGAGGACCTGATGCGTCTGCGCGAGGTCGAGAACAAGACCTTCCTGTTCGTCACCCATTCGATCGAGGAGGCGGTCTATGTCTCGGACCGCATCGTGATGCTGTCGCCGCGCCCGGGCCGCATATCCGAGATCATCGACCCGCAGATCCGTGCCGGCATCACCCCTGACGAGCTGCGCCGCGACGAGGCCTATCTGGACACGGTCGAACGCATCTGGACCAGCATCAAGCAATACGTGGAGTAGGGCGATGACCATTTACGGATACCACGTCCCCAAGATGGCATCGCTGCTGATCTGGGTGATCCTGTGGGAGATCATCGGCCGGTTCGACCTGGTCCTGCTGTTCCCGCCCTTTTCCGAGGTGCTGGCCGCGATGACCGAGGTCGTGACCTCGCGCAGCTTCGGAGAGGCGATGCGCATCACGCTGCTGTCCTATTTCGCGGGCATCGCGTTGGCGCTGGTGGTGGGCATTCCCCTGGGCTTTCTGATGGGGCTGGTCCCCGCCGCCGACCGGATGCTGAACATGTGGGTCAACACCTTCCTGTCCGCGCCGCTGTCGGCGCTGGTGCCGGTGTTCATGATCCTGTTCGGCCTGGGCACGCCCACGGTCATCGTGACCGTGTTCATGTTCGCGGTCTGGATCATCGTCCTGGACACCCGCGCCGGCGTCCAGCACATCACCCCGTCGCTGATGGAGATGGCCGACAGCTTTCAGGCGACCCGGTACGAACGCACCCGCATGATGGTGCTGTCGGCCCTGCCGGAAATCCTGGCCGGGGTCCGCCTTGGCATGGTGCGCGGCGTCAAGGGCGTGGTCATCGGCCAGCTGCTGGTGTCGATCATCGGCGTGGGTGCGCTGTTTTCGCTGTACCAGCAGAACTTCCTGATGGCCCATTTCTGGGCGCTGGTCGTCATCCTCTTCACCTGCGCGCTGACCCTTGCCGAAGGGGTCTCGCGCTTGGAAAAACGTGTTCAATACTACGCAGGAGTCAGAAACTGATGCCCAACGATCTGTCCAAGCCCACCGATTACGTGATCGCCCCCGCGGCGCCCGCAACCCTGCCCATCGACGGCAGCGACCAGGTGTTCCCGGTCAACCGCGTGTTCTGCATCGGCCGCAACTATGCCGCCCACGCCATCGAGATGGGCCATGACCCCGACCGCGAACCGCCGTTCTTCTTCTTCAAAAGCCCGGCCAACCTGACGTCGGACGGGACGTTTCCCTATCCGACGCTGACCTCTGACGTGCATCACGAGGTGGAACTGGTCGTGGCCTTGGCCAAGGGCGGGACCGACATCGCGGTGGACCGGGCGCTGGATCATGTCTGGGGCTATGGCGTCGGTCTGGACATGACCCGCCGTGACCTGCAGGGAGAGGCCAAGAAGATGGGCCGCCCGTGGGAGGTCGGCAAGAGCTTCGAGAAATCCGGCCCCTGCGGCCCGCTGGTGCCTGCATCGCGGATCGGCCACCCCGACGCGGGTGCCGTGACGCTGGACGTGAACGGAGAGCGCCGCCAGACCGGCGATCTGAACCAGATGATCTGGAAGATCCCCGAAATGATCGCTGAACTGTCGCGCTATTTCGACCTGCAGCCCGGCGACGTGATCATGACCGGCACCCCGTCCGGCGTGGGCGCGGTCAGCCGCGGCGACGTGATGGACGCGCGGATCGAGGGCGTCGGATCGATCCGCGTGACGGTCGTCTGACCCCTTGGCCGCCCCCGCGTGGGGCGGCCCGCATCACATGTGATCAAAGATCTCGTCGATGCCCAGGGTGATGGCCAGGAAAAAGGACGCGACCTTCAGCACGGTCTTGTAGGGCAGGTAATGCGCCCGCGCATAGACGTACTGGCCGCTGCGCGCAATCAGCCGGCTGACCTCCAGCCAGGCGCGATAGGGCAGGACCGTCAGATAGCGCGTCGCGGGATATTTCGACGCGCGCAGGTTCATCTGGATCTGCGAGGCGGGTTCGTCGCGCTGATTGACCGGCGGCGGATCGACAAAGACCGCGCGCAGCCCGGCCAGGTATTCCAGATCGAAGGCAATGTCATAGGACAGCCGCATCGGCATCAGCCGCCCCGTGATCCACCGTGCCGCGGCGCGGTTGATGACATAGGCGCCGGCGCCCTTTTCCCGCGTGAACGCCTTGGCCAGGCGCCGCCCGCCGGGCAGGTCGCGAAAGGCGAACTTGCGCCCGGTGTTCATCGTGCTCAGCCGCAGGATGTCCCAGCTGTCGTCCTCGGCCATCGCATGGCGCAGGATCGCCGTGAAATCGGGCGGAAAGGCCACATCGTCCTCAAGGATCAGCGCATGCGTGTCCGGGCCGTCCAGCAACCGCTGCGCGCAGGCGACATGGCTGAGATAGCAGCCGACTTCGGCCGGGATCACCCGGCGGCCGTGCAGATGGCGATAGCCCCAGGCATCGAAGGCCGGATGCGGAAAGCTCAGCGTCGATCCGTCCACCGCCGTCACCCGTTCAAAGGGAAGGCCGACGGCATCGCATTTCGCGGTCATCCGCCGCAGCCGGTCGACGGCCCGGTCAAGATTGATCAAATAGACCGTCAACCCGGCGGGTAATGATTGATTCGGCACCGTTTTCTCGATTCGATGACACACCTGTCCCGCATGTCGATTGCGGGTCATTCCGTCAAGACGGTTCGTCGGGATCGGTCGGTGTCCCGGCGGCGGAAAACTGCGGCGCAGATGCGGTGGCGCCCCCGCCGCTACTCCGTCGCGCCGACCGGGCCGTCCATCAGATAGGCATAGGTCCCGCACAGGTCGGGTGATGCGATGCCCTGGGGTTCCGCGTTGCCACCGAACGCCAGCAGCGTCAGCACCCACCCGCCATAGGATTCATCCTGCCGCACGGCCAGATGGCGCAGCGGCTGGTCCGCCCCGCAGATCGTGTTTCCGTTCAGCAGCGTTCCGGGATCCGACGCGACGCGGAACAGTTGTGCCGCGGTCGTGCTGCTGCCATCAGCCCAGACCCCGTCGCGTTCACCCAACGGTTGCAGGTCGACCTGAACGTTCTCGCCGAACACCACCGCATCTTGCGTGATCGTGATCGGCCCGGTGATCGCTTCGGCGGTGCGGCTCAGCGGTTCGAACGTCTGCGGCCGGTCCAGAACTGGGGCGGCATGCGCCAGAGCGGGGCACAGGGTCAGGAGAAGGCATAGCTGTTTCAAGGGAATACCGGATGCTGTTCATCTTTTGCAAGATGACCCTGCCGGACACCGGTCGTAAACCCCACGCGGGGGAATCGGCGCAATCCTGCCGGGGGAAAGACCTTGCCCGGTCGGGGGCGGCGCTGTTAGAAATTCACCGTCCCACCTGTCGGGACCATGCGAAAGGGTCCCTTGGTGAAACGTCGTTCCGTGCTGATGCTTGGCGCCGCCTTTGGGCTGCAGGTGGCGATCGGGCTGCCGACCCTGGCGCGGGCCGCGATGCGCACCGAACCGGGCGGCATCGCGGTGGGGCTGTCGGGGATCTCCGATTGGGGCGCCTCGCAGCCGTTCATCGACGTGATGCGCCAAAGCCGCGAATGGATGGGCCGGTCAGAGGCCGAATTCGTGTCCCACACCAACGCCGAACTGCGCGAGGGCGGGCATCTGGACGCGGATGGCTGGCCGATCAGCATCCCCGACGGGTCGACCGCAGTGGGTACGATCATCCTGTGCGACCTGTCTGCCGATGACACCAGCCTGAACGGCCATTACCGCATGACCTGGGACGGGACCGCCGACGTGCGCATCAACGGCACCGGCACGAACGTCACCACCGGTCCGGGATGGGCCGAATTCGACTATGTCGCGTCGGACACGGGGATCGTGGCGGTGGACATCGTCGATCAGGACGCCACCGACCCCGCGCGCAATTTTCGCTGCATCCATCAGGCGTTGCAGGCGGAATATGATGCGGGCCAGATCTTTCGGCCCGACTGGCTGGCGCTGATCTGCGGGTTCCGGGTGATCCGGTTCATGGACTGGATGGCCACGAACGACAGCACGCTGTCGGAATGGGACGATCGCCCGCGCCTGACCTCGGCCACCTGGACCCTGGGCGTTCCGGTCGAGGTGATGGTGACGCTGGCCAACCAGCTGGGCATCGATCCCTGGTTCTGCTTTCCGCATCTGGCCACCGACGACCACATTACCCGCTTTGCCACGCTGGTCCGCGACAGTCTGGATCCGGGCCTGACCGCTTGGTATGAATTTTCGAACGAGGTCTGGAATTTCCAGTTCGGCCAGACCCAATGGGCCCTGCAGCAGGCCGAGGCGCAATGGCCCGGCCAAGGTGACGGCTGGATGCAGGTCTATGGCGGAAGGTCCGCAGAAATGGCCGGGCTGCTGGACGCGGTCTATGCCGATGCGCCCGACCGTCTGCGCAAGGTCATCACCGCGCATACCGCCTGGATCGACCTGAACCATGCGATGCTGGAGGCGCCTTTGTGGGTCGCGGATGGCGAAGGTCGCCGTGCGCCCAAGACCCATTTCGACGCCTATGCGGTGACAGGCTATTTCGATGGCGGCATCGGGCGCCCGGCGAACCTGTCGCAGATCCGGTCCTGGCGCGACATGGGCGACGCGCAGGCGTTCGACCTGATGGCCGAACAGGTCGCCGACGGGCGCCACATCGCGGGCGAGGAGGGCGGCACCACCATCGCCACGCTGGAGGAGGTCTGGGCCGCCCAGCAGGCCATCGCGCAGGATGCGGGCCTGTCGCTGATCATGTACGAGGGCGGCAGCCACATCGTCCCCGACCGCGCCGCCATCGATGCCGACCCCGAACTGTTCGATTTCATCGAGCGGTTTCATTATTCGGACCAGATGGGCGGGCTGTACCGCCGCGCCATCGACAGCTTTGGCGCCGCGGGCGGGGCGTTCTTCAACGCCTTCGTCGAGGTGGCCGGCCCCGGTCCGGCGGGGTTCTGGGGCGCGCGCCGCCATGTCGGCGACGACAATCCGCGCTGGCGTGCGATCGCGGACAGCCGCGCCTGACGCGCTTGCCATCCGCGGTTGGGCGGATGATAGAATGCCATCATCCGATTGATGCGAGGCGTGATGGCACGACCCACGATTGCAGATCTGGCACAGGCCGCAGGGCTGAGCACCGCCACCGTTGACCGCGTCCTGAACGGCCGCCCGAACGTGCGCGACGAGACCGTGCGCCGCGTGCATCAGGCGGCGGAACAGATCGGCTATCACGGCGCCAACGTCATCCGGCAGCGGATGCTGGCCGACCGGCCCGAACTGCGTCTTGGGCTGGTGCTGCAAAAGCCGCGCCATCGGTTCTATCAGGACGTGCAGGCGATCTTCGAGGCGCAGGCCCGCGCCACCACGCAGGCGCGCGTTCAGATCATCCCCCGCTTTGTCGAGACGACGCAGGCGGCGGAACTGGCCGATGTGCTGGCATCGCTGCGCGGGCGGGTCGATGCGGTGGCCGCGACCGGGCAGGACCACCATCTGGTCACCAAGCGGTCCAGGACCTGCAGGCCACCGGAACGCCGGTCTTTTCGCTGCTGTCCGATTTCGCGCAGGGTGTGCGGGAAAGCTATTTCGGCAGCAACAACCTCAAGGTCGGCAGGGTTGCGGGCTGGTTCGTGACCAAGCTGGCCACGCGCCCCGGCAAGATCGCCCTGTTCATCGGCGGATCGCGCTTTCACGGGCACGAGCTGCGCGAGACGGGGTTCCGCAGCTTTGTTCGCGACGACGCGCCGGAGTTTCAGCTGCTGGACACGCAGATCAACCTCGAGACCCGGCAGCTGACCTATGAGGCGACGATCAACCTGCTGGCCCGTCACGCCGATCTGGTCGGCCTTTACGTCGCAGGCGGCGGGATGGAGGGGGCGATCCAGGCGGTCCGCGAAATGGCGGCGGGGTCCCGGGTCGTGCTGGTCGTGAACGAGCTGACGCCCGATTCTCAGGCCGGGCTGCAGGACCGGGTGGTCAGCGTCGTTCTGGGCACCCCGATCCGGGATCTGGCGACACAGCTGATCGCCACGGTGATCGCGACGCGCGACAGCGGCATGGCGCGCATGCCCGGCCAGCGCTTCTTTCCGTCCGAGGTCTGGACCCCGGAAAGCGAAACCATGAGGTAATCCCATCATTCTGCGTGGCGGTTTGCATCATGGATGATGCGAAGCGCTGCGGCAGACCGTTGACCGATGGCCGGAAACGGAGGCATCGTTCCCCTGGCTGGCGGAGGAGGAGACCCGTCGGCCCATGCAGGACAAGGCAGCACGCGCATGCCGCACCGGTCGATGGCCGGTGCCGGGACGCCCCATGCCTGCAGGACGTGCCCGGCGCGTTCGCGCCATCAGAGGAGGAGGACCGACGTGAAGACATTCCTGATGACCACGGCATTGGTGGCCGGACTTGGCAGCGCCGCCGCGGCGGAGAACATCGGCGTCTCGATGGCGCTGTTCGACGACAACTTCCTGACCGTGCTGCGCAACGGCATGCAGGATTATGCCGCCGGCATGGACGACGTGACCCTGCAGGTCGAGGACGCGCAGAACGACGTGGGCCGCCAGCTGAACCAGATCCAGAATTTCGTCGCATCGGGGGTGGATGCGATCATCGTGAACCCGGTCGACACCGACGCGACCATCGCCATGTCGAACCTTGCGGCCGAGGCAGGCATCCCGCTGGTCTATGTCAACCGCCAGCCCGTCAACGTGGACGAACTGCCCGAGGGCCAGGCCTTTGTCGCGTCCGACGAGGTCGAGTCCGGCACCCTGCAGACGCAGGAGATCTGCCGCCTGCTGAAGGAGGCGGGCAAGGGCGACGGCGCCACGGCCGTCGTGATGATGGGAGAGCTGTCCAACCAGGCCGCCCGCATCCGCTCCCAGGACATCAAGGACGTGATCGCCACCGACGACTGCAGCTTCATCGAGATCGTCGAGGAGCAGACCGCCATGTGGTCGCGCACCCAGGGCACCGACCTGATGACCAACTGGCTGTCGGCGGGGATCCAGTTCGACGCGGTCATCTCCAACAACGACGAGATGGCGATCGGCGCGATCCAGGCGCTGAAGACGTCGGGCATGGCGATGGACCAGGTGATCGTCGGCGGCATCGACGCCACCGCCGACGCGCTGGCCGCGATGCAGGCGGGCGATCTGGACGTGACCGTGTTCCAGAACGCCGCCGGTCAGGGCCAGGGCGCGGTCGATGCCGCGCTGAGCCTGGCGCGGGGAGAGGCGGTGGACTCCAAGGTCTATGTGCCGTTCGAACTGGTGACGCCCCAGAACCTGGCCGAATACCAGCAGTGACAGGCGGCGGGGCCGCCATGGCCCCGTCCTTACCCGGCAGGAGATCACGATGCTGGATCAGGCAGGCGCCCCCATACGCCGCGTTCACGCGGGCGAATACATCCTGGAAGTCGACAACGTCCGCAAGGAATTTCCCGGCGTCGTCGCCCTGGATGACGTGCAGCTGCGGCTGCGTCCCGGCACCGTTCACGCCCTGATGGGCGAGAACGGCGCCGGCAAATCGACGCTGATGAAGATCATCGCCGGCGTCTATACCCCCGACCGGGGCGAGGTCCGCTTTGCGGGCAAACCGCTGGACATCCGCACCCCGCTGGACGCGCTGAACAGCGGCATCGCGATGATCCATCAGGAACTGAACCTGATGAACACGATGACCGTCGCGGAAAACATCTGGATCGGGCGAGAGCCCAAGTTCGGCTTTGGCCTGATCGATCACGGCCGGATGGCGCGCCAGACCGCGACGCTGTTTGCTGATCTGGGCATCCGCCTTGACCCGGCCGACATGGTGGGTGACCTGACCGTCGCGCAAAAGCAGATGGTCGAGATCGCGCGCGCCGTGTCCTTCAATTCCGACGTGCTGATCATGGACGAGCCGACCAGCGCCATCACCGAGACCGAGGTGGAGCACCTGTTCCGCATCATCCGCGACCTGCGCGCCAAGGGTGTCGGCATCGTCTATATCACCCACAAGATGAGCGAGCTGTTCGAGATCGCGGACGAACTGACCGTGTTTCGCGACGGCAAGTTCATCGCGACCGTCGACGCCAAGGACGTCACCCGCGACCAGATCATCAAGATGATGGTCGGCCGCGAGATCACCGACATGTTTCCCAAGATCGACTGCCCCATCGGCGACACGATCCTGGAGGTGCAAAACCTGACCCTGCCCGGCGTCTTCGAGGATGTCAGCTTTGCCCTGCGCCGCGGAGAGATCCTGGGCGTGGCGGGCCTGGTCGGATCGGGCCGGTCCAACGTGGCCGAGGCCGTGTTCGGCGTGCGCCCCGCGACGGGCGGACAGATCCTGATCGACGGAGAGGCGGTGGCGATCACCGCGCCGCCGGTGGCGATGCGCCACGGCATGGCCTTCCTGACCGAGGACCGCAAGGAGACGGGCTGTTTCCTGAACCTCGACTGCATCGAGAACATCCAGGTGGCGCTGCTGTCCAGCGGCAAGGTCGACAATCGCGGTTTCGTCAACCAGCGCGAGGTGAACCGCCTGGCCGAGGAGTTCTGCGCGAAACTGCGCGTCAAGACGCCGAACCTGGCGGAAACCGTGGCCAACCTGTCGGGCGGCAACCAGCAAAAGCTGCTGATCGCGCGTTGGCTGCTGACGAAACCCCGCATCCTGATTTTGGACGAGCCGACACGCGGCATCGACGTGGGCGCGAAATCGGAGATTCACCGGCTGATCACGCAACTGGCCGCCGAGGGTGTGGCGATCCTGATGATCTCGTCCGAACTGCCCGAGGTTCTGGGCATGTCGGACCGGATCATGGTCATGCACGAAGGCCGTGTCAGCGGGTTCCTGGACCGGGCCGAGGCCGACCAGGTGCGCGTCATGGAACTGGCGGCGAAATAGGAAAGGAGCGGCCAGATGGCCACACAGGCAATCGGCGGCGAACGCGCCGCACCCAAGGCGCATCGCAAGCTGCCTTCGGAAATCAACATCCTGCTGGTGCTGATCGGCATCGCGCTGATCTTCGAGATCCTGGGCTGGATCTTTCAGGGCCAGACGTTTCTGGGCAATATCGGCCGGCTCAAGATCATGATCCTGCAGGTGTCGGTGATCGGCATCATCGCGGTCGGGGTGACGCAGGTCATCATCTCGGGCGGGATCGACCTGTCGTCGGGGTCCATCGTGGGCGCGGTGGCGATGGTGTCGATGAGCTTTGCGCAATCGGCGGAATACGCCCGCGCCGTCTATCCGGCGCTGACCGACATGCCGGTGATCGTGCCGGTGCTGATCGGGCTGGTCTGCGGGGCGGTCGCGGGGTTCGTGAACGGCTGGCTGATCGCCTATACCAAGATCCCGCCCTTCATCGCCACGCTTGGCATGATGGTCACCGCGCGCGGTTTCGCGAAATGGTACACCAAGGGCCAGCCGGTCAGCTTTCCCACGGACGGCTTCGTGTTCCTGGGGTCGGGGATGATGCCTGTCTATATCTTCCTGGCGGTCGCGGCGGTCTTTCACGTGGCGATGAAATACACCCGCTATGGCAAGTTCACCTATGCGATCGGGGCCAATCCGCAGGCGGCGCGCGTGTCGGGCATCGATGTCGAACGCCACCTGGTCAAGCTGTACGTCGTCGCCGCGACCCTTGCGGCACTGGCCGGGATCGTCGTCGCCGCACGCGGCCAGACCGCGCAGGCCGGGATGGGCATGATGTACGAACTGGACGCCATCGCGATGGCCGTCATCGGCGGCACGTCGCTGGCCGGGGGGCGCGGGTCGATCATCGGCACGTCCATCGGCATGGTGATCTTCGGTGTCATCATCTCGGGTTTCACCTTCCTGCGGCTGGACGCCTATTACCAGGAGATGATCAAGGGTGCGATCATCGTGGCCGCCGTCGTCATCGACACCTATCGCCAGAAGAAACGCGTGAAGAAGGGGTGACCGGACCATGAAACACACGCTTGATCCGCACATGTTCCGCCACCTGTCGCTGGAGGAAACCTGCCGCACGGTGGCCGACCTGGGATACGACCATGTCGAGCTGTCGCCGCGCCCGGATTTCCTGTCCTGGTGGACCCGGCCCAAGGTCTGGCCGGAACGGGTCGCGTCCTTCAGGAAGGCGCTCAAGGATCACGGTCTGGGCCTGGCGACGCTGCAGCCGATGTACCGGTGGGCCAGCCCCTATTCCGACGAATGGGAGGCCGCGATCGAGAACTGGAAGCGCGCCATAGAGATCGCGGTCGAGATGGACTGCCCGATGGTCGTCAGCGAATTCGGCCGCGGCGGCAGCCCCGAGCGCAGCCTGAACGACCGGTCCGGCCTGCACCGCCCCGAAACCTGCGAAAACCAGTTCTTTCGCGCCATGGACATCCTGGTCCCGATCCTGGAGCGCGAGGGCCTGACCCTGTCGCTGGAGGCGCATCCAGAAGACTGGCTGGAACAGATCGCCCCGGCGATGGACATCATCCGGACCATCGATTCCAAGGCGGTCAAGGCGTCCTTCATCGCGCCGCACACCTTCTTCTATGGCCCCGACATGGTCGCCAACCTGCGCGCGACCCAAGGGCTGCTGGCGCATGTGCGGCTGGCCGACACCTATGACCACACGAAATCGTCCCAGCTGCGCTATGTCGTGAACCCGCCCGGATCGACCGTCCGCGTGCACCAGCACCTGGATTTCGGGCAGGGAGAGATCGATTGGGACATCTTCTTCGCCACCCTGGCCGAGATGCAATTCGACGGGGTGCTGTCGAACTGCGTCTTTGGCTGGGAGGACCGGGCCCAGGACAGCGCCCGCTTCATGCTGGCCGAAACCAAGACATACGTCGCGAAATACTGGCAATAGGAAGACAGACATGACCCTCAGGATCGGCGTCATCGGCACCGGCATGATCGGCCGCGACCACACAAGGCGCATCGCGCAGGTGCTGGCCGGGGCGGACATCACCGCGCTGAGCGATTACAATCCCGCCGCCGCCCGCGCCGTGCAGGCGGAGCTGGCGCCCAACGCCATCGTCCATGACCGGGGCGAAGACCTGATCGCGTCCCCCGACGTGGACGCGGTGCTGGTCTGTTCGACCGGCGCCACGCACGAGGCCTATGTCCTGGCCGCCATCGCCGCGGGCAAGCCGTGTTTCTGCGAAAAGCCGCTGGCGACCACGGCGGATGGCGCGAAACGCATCGTCGATGCCGAGGTGGCTGCAGGCCGGCGTCTGGTCCAAGTCGGCTTCATGCGCCGCTATGACGCCGGATATCGCATGCTGAAGCAGGTCGTGGACAGCCGGATCGGTGCGCCCCTGATGGTCCACGCCGCCCATCGCAACCCCACGGTGCCCGAATCCTATGGCACGCCCATGGCGATCCACGACACCCTGATCCACGAGATCGACGTGTTCCGCTGGCTGCTGGACGACGACTATGTGTCCGCGCAGGTGGTCTTTCCGCGCCGGTCGTCCCATGCGCATGCCGCGCTGGCCGACCCCCAGATCGTGCTGCTGGAGACGGCCAAGGGCGTGCGCATCGATGTCGAGGTCTTCGTGAACTGCCGCTATGGATACGACATCCAGTGCCAGGTCGTCGGAGAGGAGGGGTTGGCAAACCTGCCCGAACCCATGGCCATCACCCTGCGCCGCGACGCCACGCTGCAGAGCCCGATCATGACCGACTGGAAGGACCGCTTTGTCGACAGCTATGACGTCGAACTGGCCGATTTCATCCGCGCGGCGGCGCAAGGCACGGCATCGGGGCCGACCAGCTGGGACGGCTATGTCGCGGCGATCACCTCGGACGCCTGCGTCCAGGCGCAGGAACAGGCCGGGCACATCATCCCCATCACCCTGCCGGCCCGCCCGGCCCTGTACGACTGAGGCCGCCATGCGCTTTGCCATCAACCACATCGCGGCCCCGACCCTGCCGCTGGCGGATTTCCTTGCCATGGCCCGCCGCCTTGGCGTGACCGAGGTCGAGATCAGGAACGACCTGCCAGACGTCATGGGCAGCATCGACCCCGCCCGCGTCCGCGCCGAGGCCGAACACCACGGCATCACCATCGCGTCGATCAACGCGCTGTACCCGTTCAACGTCTGGTCCGGCGATCTGCCGGACCGCGCGGTGGCGATGGCCGATTACGCCCAGGCCTGCGGCGCGCGCGCGTTGGTCATGTGCCCGCTGAACGACGGCACCGACGTCCCGTTCGACGATCTGGTGGCGGCCTTGCGCGCCATCCGCCCGATCCTGTCGGACCGCGGCCTGACCGGCCTGGTCGAGCCCTTGGGCTTTCCCGTGTCGTCCCTGCGTCTCAAGGCGACGGCGGTGCGCGCGATCGAGGCGGCCGGCGGTGCGGAGGTGTTCCGGCTGATGCACGACACCTTCCACCACCATCTGGCGGCCGAGACGCAGGTCTTTGCGGACTGGACCGGCCTGGTCCACATCTCGGGCGTGACCGATCCGGGGGTGGCGGTGGACGACATGCTGGACGCGCACCGGGTGCTGGTGGACGGCGGCGACCGGCTGGACAATCTGGGCCAGATCCGCGCGCTGCTGGATGCGGGCTATGACGGGCCGTTCAGCTTTGAACCATTCGCGACCTGCGTGCATGACGCCGCCGACCCGCAGGCCGCGCTGCAGGCCAGCATCGACCACATCCGGTCCGCGCTGTGACGCCCCGATGACAGGAACGCGCATGAAATCCCTCGACGTGATCACCATCGGCCGTTCGTCGGTCGACCTCTATGGCCAGCAGGTCGGCGGGCGGCTGGAGGACATGGGGTCCTTTGCCAAGTATATCGGCGGCAGCCCGACGAACATCGCCTGCGGCACGGCGCGCTTGGGGCTGCGATCGGCGGTCATCACGCGGGTGGGCGACGAGCATATGGGCCGGTTCATCCGCGAACAGCTGGTCCGCGAGGGGGTCGATGTGCGCGGCGTGGCGACCGATCCGGACCGGCTGACCGCGCTGGTGATCCTGGGCATCCGCGATCAAGACAGCTTTCCGCTGATCTTCTACCGCGAGAACTGCGCCGACATGGCCCTGTCGCCCGACGACATCGACGAGGCGCTGATCGCGGACGCGCGCTGCGTGTTGGCCACGGGCACCCACCTGTCGCATGCCCGGACCGAGGCCGCGGTGATGCGCGCGCTGGAACTGGCGCGGGCGCATGGCGCGCGGACCGCGCTGGACATCGACTATCGCCCGAACCTGTGGGGCGTGGCGGGGCATGGTGCAGGCGAAAGCCGGTTCGTCGAAAGTGCCGCCATCACCGCCAGACTGCAGGCGACGCTGCACCTGTTCGACCTGATCGTCGGCACCGAGGAAGAGTTCCACATCGCCGGCGGCACCACCGACACGCTGGACGCCCTGCGCGCGGTGCGGGCGGTCAGCGACGCGGTGCTGGTGTGCAAGCGGGGTGCCGCGGGGGCGGTGGCGTTCACGGGTGGCATCGACGGATGGGACAGCGGCCAGCAGGGGACGGGCTTTCCGATCGAGGTCTTCAACGTGCTGGGTGCGGGCGACGGGTTCTTTTCCGGGCTGCTCAAAGGCTGGCTGGACGACGAGGACTGGCCGCGCGCGCTGGAATACGCCAATGCCTGCGGGGCGTTTGCGGTCAGCCGCCACGGCTGCACCCCCGCCTATCCCAGCCTGAAGGAACTGCACTTCTTTCTGGTCCGCGGCGTGGTCCGGCCCGATCTGCGCAACGACGCGGCGCTGGAACAGGTCCACTGGTCCACGAACCGGCAGGGCCGGATGGGCGGGGACTGGTCCACCATGCGGGTGTTCGCCTTCGACCACCGGATGCAGTTGGAACAGATGCCGGGCTTCACCCCGGCCAAGGGCGCGGCGTTCAAGCAGCTGTGCCTGGACGCCGCGCTGCGCGTAGCGGACGGGCAGGGCGGTCACGGCATCCTGTGCGACGACCGCATCGGGCGCATGGCGCTGCACCGCGCCGCCGGGACCGGCCTGTGGATCGGGCGTCCCGCCGAATGGCCCGGATCGCGCCCCCTGACGCTGGAGCCGGAACTGGGCCCCGATTGCGGGGCGCTGTCCGAATGGCCGCGCGAACAGGTTGTCAAGGTGCTGTGCTTTTGCCACCCCGACGACGATCCCGCCTGCGGGCCGAGCAGGAGGCCACGGTCGCGCGCCTGTTCACCGCCGCCCGCCGCAACGGGCTGGATTTCCTGCTGGAGATCATCCCCTCCAAGGTCGGGCCGGTGGACGACACGACCACCGCCACCCTGATCCGCCAGTTCTATGCCGCAGGCATCTATCCCGACTGGTGGAAGCTGGAGCCGCTGACCAGCCATGCCGCATGGGCCGCAGCCATTGCCGCGATCACCGATCACGACCCGCATACCCGTGGCATCGTGGTGCTGGGGCTGGACGCGCCCGAACAGGCGCTGGCCGACAGCTTTCGCATCGCCGCGGCATTCCCGCTGGTGCGGGGCTTTGCGGTAGGGCGCACGATCTTTGGCCAGGTCGCGCGGGATTGGCTGGCAGACGGCATCGACGATGATGCGGCGGTGGGCCGGATGGCCGACCGCTATGGCGCGCTGTGCGCGGTCTGGGACCGGGCGCGGGCAGAGGGGACGAAACCATGACGGGGCAGGACATGAACGCGACGATCCGCTTGACGGCCGCACAGGCGATGGTCCGCTGGCTGTCGGTGCAGAGGACCGATGACGGGGCCCGTTTCATCGACGGAGTCTGGGCGATCTTCGGGCACGGCAACGTGGCGGGGCTGGGGCAGGCGCTGCACGGCATCGGTGACGCGCTGCCGACCTGGCGCGGGCAGAACGAACAGACCATGGCGCATGCCGCGATCGCCTTTGCCAAGGGCCACGGTCGCAGGCGGGCGCAGGCGGTGACCGCCAGCATCGGGCCGGGGTCGACCAACATGGTCACCGCCGCCGCGCTGGCCCATGTGAACCGCCTGCCGGTGCTGTTCATCGCGGGCGACGTCTTTGCCAGCCGCAGGCCGGACCCGGTCCTGCAGCAGGTCGAAGGGTTTGGCGACGGCACGGTCAGCGCGAACGACTGCTTTCGCCCGGTCGTGCGGTATTTCGACCGCATCACCCGGCCGGAACATCTGCTGACTGCACTGCCCCGCGCGATGCGCGTGATGACCGACCCGGCCGAATGCGGCCCGGTCTGCCTGGCCTTCTGCCAGGACGTGCAGGCCGAGGCGTATGACTGGCCCGAGGCGTTCTTTGCCCCGCGCATCTGGCACATCCGCCGCCCCGCCCCCGACGCGGACGAACTGGCCCGCGCGGTCGATCTGATCAAGGCGGCCAAGGCGCCCGTCATCGTCTGCGGCGGCGGCGTGATCCATTCGGGTGCCGAACAGGCACTGGCCGATTTCGCCACCCGCCACGCCATTCCCGTGATCGAGACACAGGCCGGCAAATCGGCACTGCCGCAGGCGCATCCGATGAATTTCGGCGCGGCGGGGGTCGACGGATCGGCGGCGGCCAACCGGGCGGCGGCAGGGGCGGACCTGATCCTGGCCATAGGCACCCGTTTACAGGATTTCACCACCGGGTCGCGCACGCTGTTCGATGCGCCGCTGATCGGCATCAACGTGCAGCCCCATGACGCGGCCAAGCATGGCGCGGTGACGCTGGTGGCCGACGCGCGCGTGGCGTTGCAGGCGCTGACCGACGCCTTGGGCGATCTGCGCTTTGCCCCCGACACCGATCCTCGCGCGGCTTGGCTGGCGGCGGTGGACGCGCATTGCGCGGCCCCGGCCGGCGACGGCCTGCCCACCGATGCGCAGGTGATCGGCGCCGTTCAGCGCGCCGCCCCCGACGGCATCGCGATGTGCGCGGCCGGCACCATGCCCGGCGCGCTGAAGCTGCTGTGGCAGGCGGCGCAGGGCGGATATCACATGGAATACGGCTATTCCTGCATGGGATACGAGATCGCGGGCGCGATGGGCCTGGCCCTGGCCCGCCCCGATCGGCAGGTGCTGTGTTTCGTGGGCGACGGCAGCTACATGATGGCCAACAGCGAACTGGCGACGGCGGTGATGCGGCGCATCCCCTTCACGGTCATCCTGACCGACAACCGTGGTTACGGCTGCATCAACCGGCTGCAGGTCGGCTGCGGGGGCGTCCCGTTCAACAACATGTACGCCGATTGCAACGTCGAGGCACAGCCGCAGATCGATTTCGTGGCCCATGCCGGCAGCATGGGCGCGCATGCCGTCAAGGCGCCACCATCGCCGATCTGCAGGCCCAGGTCACGGCCGCCCGCGCCCGCGATATTCCGACGGTGATCGTGATCGAGACGACCGCCGCCGTCGGCCCCGGTTTCGGCGATGCGGGCCATTGGTGGGACGTGGCCGTTCCTGCGACCGGCGACACCGATGCCTTGGCGCAGGCCTATGCGCATTATCTGACGATGGCCGCGCGCCAGTCCCTGATCAACTGAAGGCAGCATCATGATCCTTTACGGCACCAACCCGATTGCCTGGGCCAATGACGACGATCAGTCCATCGGCGCGCATATCCCGACCCGCCAGATCCTGGAGGAGGCGGGGCGGATCATCGGCTTTGACGGGATCGAGAACGGCCACCGCTGGCCCGACGATCCGCAGGCGCTGAGGGCGCTGCTGGACGGCTATGGCCTGCGGTTCATCTCGGGGTGGTATTCGACCGAGCTGCTGACCCGGTCGGTCGAGGATGAGATTGCCGCGGTGCAGCCGCATCTGGCCAAGCTGAAGGCCAACGACTGCAAGGTCTGCATCGTCTGCGAATGCTCGAACACCGTGCATGGCAGCCCGGACGTGCCCGTGAGCGACCGCCCCCATCTGACCGGGGCGCAGATGACCGCGTTCGGCGCACGGATGGAGGAATTCGCGGCCTATCTGGCGGCGCAGGGCATCACGCTGGCCTATCACCACCACATGGGCACCGTGGTCGAAAGCTCTGACGACATCGACGCCTTCATGGCGGCGACGGGGCCTGCCACCCATCTGTTGTTCGATGCGGGGCATTGCGCGTTCGGCGGCGGCGATCCGGCGCAGGTGCTGGCCCGCCATGCCCCCCGCGTCGCCCATTTCCACGCCAAGAACATCCGCCGCGACATCACCGACCGCGTCCGGACAGAGCGGATGTCGTTCCTGCAGGGCGTGATGGCCGGGGCCTTCACCGTGCCGGGCGACCCGGACGGGGCGCTGGACTTCGTGCCGCTGCTGCGCATCCTGGCGCAGGCGGGTTATGACGGCTGGCTGGTGATCGAGGCGGAACAGGACCCGGTGATCCGCAACCCGCTGCACTATCAGACGATGGGCCTGCGCGCGCTGAGGGCCGCCGCACGCCAGGCGGGGCTGGACGACGGGGGGCGGGCATGAGCGATCTGCAGCGACGTCCGTTCGGCACGCATGGAGAGGTGCACCGCATCACCCCCGCCGACGCGGGCTGGCGTTACGTGGGCTTTGCCCTGCACCGCCTGCGCACCGGCGACCGGGTGAACGACGTCACCGGCGACCGCGAGGTGATGCTGGTCATGGTCGAGGGCAAGGCCGCGATGCAGGCGGCAGGGCAGGATTGGGGCGTGCTGGGCGACCGGATGGACGTGTTTGACAAGACCCCGCCGCATTGCCTCTACGTCCCGAACGGTCAGGACTGGGCGGTTCAGGCGGTCACCGACTGCACCATCGCGGTCTGTTCCGCCCCCGGCCATGGCGGCCACCCGGCGCGGCGCATCGGTCCCGACGGCATCGCCCTGACCCCGCGCGGCCGCGGCACCAACACCCGCCACGTCAACAACATCGCCATGGAGACCGAGGACACCTGCGACAGCCTGCTGGTGACCGAGGTGTTCACCCCCGCGGGCCATTGGTCGTCCTATCCCAGCCACCGCCATGACGAGGACGATTTTCCCCGCATCACCTATCTAGAGGAGACCTATTACCATCGCCTGAACCCCGCCGATGGCTGGGCGGTGCAGCGCGTCTATACCGACGACGGCAGCCTGGATCAGGTCATGGCGGTGCGCGATCACGACGTGGTGCTGGTCCCGCGCGGCCACCATCCTGCGGCGCGCCCTATGGGTTCGAGCTGTATTACCTGAACGTCATGGCCGGTCCCCGCCGCAACTGGCGTTTCGTCGCCGCGCCCGAGGTTCAGGCGATCATCGCACGCGACGCCTGACCCACGCTCAGCTGGAGCTGCCGGGCTGCGTGGTCATCGCCTGCTGACGGGTCACGAAGTGGTCCCGCAGGACCTGCAGCCGTTCGGGCGTCCAGCCGGGCGGATCGGTGATGGCCAGCCAGGGGTCGATATGGTCGACATGGGCATAGACATGACCGTGCCCGATCGGCACCTCCAGCGCGATGGCCATGTCGAAGGCCAGCTGCAGCTGGGTGATGATCGGATACCAGCGCAGATCGGGCGACACCTCGGGGGCGCGGGGGGTGGCCAGCCAGTCGGGCGGGCGGATCGCGCTGTCGGACCGGAAGAACACGATCGGATCGCTGCCGTATTGCAGGAACACGATCCGCACCTCGCCCCAGGGGCCGCCGTCATGCACCGACTGACGGCCGTCGGTGAAACGCACGACCTCTCCGGTCGTCAGGCGGGGCAGCCAGGCGGGCGATCCGGGATCGCGTTCGGCGGTCAGGGTCTGCCACAGCTGGCTGACGAAGGGCGGCCCGACCCACAGCGCCCCGTCGATGGGCTGGTCCAGCATCTCGTGCAGGCGCAGCGACTGCTGCGAGCTGTGGGCGCCCAGGCTGAGACCGTACAGGTACAGCTGCGGGCGCGTCTCCTCTGGCAGCTGCTGCCAGCGGCGGTGGACGGCACCGAACAGGCGCGCCCGGCCTCGGCCGCCTGTTCGGGCTGCACCAGCAGCGAGATCCAGCTTTGCAGATAGGAATATTGCAACGCGACCGTCGCTACGTCGCCGTGGTTCAGATGCTCCAGCGGCTCGATGGCGGCGGGGTCCATCCAGCCGGTGCCGGTCGGCATGGCGACGACCAGCGTGCTGCGGTCGAACCCGCCCGCGCGTTCCAGCTCGCGCACCGCCAGGTCGGCCCGGTCGACCAGCGTGTCCGCCGCGTTCAGCCCGACATAGACGCGCAGCGGTTGCAGTGCGGGCTGTCCGGTGACGCTGGCGATGGCCTGCGGGTCGGGGGTGGTGGCCACGAAATTGCGCCCCTCGCGCCCCAGATCCTGCCAGGCGACCAGCGATTCGGCGCTGCCGGTCTGCCAGGGCTGGTCGGGGGCCACCTGTTCGGCGGGGATCAGGTCGTCCAGCGCCTGCGCCGATCCGTCGATGCTGGACACGACGTTGCGCACCAGAACGCCGCTGAACAGCTGATAGGTCAGCAGGATCGTCAGCACCATGCCCAGCACCCGCGCCTGCCTGCGCGGCAGGACCTGCGCGATGCGCGCGCTGACATACCGGCCAAGGGCTGCCAGCAGCTTGCCCAGGATCAGCAGGACCGACGCGACCGCGGTGCCAAGACCGGCCACGAGAAAGGGGGCCACCCCCTCGGCGGGGGGCAGGGCCATGGCGGCGCGGATGTCGTTCTGCCATTCGGCCGACCGGACCAGGAACACCGTCACGATGACCAGCGCCACCGCGCCCAGGGCGGGCACGAACAGGCGTGCCTGTCGGTCGGTCATGCGCGGCAATTGCAGATAACGCCACAGCGCACCCGCCAGCACCGTCACCCCATAGCCCGCGGCAAAGCAGAACCCCGCCAGGATGCCCTGGATCTGGGGGCTGCGCGGGATCAGGCTGGGGGTCAGCGACCCGGCGACGAACAGCGCCCCCGTGACCAGCCCCACGCCCGACGTGCGCCGGTCCAGCCAGTCCAGGAAAGTCAGCATGGCGGCCGTCATCGGCGGGACCTTTTCGTTGCACCGCGCCGGGTGTCGGGGCGTTCGCCCGCAAAATGTCAAACGCCGCGCGAATGGGCAAGCGCGCCCTGACCTGCCAAGGCGTCATGGCTGCCATGACCGCCCGACCGGCGTTGCCGCTTGCCCATCGCACGGGCGCATGCGACGCAGATGACCATGTGCACCCGAACGCTGCCCCGAACCCCGTGACCAGGCGCCCCAGAATCCGGATCGGAACCCGTCGGCGCAAGTCCGGCGCCAGCGCCATGGCCGGCCTGATGGGCGCGTTCATGAAATCGGCCACAAAGGTCATGACGCAGGCGGCCGTCGCCGCCGCGACGCCGCCAAAGGCCGCCAAGCCCAAGCCTGCCGCCAAGCCCCGGTCCCCCGTCGCCCCGCGATCCGCCCGGTTCGACAGCGGGACCCATGCCTGCGCCTTTGGCACGCGCAAGTACCGCATCTATCTGCCGTCGGCGATCGGGGCGGGGACGCCGCTGCCGCTGCTGGTGATGCTGCACGGCTGCGGCCAGACGCCCGAAGATTTCGCCAAGGGCACCGGCATGAACGCGCTGGCCGAACAGCTGGGCGTGATCGTCGTCTATCCCGCGCAGCCGCGCGAGGCGCATCCCAACCGCTGCTGGAACTGGTT
>NZ_BBPH01000009.1 GCF_000787695.1 Paracoccus sp. PAMC 22219 | reverse complement strand
GGGGGCGTCGGTCAGATCGCCCAGCTCGATCACCAGCCCCTCGTCGGTCATGCGGGTCACGACATGCTGCAGCAGGTTGGTCAACTGTGCCGATTCGGCGCCGGTGCCGGTCAGGCTGTCCTGCACGGCACGGGCGACCTCCTCGAAATCGCCGGCGCTGTCGCTGTCGGGCAAGGGGGCCTCCACCGCATGGCGGACGCCGTCCTCGGTCCCATCGCCGCCGCCGCTGGTGGTCGCGTTGGGGGTCTGGATCACCGTCGGCGCGAAATAGTCGGCCAGCCCGGTCTTCTGGTCCTCGGTTGTGGCGTTCAGCAGCCACATCAGCAGGAAGAACGCCATCATCGCGGTCACGAAGTCCGCATAGGCGACCTTCCACGCGCCGCCGTGATGGCCGCCCTCGGACGACGCCTCGACGCGTTTGATGATGATGGACGGCCCGTTCAGCCCCTTGCCCGCAGCCATGATGTGTACCCTTTGTTCCGGTCAGATTCGGTTGTCGCCGGACACAGGGTTTCAAGCAAGTTAACGGATCAAATGCGTCCTATTCATAGCTGCGGCGGTCCTCGATGACCTTGCCGTCATTGGGCAGGCTGCCCGGCGCCACCAGCTCAATGTCGCCGCGCAGCTTCAGCGTGTCCATGACCGACGCGGCATAGTCACCCCCTGCCCCGCGGTTTCCAGCTGCACGGTCATCACGTCCATCTCTCCACGGCGATCGGCGATCACGCGGGCGCGGGATACGTCGGCATGGCGCGCGACCAAGGCCGCCACCTGTTCGGGGCGCACGAACATGCCCTTGATCTTGGTCGTCTGGTCCGCGCGACCCATCCACCCCTTGATGCGCATGTTGGTGCGACCACAAGGGCTGGTGCCGGACAGAACCGCGGACAGGTCGCCCGTGGCAAAGCGCACCAACGGATAGTCGGGGTTCAGCGTGGTCACCAGAACCTCGCCGACCTCGCCCTCGGGGACCGGGTCGCCGGTGCCGGGGCGCACGATCTCGACGATCACGCCCTCGTCCACGATCATCCCCTCGACGGCCTCGGACTCATAGGCGATGTTGCCCAGATCGGCGGTGGCATAGCATTGCCGCGTCACGATCCCCCGGTCGGCATACAGCTGGCGCAGCGACGGGAACAGCGCGCCGCCGCCCACGACGGCCTTGGTAAAGGCCAGAACCTCGCCCATCTCGTCGGCGCGGTCCAGGATCACCTTGAGAAAATCGGGCGTCCCGGCATAGCAGGTCGTGCCGATGTCGACCGCCGCGCGGACCTGCAGCTCGGTCTGCCCGGTGCCGGCGGGCAGAACGGCGGCATCCACCGCCCGCGCGCCCGATTCGAACATCATCCCCGCGGGCGTCAGGTGATAGCCGAAACAGTTCTGGACGATATCGCCCTGGCCCACGCCCGCGGCATGCAGGAACCGCCCCAGACGCCACCAGTCGCCCTCGCGCCGACCGGGCTCATAGATCGGGCCGGGGCTTTGAAAGATATGGTCGAACTGCGCGGCCGGGCGGGTGGTATAGCCGCCGAAGGGGGGCTGCTTGCGCTGCGCCTCGGACAGTTCCGCCTTGCGGATCACCGGCAGGCGGGCCAGCGCCGCGCGGTCGGTCACCGCATCGGGGTCCACGTCGCGCAGCAGGCGCGCCAGCGCGGGCGCGGTCTTGGCGCGGCTCAGCGCCAGCGGCAGGGCCTGAGCCAGCGCCTCGGCGCGCTGACCCTCGTCGCGCGTTTCCAGATCGTCGTAATATCCCATGATGACCCCCTCAGGCCAGCCAGCGCTTGCGCCGGCGATAGCTGCGCACCTCGCGGAAGGACTTGCGCCCCTCGTCCGACATGCCCAGGTAGAATTCCTTGACGTCCGGGTTCTCGCGCAGCTGGGCTGCCGGACCCTCCATCACGACGCGCCCGTTCTCCAGGATGTATCCCTGGTGCGCATAGCGCAGCGCGACGTTGGTGTTCTGTTCGGCCAGAAGGAAGGTCACGCCCTCGCCCTCGTTCACGGCCTTGACGATCTGGAAGATCTGCTCGACCAGCTGCGGGGCCAGGCCCATCGACGGCTCGTCCAGCAGGATCATCTGCGGGCGCGACATCAGCGCGCGACCCATCGCGGTCATCTGCTGCTCTCCGCCCGAGGTGTATCCCGCCTGGCTTTTGCGCCGTTCGCGCAGGCGCGGGAAGTAGTCATAGACCATCTCCAGATCGCGCTTGATGGCGGCCGACCCGTCGCGGCGGGTATAGGCGCCGGTCAGCAGGTTCTCCTCGACCGTCAGATGCTCGAAGCAGTGGCGGCCCTCCATCACCTGGATGACGCCGCGCCGGACCAGCGATGCGGGGTCCTGCGCGGTGATGTTCTGGCCCTGATAGGTGATCGACCCTTTCGTCACCTCGCCCCGTTCGCTGGCCAGCAGGTTCGAGATCGCCTTGAGCGTGGTGGTCTTGCCCGCCCCGTTGCCCCCCAGCAGCGCGGTGATGCCGCCCTTGGGGACAGTCAGGCTGACACCCTTCAAGACCAGGATGACGTGGTTGTAGATCACCTCGATGTTGTTCACATCCAGCAGCGTTTCGCGGTTCTCAGCATCGAACATGGACTGTCCCCTTGGGTCAGGAACCGGCGGCGGGACGACCGCCGCCGGTCATGGATCAGTTGCAGCGCGCGGTCAGGCCCGCCTCGGCGGCGTAGGCCGCGCTGTCTTCCTTGATCAGCGGGTCCAGGATCTCGGCATCCGGCTCGATGAAGTCGGTGATCAGCGACCAGGTGCCCTCGGCGGCGTTCCACTGCTGGACGCGGGCCAGGCCGTCGCCGCCGTGGTTGTCGCAGGACAGCGCGATGGGCGCGCCGAAATCGGGCAGGCCCAGTTCGGCCATGCGTTCGGCGGTGATGTCCAGCGCCTCGAACCCGTCGCGCATCTGCGCGGGCGTGATCTCGGGGGTGCCGGCCAGTTCCTGCGCCTTGGCGATGGCCTCGGCGATCACCAGTGCCGCATAGGCGCCGCGCGAGTACAGCACGCTGCCTGCCTGATCGCCCGCGCCCGCGGCCAGACCCTTGTCATAGACATGCGTCTGCAGGTCCTCGTACAGCGGATAGTCGCGGCCCACGCCGTGGAAGGTCAGCGCCTTGTAGCCCTCGGCCCCGGCACCCGCCGCGCGCACGTCGTTCTCTGATCCCGACCACCAGATGCCGATGAACTTGTCCATCGGAAAGCGGATGTTCACGGCCTCCTGGATGGCGACCTGGTTCATGACGCCCCAGGCATACATGATCACGTAATCAGGCTGCTCGCGGCGGATCTGCAGCCATTGCGACTTCTGTTCCTGACCGGGCGCGTCGACCGGCAGCTCGACCAGCTCGAAGCCGTGCTTTTCGGACAGCTCCTGCAGGGTGCGGATCGGCTCCTTGCCATAGGCGCTGTTGTGATAGACCAGCGCGATCTTCTTGCCCGACAGATCGCCGCCCTCCTGGTCCAGGATGTGCTTGACCGCGACCGAGGCCCCGTCCCAATAGTTCGCCGGCGCGTTGAACACCCATTCGAACACCGAGCCGTCCTTGGCCGAGGTGCGGCCGTAACCTGGCGTGTACAGCGGGATGCCGTCCTGGCTGATCCGCGGGATCAGCTGATAGGTGATGCCCGTCGACAGCGGGTTCAGGACCAGCGGGTTCTGGGTGCGCAGCGATTCATAGCATTCCACGCCCTTCTCGGTGTTGTAGGCGGTCTCGCATTCCGGGACCTGCACCAACTGACCGCCGATGCCGCCGTCGCGTTCGTTCAGCAGCGTGAAATAATCGGCGAACCCGTCGGCATAGGGGATGCCGTTCGCGGCATAGGGGCCGGTCCGATAGGACATGTTCGGCACGATCAGGTCGGCCAGGGCGGGGCTTGCGACCATCATCGTGGTGGCCAGGGCGGCAAGGGTCAGTTTCATTGCGGGTCTCCTCCCAGAGATGCGATGCCGGTTGCCCGGTCTTGACGTTAATGCGGGAACGGCCACAGCCGCAGCTTGTCCTTGGCCAGGCGCCACAGGCGCGCCAGTCCATGCGGCTCGACGATGAGGAAGGTCACGATCAGCGCGCCCACGATCATCAGTTCGATATGGGCGGCAAGGTCGGTCGGCCAGCCCATGTTGCCGACCAGAAAGTTCTTGAGCAGCACCGGCAGCAGCACCAGGAAGGCCGCGCCGGCAAAGCTGCCGAAGATGCTGCCCAGGCCGCCGATGATGATCATGAACAGCACCAGAAAGCTCTTGTTGATGCCGAAGGCCTCTCCGACCTCGGCCGCGCCCAGATAGACCGCGAACAGCAGCGCGCCCGCGATGCCGATGAAGAAGCTGCTGACCGCAAAGGCCGACAGTTTCGCGCGCAGGGGGTTCACGCCGATGATCTCGGCGGCGATGTCCATGTCGCGGATCGCCATCCATTTGCGGCCCAGGCTGCCCCGCGTCAGGTTGCGCGCCAGCCACGCCAGCGCAAAGGCGAAGACGAGGCAGATCAGGTATTTCGCGGGCGCGGTGGCGGCGGGGCCGGTCACGGCCTGGTCGAACACCGTGCGCGTCGGCGAGGTGATCTGGCCCGAGGCCGAATAATTGTAGAACCACGGCACCTTGTTGAACAGCCACACCAGGAAGAACTGCGCGGCCAGCGTGGCCACCGCCAGATAGAACCCCTTGATGCGCAGGCTGGGCAGGCCGAACAGCACGCCAACCCCGGCGGTGATGCCGCCCGCCAGAAGGATGTGGATGACGATGCTGACATCGGGAAAGGACGTCATCAGCTTGTAGACCGCATAGGCGCCCACGGCCATGAAGCCGCCGGTCCCCAGGCTGACCTGACCCGCATATCCGGTCAGCACGTTCAGCCCCAACGCCGCGATGGCATAGATCAGGAACGGCACCAGCACCGCATTGGCCCAGTAATCGTTGATGACGAACGGGATGATCCCGAAGGCCACGGCCATGATCGCGTAATAGCCCCAGCGGTCCAGACGGATCGGAAAGGTCTGGCTGTCGTCGCGGTAGCTGGTCTTGAAGTCGCCGGCCTCACGATAGATCATCGGATGTTCCTTTCAGCGCGGTCGCCGGAGTATTTCTGCAAAGAGGACGCGTCATGGTCACACCCGTTCGATGATGCGTTCGCCGAACAGCCCCTGGGGTCGGAACACCAGGAAGATCAGCGCCAGGACATAGGCGAACCAGTTCTCGGTCGCGCCGCCGACCATCGGGCCGATGGTGAATTCGAACAGCTTCTCGCCCACGCCGATGATCAGCCCGCCGACGATGGCGCCGGGGATCGAGGTGAAGCCGCCCAGCATCAGCACCGGCAGCGCCTTGAGCGCGATCAGCGACAGGCTGAACTGCACCCCCGATTTCGTGCCCCACATGATGCCCGCGACCAGCGCCACGAAGCCCGCGATCGACCAGACCATCACCCAGATGAAGCGCAGGCTGATGCCCACCGACATCGCCGCCTGATGGTCGTCGGCCACCGCCCGCATGGCGCGGCCCTGCTTGGTGTATTGCGCGAATGCCACCAGCGCCGCGACCAGCATGGCCGCGATCAGCGTGGCCCAGAGGTCCAGCCGGTCGATGAAGAAGCCGTAACCGAACCACTGGCCGGTCACCGCCTCGATGCCGTCCGAGATGCCCTGCGGCAGGCCCACGTCCAACGCCTTGATGTCAGCGCCCCACATCACGTCGCCCAGGCCCTCCAGGAAATAGGCCAGGCCGATGGTCGCCATGAACAGGATGATCGGCTCCTGTCCCACCAGATGCTGCAGGACCAGCTTTTCGATCAGGAAGGCCAGCAGCACCATGATCAGCGCGGTCAGCGCCACGGCCAGGACCGCGGGCACCGTCCAGCCGAAATGGTGCAGACTGGTGCCGAATGTCGCGTTGATCAGATGGGCAAAGGGCACCTGGCCGTTCTGGATGCCCACCAGCGTCAGCGCCGCGAACAGCGCCAGAACCCCTTGGGCATAGTTGAAGACGCCCGACGCTTGAAGATCAGCACGAAGCCAAGCGCCACAAGCGCGTACATGACCCCGGTCATCAGGCCGTTAAGCACGACTTCGGCGGCAAAGATGAACTGATCCATCACGCGGTTCCTTTCCGGTCAGTCATGGGCCACGCCCAGATAGGCGTCGATCACCGCCTGATTGCTGCGCACCTCGGCGGGGGTGCCGTCGCCGATCTTCTTGCCGTAATCCATCACGACCACGCGGTCTGACAGGTCCATGACCACGCCCATGTCGTGTTCGATCAGGCAGATGGTGGTGCCGAATTCGTCGTTCACCGACAGGATGAAGCGGGACATGTCCTCCTTCTCCTCGACGTTCATGCCGGCCATCGGCTCGTCCAGCAGCAGCAGGTTCGGTTCGGCCGCCAGCGCGCGGGCCAGCTCGACCCGCTTTTTCAGGCCGTAAGGCAGGCGTCCCACGGGCGTCTTGCGGATGTTCTGGATCTCCAGGAAATCGATGATGCGTTCGACCGCGGCGCGGTTCTCGTTCTCCTCGCGCTCGGCCGCGCCCCACCAGATGGCCTGGGACAGAAAGCCCGCCTTCATCTTGTTCAGGCGACCGGTCATGATGTTGTCCAGCACCGACATGCCGTCGAACAGCGCGATGTTCTGGAAGGTGCGGGCGATGCCCAGCCGCGCGACCTGATAGGGCTTCATCGCCGGGCGCGGCTGGCCCTTGAAGATCACCTGGCCGTCCTGCGGGTGATAGAACCCGGAGATGACGTTCAGCATCGACGACTTGCCCGCGCCGTTGGGGCCGATGATCGCGCGGATCTCTCCCTGGCGGATGTCGAAGCTGATGTCCTTGATGGCGACCACGCCGCCGAACCGCAGGGTGATGTTCTTCAGCTCCATCACCACGGGGCCGATCTGGCGGCCGTCGGCGGTCACGTATCCGTCCTGTGTCATCGCATTCATTCCGCCGCTGCCTTGTGCCGGGCCGCGTCGCCGAAGACGCGGGCATCCTCGATGCGCAGGGTCGCGCTGATCGCGCCCTTGCGGCCGTCCTCGTATGTGACCTCGGTCCGGGTGTGCACGCTGGACGATCCGTCATAGAGTGCGGTGACCAGGTCGTGGAACTTCTCGGTGATGACGGCGCGGCGGACCTTGCGGGTGCGGGTCATCTCTCCGTCATCGGGGTCCAGCTCCTTGTGCAGCACCAGGAACCGATGAACCTGACAGCCCGACAGCATCGGGTCCTGGGCCACGGATTCGTTCACGGCCTCCATATGCTGGCGGATCTGATCATAGACCTGCGGGTGGCCCGCCAGTTCCTGATAGCTGCCATAGGCGATGTTGTTCCTTTCGGCCCAGTTGCCCACCGCGGTCAGGTCGATGTTGATCATCGCGGTGCAGAACTCGCGGCCGTTGCCGATGACCACGGCCTCCAGGATGTTGGGATAGAACTTCAGCTTGTTCTCGACATATTTGGGGGCGAACATCGACCCGTCGGCCATGCGGCCCACGTCCTTGGCGCGGTCGATGATGCGCAGATGACCGGTCGCCTCCTCGAAGAACCCCGCATCGCCCGTGGCAACCCAGCCCTCGGCGTCCTTGGTGGACGCGGTGCTGTCGGCGTTCTTGTAATATTCGACGAAGGTGCCGGGGCTGCGGTAATAGACCTCTCCGTTGTCGCCGATGCGGACCTCGACGCCGGGGCTGGGCACGCCCACCGTGTCGGACCGCACCTGCCGTCGGGCTGCTGGGTGATAAAGACCGATGCCTCGGTCTGGCCGTAAAGCTGCTTCAGGTTGATCCCCAGGCTGCGATAGAAATCAAAGATCTCGGGCCCGATCGCCTCTCCGGCGGTATAGCCCACGCGCACGCGGCTCAGGCCCAGGGTGTTCTTCAGCGGGCCAAAGACGAACACCTTGCCCAAGGCATAGGCCAGCTTGTCGCCAAGGCCTACGGTCTTGCCGTCCAGCAGCGCCGGGCCCGCGCGATGCGCGACCGCCATGCCGCGCTTGAACAGCCAGCGTTTCAGGCGGCTGGCATCCTCCATGCGGATCATGACCGAGGTCAGCTGCGTCTCGAACACGCGCGGGGGCGCAAAGAAATAGGTCGGCCCGATCTCGCGCATGTCGGTCATCATCGTGTGCGCCCCTTCGGGGCAGTTCACGGTGAAGCCGGACCACATCGCCTGACCCATCGAAAAGATGAAATCGCCGACCCAGGCCATCGGCAGATAGGCCACGATCTCCTCGACCTCGGTCAGATGGTCGAAATCGGCGGTGTTGCGGGCGGTCTCGATGATGTTGCGGTTGGACAAGACGACGCCCTTGGGCTTGCCCGTCGTGCCACTGGTGTACAGCATCACGCAGGTGCTGTCGTAATTCAGCCCCGCCACGATCGCGTCCAGTCGCGGCCCCAGGGTCGCGGCCCCGGCCCGTCCCTGCGCCTGCACATCGGCCATCGACGCCATGTTCGCATGGTCGTATTTCCGCAGGCCGCGCGCGTCGGTATAGATGATACGGGCCGACGCGCCGGTGGTCTGCTCGACCTCCAGCACCTTGTCGACCTGCTCCTGATCGCCGCACAGCACGAAACGCGCGCCGCAATGGTCCAGCACATAGGCCATCTCCTCGGCCACAGCGTCCTGGTACAGGGGCACAGGGATGGCGCCGCACATCTGCGCCGCGATCATGCCCCAGTAATGCGCCGGGCGGTTGCGCCCGATGATCGCCATGTGATCGCCCGGGACCAGCCCCTGCGCCATCAGCCCCATCGCCAGCGCGCGGATCTCGTCCGCGGCCTGGGTCCAGGTCCAGCTTTGCCAGATCCCGAATTCCTTCTCGCGATATGCGGGGCGGTCGCCAAAGCGGGCAACGTTGCGCGCCAGCAGCGCGGGCACGGATTGCAGGTCGCCCGGGGGCGTTTGCTGAACGGTCATTTGTCCTCCCTCAAGGCGCGTGGGCGCCCTGTCGTGCGGCACCTCCCCGTGCCCCGCGACACACATACCATTGGCGCCAATCCTTGCGCCAGTTTTACGCGATTCCAACGAAATGTTACGACGCTTTCGCAGGGCCTGCGCCGGTGCTAGGCCAAGAGGCGGAGGAGACCGCCATGCACCACCCCGACCCCGTCACGCGGGCCGAGATCCGCGCCGACCTGACCCGGTCGGGGCTGAACCTGATCGGCCAGGCGCTGTCGATCTTTGACGCGGACCTGCGGCTGGCGGTGGCCAACCGCCAGTATCAGACGATGTTCGACCTGCCCGACGACCTAACCCTGCCCGGCAGCCATTTCGAGGACACGATCCGTTTCCTGGCCCGGCGCGGCGAATACGGCCCGACCGAGGATCCCGAACAGGCCGTCGCCCTGCGCGTGGCCCAGGCCCGCACGTTCCAGCCGCATTACTTCGAACGCGAACGCGCCGACGGCCGGTGGGTCGCGGTCGAGGGCGCGCCGCTGTCCCAAGGGGGCTGGGTCACCGTCTATACCGACATCACCGACATCAAGCGTCAGGAATCGCTGCTGCGGGCGCGGTCGGACGCGCTGTCGGAACAGGTGCTGCTGAACGCCGAACGGCTGGCGGCGGCGAACCGCAAGCTGGCCGCGACCAACGCCGCCCTGTCCGAGGCGCAGCGCATCCTGACCCGGACCGAGGCCCGCACGCGACAGGTGACCGAGATGGTCCCCGCCCATATCGCGCATATGGATGCACAGTATCGCTATACGTTTTCCAACCGCCGCCTGCCGGTGATCTTTCCGGGGGCCGAGGGCGACATCATCGGCCTGACGCTGGAACAGGCGCTTGGCACGGCCACGGCCCAGACGCTGCGCCCCTTCATGGACCGCGCGCTGTCAGGCGACCCGCAGGTGTTCGAGATCACGCATCCCACGTCCGGTCGGCGCATCCGCATCGCGCTGACCCCCGACCGCGACGGGCAGGGCGTCTATATCCTGTCCACCGATGTCAGCGCCGAGGTGCAGTCGCGCGAGGCGCTGGCCCATGCCGCGCGCCGCAACCTGGCCGCACAGCTGACCAGCGGCATGGCGCATGATTTCGGCAACCTGCTGACGATCATCCTGGGCCTGCAGGCCCGGCTGTCTGCCCGCGACCTGCCGCCGGATGCGGCCGAGGATGTGCACGCGACGCTGGCCGCCGCCCGTCGCGGGGCCTCGCTGCTGGATCGGCTGGCGCAGATCACCGGCGCGCGCGAACCCGCGCTGGAGCCGACCGACCTGCCCGCGCTGCTGTCCGACCTGGCGGTGCTGGCCCGCCCGTCGCTGTCCGAGGGCACACGCCTGGACCTGGCGGTGGCCTTGCCGCCGGGACAGCTGCTGCTGGACCCCGGCGCGCTGCAGGATTCGGCGCTGAACCTGATCCTGAACGCCAACGCTGCGATCACCGCGCCCGGCGTCATCACGCTGAAGGCGCGGCGCAGCGGCGACTGGCTGGAGCTGACGGTGGGCGATACCGGTCCGGGGTTCACCCCCGAGGCCCTGTCCCGCGCGACGGAGCCCTTCTTCACCACGAAAAAGGGGCAGGGCTCGGGTCTGGGCCTGTCGATGGTCTATGACCAGACCAAGATGGTCGGCGGCACGATGCGCCTGTCAAACGGTCCGCGCGGGGCGCAGGTCGTGCTGCGCCTGCCTTGGCGACCCGTCGCGCGGCGGATGGTCCTGCTGGTCGAGGATGACGACCAGATCCGCGCCCAGGTCCGCGACCAGCTGACCGGGCTGGGCCACGCGGTGATCGAGGCCGCGTCCCTGTCCGAGGCGCGCGCGCTGACCGACCTGCCGGGGCTGGAGGTGATCCTGTCGGACATCCAGCTGGGCGACGGGCTGGGACTGGATCTGGCGGGGGGCGTGCCGCTGGTGCTGATGACCTCGCTGCCGCCGGGCGATCCGCTGCGCGCCCGCGCGCCGGTGCCGGTGCTGACCAAGCCCGTGACGGCGCCGCGCCTGGCCGCCGCGCTGGCCGCCCCCGCAAAGGAGATGCCATGACCGACGCCCCCCTGATCGCGATCCTGGACGACGAACCGCAGATCCGCCGCATCCTGTCGGCGGCGCTGGAGCAGGCTGGCTTTCGCACCCAAAGCTTCGGCCGCGCCACCGAATTCGAGGCAGCCCTGCGCCGCATCACGCCGGATGCCTGCCTGATCGACCTGGGCCTGCCGGACCGGGACGGGCTGGCGCTGGTTCATCGGCTTGCGTCGGATTCGGGCGCGGTCATCATCATCGTATCGGGGCGCGCACAGGTCCAGGACCGCGTGACGGGGCTGGAACTGGGGGCCGACGATTACATCACCAAGCCCTTCGAGCCGGCCGAGGTCGTCGCCCGCATCCGCGCCCGCCTGCGCAAGCCGGCGCAAGGTGCGGCAACCCGTGCGCAGACATTGCGCTTTGCGGGCTGGACTGCGGATTTCGACCGCTATCTGCTGACATCACCCCACGGCACCGAAACGCCGCTGAGCCACGCCGAGGCAGAGGTGCTGCGCCTGTTCACCGACAATCCCCGCCGCCTGATCACCCGCGCGCAGATGCTGGAAACCCTGGGAGGCACGGCGGGGGACAGCTTCGACCGGGCGATGGACGTCCGCATCTCTCGGCTGCGCACCAAGCTGGGCGAAGACCCGAAGAACCCCCGCCTGATCAAGACGATCTACGGCGCGGGCTACATCTTCCTGGCCGAGATCGGCTGAGCCCCGCAGCGGATCGCCATTTGCCCTGCCGGGCGGTGGCGGCGAAAGCCGGCCCCCATCGAGGGGGCCGGCTTTCGCGCGGGGGCGATGCCCCCGCAATTGCACCCCGTTAACATAGCGCCATCTTGCAACCGGTCACACCGCATCCCGGCATGCGAGGCACTCCCGCAGGGGGGTCCGGGGGGACGGGAAGTCCCCCCGGCACGGCGCGGGACGCAAATCCGCGCGTCGTTTCAGGCGTCGCGGTCCCATCCGCTGATGGCCTTGCTGTCCATGAACTCCTCCAGCCCCATCACGCCGCCTTCGCGTGCCCGGCCGGATTTCTTGACCCCGCCAAAGGCCGACCCGGCCCCGCGCGATTCGCCGTTCATCTCCACCATCCCGGCCCGCAGCTGGCGCGCTACGCGGTTGCGACGCGCGCCGTCCTGCGACTGGACGTAGTTGGTCAGGCCATAGGGCGTGTCGTTGGCGATGGCCACGGCCTCCTCCTCGCTGTCGAAGGGAATGATCGACAGCACCGGACCAAAGATCTCCTGCTGGGCCACGGTCATGTCGTTCGACACATCCGCGAAGACCGTCGGCCGCACGAAATAGCCGCGGTTCACCCCTTCGGGCAGGCCGGTCCCACCGGCGACCAGGCGCGCGCCCTCGTCGATGCCGGCCTGGATCAGGCCCTGGATCTTGTCCCACTGCTGGCGACTGACCACCGGGCCGATATGCTTGCCGGCTTGGTGCGCGGTCGCAACGGCGGTCTCCTCGGCCACCTTGGCCGCGACCTCGACCGCGCGGTCATAGGCCGACCGTTCGACCAGCATCCGCGTCGGCGCATTGCAGGACTGGCCGCTGTTGTAGAAGCAATGCCGCGCGCCGCGTGCCACCGCCTTGTCGTCGGCATCGGCGAAGACGACGTTCGCGCCCTTGCCGCCCAGTTCCAGCACCACCTTCTTCAGGCTGTCCGCGGCCGCCTTGCTGATCGCGATGCCGGCGCGGGTCGACCCGGTGAAACTGATCATCTCGACGTCCGGATGCACCGACAGCTGGCTGCCGACCCCGTCCCCGTCGCCGTTCACCAGGTTGAACACGCCCGCAGGCACGCCCGCCTCGTGCAGCACTTCGGCAAAGACCATCGACGACAGGGGCGCGATCTCGGACGGTTTCAGCACGCAGGTGTCACCCGCCAGCAGCGCCGGGATCACCTTCAGCGTGACTTGGTTCATCGGCCAGTTCCAGGGAGTGATCAGGCCGACAACGCCCACTGGCTCCCATGCGACCATGCTGCCGGGCGCATGCGCGCCCAAGGGACGGACGAACTGGAAATCCTTGAAGGCGGTGATGAAGTTGCGCGTGTGCCAAGCCCCTGCCTCGGCCTGGTCGGCCAGCGACATGTCCTGGGGCGCGCCCATCTCTAGGCTGATCGCGCGGGCGATGTCGGGCATGCGTCGCTCATAGACCGCCAGGATGCGCTCGACCACGGCCAGGCGCTCGGCGGGCGGCGTCGCGGCCCAGGCCGGAAAGGCGCGCTTGGCCGCGGCGACGGCCGCATCGGTATCCGCCTGATCGCCGATCGAGATCACGGCCACCGCATCCTCGGTCGACGGGTCGATCACCTCCAGGTCGCGCGCCTGCACGGGATCAACCCAAGCCCCATCGATATAGAATTTCCGCTGGTCCAGCATCTGGTCCTCCTGATTGGCATTTGGGCAAAGCCTGTCACCCCGCAGGCCGCGCCGCAACCCCGGCCGCGTGGCGCCGCCACTGGCATTCCGCGCCGCCGCCCTTATCTATGGGACAACGCAACCAACCGGAAAAGGAGCGCCCATGTCCCTGCGCATCAACGACATCGCCCCCGACTTCACCGCCAATTCGACCGAAGGCCAGATCCGCTTTCACGACTGGATCGCCGACAGCTATGCGATCATCTTCAGCCATCCGCGCGACTTCACCCCGGTCTGCACCACGGAATTCGGCGCGGTCGCCCAACTGGCCCCCGAATTCGAAAAGCGCGGCACCAAGGTTCTGGGCGTGTCCGTGGACAGCGTGGACGACCACCAGAAATGGAAGGCCGACATCGGCAAGGTCGCGGGCGTTCCGGCGAATTTCGCGATGATCGACGACACCGACCTGACCGTGGCCAAGGCCTATGACATGCTGCCCGCCGAATACTACCTGCCGACCGAAGGCCGCACGCCGGCCCATTCGGCGACCGTGCGCACCGTGTTCATCATCGGGCCGGACAAAAAGGTTCGCCTGACCATGACCTATCCGATGTCGGTCGGCCGCAACTTTGCGGAAATCCTGCGGGCGCTGGACGCGGTGCAAAAGACCGACGGCAAGCCCATCGCCACGCCCGTCAACTGGGTGCCGGGTCAGGACGTGATCGTGGCCCTGTCGCTGGACGATGCGGCGGCCGAGGAGAAATACGGCCCGCTGGACATCAAGCTGCCCTATCTGCGCTATGCGAAAGACCCGGCCTAAGACGGCCAGCCATAGTGATCCAGCAGGGCGGCGATGGCACGGTCATTGCCGCCCTGCCCGGTTGCGGGCCGGTTCACTGACCGCAGGCTGACGGCCTGGCTGCCCTCCCACTCAAAGATGCGGGCGCGGTCGCCGATCTTGACGGGCTGCGATCCGGCCATCCGATGCATCCAGTACAGCCAGATGTCGTCCGCCCCCGGTGACAGCCGCATGAACAGGTCGTCGCGGGTGACGTCCGCGTGGAACACCCCCGGCGCATAGATCACCCCGGACACTCCGGTCGGAAAGACCAGCGGCCCGGATTGCGGCGAACGCAGGTTGTGATCCCACGCCTCGTAGGGGGCGGGACGCGCGCCCTCCATCACCACGCCATGCGCGCGCAGGCAGGCGATGCCGGCACCCTGGCGTGCGGCATCGACCAGACGCTCCAGCCAGTCGGCAGGATAGTACAGGTCGTCATCGGCCGTGGCGATGAACGCGTCGGGGTGTTCCAGCAGCGTCGGCACGATCTTCTTGTAGGACCGCCACAGCGGGCAGACGCGGATCTCCAGCCGGGTCATCGCCTGAACCTCGGGGGCCAGGTGCTGCTGATCGCCCTCGTCCAGCCACAGGATCACGCGGTCCGGCTGCACCGTCTGACGCAGCAGCGCGCGCAGCGTCGGCGCCAGCGTCGCGAACCGCGCCCGGTGACTGGTCAGCGACACGATCAGCGGCGCGGACAGGCCGTGCGGCTTGCCGGGGCGGTCCGGGCGGCTGGCGGTTTCCGCCAGCGCGCGGGCCAGCCTGCGGCGATGCTTGAACTGTCGGAAGGCGTCGCGGATCACGGGTTTTCCCATGCACGGCGCAGCCAGCCGATATCGCCGATGCGGCGGTACCACTTGTGTCCCCGTCCGGCAAAGACGTCCTCCATCTTGGGCGCCCCGGCGAACAGCACGATCTTCGCCCCTTCGGGCAGGGTCGGATCGCGCAGATAGCTGGCCAGATTGCGCGGCACGCAATCGTTCTTGAAACTGACGCACCAGCCTTTGGGCCAGTAATGCAGGTTCCCGTAGGCGGCCAGTTGCGCCGACTGAAACTGCTGGCTGATCTCGAACCCGGCGGTCGCCGCGGCCGGATCGGCCAGATAGGCGTCCAGGACATAGGCATGATCGCCGATCCGGTACCGGAACACGCTGGAATTGCCGACGCTGTGCAGGAAGCGGTCACGATCCGGGTTGACCTTGCGCAGGGGCTTTGCCCGGAACAGATCATCGTCGCGGATGATGAAAAAATCGCCGGGCAGATCAAAGAACGGCCCCAGATCGTCCACCACCACCAGGTCGATGTCCAGAAACAGCGCCGTCCCCGACAGCCCCCCCAGATCGCGCCGGAACAGCGCCAGCTTGCGCCAGCGCGTGTCGGAATGCCCCTGTGGCAGGCCCAGTTCGGGCAGCGGCATCGCCTCGACCTGCGGATCAAGGCCTGCTGCGTCGTCGGTGAAGCAGATGAACCGATGTGGGCGGTCCAGATGCCGCCGCACCTGCGCCGCCAGCCGGTTCACGTCGGCACTGCTGTACAGCGTGCCCCATTTCATCGTCAGGATCAGCAGGGGTTCGGTCATCGCTTGTCCCACATCTCGACCTCGTGCCGGATCGGTTCGGGATAGGCCGCGTGCAGGCCCAGCTCGATCATCTTGGCGCGCTTGCCGACCATCATCTCAACCCGCTGCTTCTTCAGGAACGGAAAGTTCAGCGACGTCATGACCGCCGGATGCAGCGCGGTCGAAAAGACCAACAGGTCGGTGTTGTCGATGCGGTCGCGCAGCATGTCGCGGATCTGCAGCGCGCTCAGCGTCGGGTCGGCCAGCAACGGCTCCAGCAGGCGGGAATCCTTGCGGTTCACCTGCGCCTGGTGATGCAGGATGTCGCGCATCATCTGTTCGTCGTCCAGGGACAGCAGGAACTCGACCACCTCGCGCCAGCTGTGCAGACCGCCGACGGAATAGCCCAGCTTGCGGAAATGGCGGGTCAGGCCCAGCTCGCGCAGCTGGATCACGATCCGCTTTTCATTGACCAGCGACATCTTGCGCCAATAGCGGTCGAAATCCGGGTCGCGGACCATCTGGCCGGAAAAGCGGAAGAAATAGGACTGCACGTGCTGGGCGGTCATGTCGCCCGTTTCACGGTGCTGCTGGTCCAGGTCGATGAACAGGCCCCACAGATCCTCGGGCGCGGCGCGGCTGCGCTCCAGCACGTCGGAATCCTCGGACAGGGGGAACCACATGCTGTCGTTCATGATGTACAGCGCCTTGGGGCGAATGCCGCGGTCAAGAACCTGCAGCACGCCCTCGCGGTATCCGCCGAAATCATAACCCAGGTTGGGCCGTTCGACGACAAGATGGGACAGCTCGGCCAGGCGCGCCCGGTCATCCGCCGCCAGCGGCGCATTGGTCACCACGACGACCGACACGCCCTGCGACGCCATCCAGCGCAGCTGCCACAGCGTCGAATCCAGCAACCCGCGCGCTGATAGATCAGCAGGACCGCGACCTCGTCCATCAGGGGCTGCGCGCCTTCGGTCACGCGCACCGTCTTGTGGCGCCGCAGATCGTGCGCCGCCCGCGCGACATGGCCCCAGGACGGCAGGACAAGCGCCGCGATCTGGCGGCCGACGCGCCGTGTCTCGCGGTCCAGCTTCTGGGCCAGCGTCTTTTCGGGGGGCATGAAGGGCTTTTCAGTCATGACATGGGCCTTGCAGCGGGCACGACCGTCGCGTGCGCAATGTCGAAAGGGGCAGATGCCCTGCCCCCTTCGGTCTTTCAGCGCAGAGATCAGCCTTCGGCCGACTGCTCCTGCTTTTCCTCGATCTCGGCCCCGGTCTCCTGATCGACCATCTTCATGCCAAGGCGGACCTTGCCACGGTCGTCAAAGCCCAGCAGCTTGACGCGGACCTCCTGGCCCTCTTTCAGGATCTCATTGGGGTGACCCAGACGGCGGTTGGCGATCTGGCTGACATGCACCAGTCCGTCCCGCTTGCCGAAGAAGTTCACGAAGGCACCGAAGTCGACCAGCTTGACGACCTTGCCGACATAGACCTTGCCCTCTTCGGGTTCGGCCACGATCGACCAGATCATGTCATAGGCCTTCTTGATCGAATCGGCGTTGGCCGAGGCGATCTTGATCACGCCATCGTCGTTGATGTCGACCTTGGCACCCGAAACCTCGACGATCTCGCGGATGACCTTGCCGCCCGAACCGATCACTTCACGGATCTTGTCGGTCGGGATCTGCATCGTCTCGATGCGCGGCGCGTGGGCGCTGAACTCGGTCCGGCCTGCGGTCAGGGCGTTGGCCATTTCCGCCAGGATGTGCAGACGACCGTCCTTGGCCTGGGCCAGGGCCTGTTCCATGATCGCGGGCGTGATGCCGGCCACCTTGATGTCCATCTGCAGCGACGTGATGCCGTTTTCGGTCCCCGCCACCTTGAAGTCCATGTCGCCCAGGTGATCTTCGTCACCCAGGATGTCGGTCAGCACGGCAAAGCGGCCGTCCTCTTCCAGGATCAGGCCCATCGCCACGCCGGCGACCGGCGCCTTGAGCGGCACGCCCGCATCCATCATCGACAGCGAACCGCCGCAGACCGACGCCATCGAGCTGGAACCGTTCGATTCGGTGATCTCGGACACGACGCGGATGGTATAGGGGAAGTCCGTCGCCGCGGGCAGAACCGCCTGCAGCGCGCGCCATGCCAGCTTGCCGTGGCCGATCTCGCGGCGGCCGGGGCTGCCGACGCGACCCACTTCGCCGACCGAATACGGCGGGAAGTTGTAGTGCAGCAGGAAGTTCGAACGCGAATTGCCGTGCAGCGCGTCGATGATCTGTTCGTCATCGCCGGTGCCCAGGGTCGTCACGACCAGCGCCTGCGTCTCGCCGCGCGTGAAAAGCGACGAACCGTGGGTGCGGGGCAGGATGCCGACCTGGCTGACGATCGGACGGACGGTCTTGGTGTCGCGACCGTCGATGCGGGCGCCGCCGCTGATGATGTCACCGCGCAGGATGCCCGATTCCAGCTTCTTCAGCGCCGAACCCAAGTTCGCGTCGGCCAGCTCTTCCTCGGTCAGGGCGTCCTTGACCTTTGTCTTGGCGGCGGCGATGGCGTCCTGACGCTCGGACTTGTCCTGGATCGCGTAGGCGGCGCGCATGTCGGCCTCGCCCAGGGTCTTCACACGGCCGTACAGCGCGCTGTAGTCGGGCGACTGGAAGTCGAACGGCTCTTTGGCGGCATCTTCGGCCAGGTCGATGATCAGGTCGATCACCGGCTTGATCGCGTCATGGCCGAACTTCACCGCGCCCAGCATTTCCTCTTCGGTCAGCTCATAGGCTTCCGATTCGACCATCATCACCGCATCGGCGGTGCCGGCGATGACCAGGTCCAGGCGCTGTTCGGGATTGTTGCGCAGGTGGTCCATGTCCTGGACCTCGGGGTTCAGCACGTATTCGCCGTTCGAGAATCCGACGCGCGCACCCGCGATCGGGCCCATGAAGGGCACGCCCGAAATGGTCAGCGCGGCGCTGGCGGCGATCATCGCGACGATGTCGGGATCGTTGACCAGGTCGTGCGACAGCACGGTGCACATCACCAGCACTTCATGCTTGAAGCCGGGGGCGAACAGCGGGCGGATCGGACGGTCGATCAGGCGCGCGGTCAGCGTCTCCTTTTCGGACGGACGCGCCTCGCGCTTGAAGAAGCCGCCCGGCACCTTGCCGGCGGCATAGTATTTTTCCTGATAGTGCACCGTCAGCGGAAAGAAGTCCTGTCCGGGCTTCGGCGCCTTTGCGAAGGTGACGTTGGCCATGACGCTGGTCTCGCCCAAAGTGGCGATGACGCTGCCGTCAGCCTGACGGGCAACCTTGCCCGTTTCCAGCGTCAGGGTTTCCTGGCCCCACTGGATCGATTTCTTCACTTCATCAAACATCTGATTTCCTCAAAGGGTGCACCGGCCCTCCGGCCACCCATGTCATGTATCGCGGCCCCATTGCCGCCGCCCCTATCCTTTGCATGTGCCCCGGGGCAGGACCTCACGTCACAGATGACAGGGGCCATACAGGAAAACGCCTGATTTGGGAAGGGTGGCGACAGAGGCGCCAAAGGCGGCCGCACCAGGGGGCGACCGCCCATTTCCGGCCTGCGATCCGGGCCGTTGCGTCAGGTGACGACCAGCGCGCGGCGATCCGCGACCAGCGCGGTCCCGGGCGCCGGCGGCGCATCCGCCGCGGCCGGGCGGAACAGGTCGCGCAGCTCGGCATAGCCAGCCCTGGCAAGGCCCAGCAGGCGGTCGCGCTGCAACTGGCTTTCGGCAAAGCTGCGGGCCTGCGCCTCCTCGTCCAGGCGCTGCCCCTCGGCCACGGCCGGGGCTGCGACGGGCAGCGGCGCTGCCGTCTGCGGCGCGGGGTCCGCGTCGACAGGGATCGCGGCCGGCCGGTCGGGGGTGGGCTGCGCCTCGGCCTGCCGGCTCGTCTCGGCGGCGCGTGCCATCGCGTCGGGGTCACGGCCTGCGTCGGGGTCCGGTGTCGGCTGCTGCTGCACAGGAACCGCCTGCTCCTCGGCCGGTACGGGCTGGATCTGCTGGGCGGGCGGTGTTTCCTGCGCGCGCTGCGGCGGGGGGCTGCTGGGTGCCGGGGCGGCGTTTCCGCGCCAGCCATTGGTCAATCCACTGATCAACATGTCAACTCTCCAACCGATCCAGAACACGGTCCTGAAAGTTTTATCGAATGGTCTACGGCCGCAAGACGCCTGCAAAGGCGGACTCAACACACAATCCGCGACAACATCTTGATTTGACTTTGATTCTTTTCGCCGAACCGTGCCTTGGGACTTGGCGGTTCGATCAAGCCACCTGACCTTAAGGACATCCCCCCGCAACGCAAAACGCCCGCGACAATGTCGCGGGCGCAAGGGATCGCGGGGTGCCGGTCTTAGCGACGCAGGCCCAGCTTGCCGATCAGGGCGGTGTAACGCGCCTCTTCCTTCTTCTTCAGATAGTCCAGCAGCTTGCGGCGCTGTGCGACCATCATCAGCAGACCACGACGCGAGTGGTTGTCTTTCTTGTGCGACTTGAAGTGCTCGGTCAGGGTCGCGATGCGCGAGGACAGGATCGCAACCTGGACCTCGGGCGAACCGGTGTCGCCTTCCTTGGTGCCGAACTCTGCAATGACGCGGGCTTTTTCTTCGACGGTGATCGACATCGGGATCTCCTTTCGGATGAAGGGTGAGGGCACAGGCCGGGATGTCGTCCAGCAAGGTCCATGGGACACCGCACGGACCGGATGCCCGGCGGATGCGCGCGTCTAGCCCAGGTGGCGCCAAAAGGAAAGCCCGTTCAGCCGCCGATCGCCACGATGCGGACATCTTCAAGGCGCAGGGCCTCGGCGTTCAGCAGGCGGCCCACGGCCTGGCCGTTCACCTCCAGCAGCACGCTGCCGTCGTCATCCTCGCGCAGGGTCAGTTGCGCGTCCCGTGCGACCTGCGCGTCCAGATGCAGCACAAGCTGGTCGTGATCGCCGTGGAAATCGGCCAGCGTCGGGAACCCCTCATCGATCTGGCGCAGCACGAACGTATCGTCGCCGGCGTTGCCGGAGGCAAAGTCATGCGCGCCGGGCATCAGCGTGTCGTCACCCTCGCCGCCGTTCATCCAGACGGTCTCGGGGCCGTCATGGCCGATCAGCACGTCATTGCCAGCTCCTCCGTCCAGATCGTCGGTGCCACCGGTCGAGACCAGCAGGTCGTCGCCCTCATGGCCCGCCAGGACGTCGTTCCCCTCTCCGCCGAACAGCGAATCGTCGCCCTCGCCGCCCATCAGCGTGTCGTCGCCATCCTCTCCGAACAGCATGTCGTTGCCGCCCTGCCCCGCCAGCAGGTCGTCGCCCTCGCCGCCATAGATCAGGTCGTCCCCGCCGGGCCCATAGACCGCGTCCCCCTGGACCCAGTCATCGCCGGCCCCGGCCTCGATGGTGTCATTCCCCAGGCCGCCCCGCAGGTCGTCGGCGCCGCCATGACCGCGAATCAGATCGTCGCCGGGCGTCCCCATCAGGAAATCCAGGCCGTCCGACCCCTCGACCACGGATTCTTCCGGCTCGGGCTCCGGTTCAGGCTCGGGTTCGGCCTCCGGTTCAGCCTCCGGTTCGGGCATGGTGGGGGGCAGGCTCTCGCCGTCATCCTCCTCGGGCGCGGGGGTGTCGTCGTCGTGGTCGTCATCGGCCTGCCGGCTGGTCAGTGCGCTGACATCGACCATCATCCCGGCCATCAGCACGCCCAGAATCCCGCCCAGAATGATCATCGACCCCGACCCCGTTCACGACCGGCCCCATGCCGATGCCCTGATCCTAGCGCGCCTGTGCCCGGCATCGTACGGAAAAGTTGATAAAACCTTAACGCGGACGGCAATCAGGCATGAAAAAACCCGCCCTGTTCGGGGCGGGTGATCCTGTCGTTTCCGCGTGACCTGCCGGATGACCCGGCCAGGACCGCGCCGATCAGCCCTGACGGGCCTTGAAGCGGCGGTTGGTCTTGTTGATCACGTAGATGCGGCCCTTGCGGCGCACGACCTGGCAGTCGCGGTGCCGGCTCTTGAGCGAGCGGAGCGAGTTGCGAACCTTCATCGGTTTTCTCCATCGTCGCGGCGCGTCGCAGCCGCATTGGAAAACGAAATGCCCCCGACAAACGGCCGGGGGCGGCGAAAAATGGTGGGCGGTACTGGGATCGAACCAGTGGCCACTACGATGTCAACGTAGTGCTCTACCGCTGAGCTAACCGCCCGTTCCTTGGTGATTCCATCACGTTTCCTTGCGAAAACCCGGTGCAATCCCCTCGGTCCGCAGGTCTTTAGCCGAGGTCTCTGGGGTATTCAAGGCCTATCGGAGGGCTATTTTTCAGGTTTATATGCGAAGACGCGCCGGATGCCGAGGTCTGCCTTGTCCCAGCCTGATCTGCCCTATGTCGTGACCCGCCCCCGCCACTGGCTGTCGGGGGTGATCTTCGCGTCCCCGCATTCGGGCTGCGACTATCCCGACTGGTTCCTGCAGGGCACCCGCCTGCCCGTCCAGACCCTGCGATCGTCCGAAGATGCCTATATCGACCGCCTGATCGCGCCCGCCACGGCCTTTGGCGCGGTGACGCTGGCCGCGCGCATCCCGCGCTGCATCGTGGACCTGAACCGCGGCGCGGACGAGATCGACCCCCTGGTCGTGCGCGGCGTGCCCCGCCACCCGCTGAACCAGCGCACCCTGGCCGGGCTGGGGGTGATTCCCCGCGTGGTCAGCCAGGGCCGGGTGATTCACGACCGCCAGATCGACCGGGCCGAGGCCGACCGCCGCATCGACGCCTGCTGGCGACCCTATCACGCGGCCCTGTCCGGGCTGATCGCGCAGGCCCGCGCCCGATTCGGGCAGGCGATCCTGATCGACATGCACTCCATGCCCCATGACGCGCTGTCGCACCTGCAGGGCACGCGCCCCGACATGGTGCTGGGCAACCGTCACGGCCTGTCGGCGGCGGCGCGCATCTCGGACGCCGTCAGCACCGCGGTCGAGGCCGAGGGCTGGACCCTGCGCCGCAACGCGCCGTTCTCAGGCGCCTACATCTGTTCCGCCTATGGCCGCCCGGCCCAGAACGTCCATGTCGTCCAGCTGGAGATCGACCGCTCGCTCTATATGGACGAGGCGACGATCACCCCCCGCGCCGATTTCGACGACTTCGCGGCGCGAATCGCCCGGGTGATCGGCCGCCTGTCCGGTTTGGGCCAGGATCATTCGGGCGGGCGCGTCGCCGCGGAATGACCGACGCGGTCTTCAACGGTGCCAAGCTGCTGCTGACCCATGGCGACCGGCTGCTGACCTGTCTGCGCGACGATCGCGCCGACCTGCCCTTTCCCGCGCATTGGGACCTGCCCGGCGGCGGGCGCGAGGGGCCTGAGACGCCGGTTCAATGCGCCCTGCGCGAACTGGATGAGGAATTCGGCCTGCACCTGCCCCCGCAGGCGCTGACGGGCCGGGCGTTTCCGTCCCACGCCGCCCCCGGCATGGTGTCCTGGCTGTTCGCGAGCCGGATCAGCGCGGCCCAGATCGCCGCGATCCGGTTCGGGGACGAAGGTCAGGAATGGTGCATGATGCCGGTGGCCGACTATCTGGCCCATCCGCGCGCGATCCCGCATTTCCGCCGCTGGATCACCGCGATGCGGCCATGACGGCGCGGGTCAGCGGGCGCAGGCTGTCGCCCTTGACCGCCCAGCTGGTCGCGAAGGCGAAGGTGGCCGCCGTCTCCAGCCAGAAGACCGGGCGCAGGCGCGCCAGCGCATCGTCCAGCCCCGTCGCGAACAGCACCCCGATCAGGCCGATGCTGACGACGATCGTCCAGCCGCAGATGCGATAGATGCGGTTCGACGCGGCCTTTTCGGGGCTGTCCACGTCGCCCTTGACGAACAGCACCAGGCAGAACACCGCCAGCGCGCCAAAGAACAGCCCCGCCGCCGCGACATGGATCAGCGCCGACAGACCCGGCCCCGCGATGCATTCCAGCGCGGTGCACGGTCCGTCGGGCCCGTCGGTCGGCACCAGCGCGACCAGCGCGATGGACACCGCGGCCAGCCGCGCCATCGCCTTGTCGGTGATCCGTTCCCCGGCATTGGGGCGAAAACCCTCATAGCTCCACAGGAATACCGCCTGCGCGATCAGCGTACCGACGAACACCTCGCGCATGGGCGAATAGTAATAGGCCGAAATGCTGGTCCGCAGCGGTTCCGGCCAGAGCACCGCATAGGCGATCAGCGCCAGCGGCAGGAAATAGCCCAGGGCCCCGATGGCGCGGCGCACCGACAGAAAGGACAGGACCAGCTCGTTGCGGACCTTCTGCGCGCCGCCGTCATCGTCCATCGCCACCCCCGCGTTTCGCGCCATGCTGGGACGCGGGGGCGGCGCGCGTCAAGCCAGTTCGGCCAGGATCGCCTGCGCCGCGGCGCGCGGTTCGGCGGCCTGCCAGATCGGGCGGCCGACAACGATGTGATCGACGCCCGCCGCGATGGCCGATGCGGGCGTCTCGACCCGCTTCTGATCGCCCAGGGCCGCACCCGCGGGGCGCACGCCCGGCGTCACGATCAGGCGCGATCCCGGCAGGGCGCGGATGTCGGCGGCCTCGCGCGGGGAGCAGATGATGCCGTCTGCGCCCGCCTCGAAGGCGCGGGCGGCGCGTTCGACGGTGATCTGATGCAGATCGCCCGCCTGCATCATGCCTGCGTCCAGGTCGGCCCGGTCCAGCGATGTCAGGATGGTCACGCCCAGGATCTTCAGGTTCGACCCCGCAGCCCCCTGTTTCGCCGCCGCCACCACATGCGGGTCGCCATGCACGGTCAGGAAATCCAGGTCGAACTGCGCCAGGCCCCGCACCGCGGCCTCGACCGTGGCACCGATGTCGAACAGCTTCATGTCCAGGAAGATGCGCTTGCCGTGCTCCTGCTTCAGCTCCATCGCCAGGGCCAGCCCGCCGCCGGTCAGCATGCCCAGCCCGATCTTGTAGAAGCCCACGGCATCGCCAAGCCTGCCGGCCAGGTCCATCCCCGCCACGGCATTCGGCACGTCCAGCGCCACGATCAGCCGGTCATCCATCATCCGTCCCCTGTCTTTGTTCCGCAGGCCTTATGGCACGCTTGAAACCACCCCGCGACCCCCCCAAATCTGACCTATCAGACCCGGACCGGGGGCGTGCCGCAACAGGGCGCCATCAGCACGGGGGCTTTGCAAAAGGAGTACTGCCGATGAACATGGAAAAGTTCACGGAACGGTCGCGCGGCTTCCTGCAATCCGCCCAGACCATCGCGATCCGCGAGAACCAGCAGCGCGTGATGCCCGAGCATCTTCTTAAGGCGCTGATGGATGACGACCAGGGCCTTGCCTCGAACCTGATCACCCGCGCGGGCGGCGACGCCAAGCGCGTGCGCGAGGCGGTGGACGCAGCCGTGGCGAAACAGCCCAAGGTCAGCGGATCGGGCAGCGGTCAGGTCTATGTCGACCCGTCGCTGGTCCGCGTGCTGGACGAGGCCGAGTCCGTGGCCAAGAAGGCCGGCGACAGTTTCGTGCCCGCCGAACGGGTGCTGATGGCGCTGGCAATGGTCAACACCAATGCCCGCGACGCGCTGACCGCTGGCAAGGTCAATGCGCAGGCGCTGAACGCGGCCATCACCGACATCCGCAAGGGTCGCACCGCCGACACCGCATCGGCCGAGGATACCTATGAGGCGCTGGAGAAATACGCCCGCGACCTGACCCAGGCCGCCCGCGACGGCAAGATCGACCCGATCATCGGCCGCGACGAAGAGATCCGCCGCGCCATGCAGGTCCTGTCGCGGCGCACCAAGAACAACCCCGTGCTGATCGGCGAACCCGGCGTCGGCAAGACCGCCATCGCCGAAGGCCTGGCCCTGCGCATCATCGACGGCGACGTGCCCGAAAGCCTGCGCAACAAGCGCCTGATGGCGCTGGACATGGGCGCGCTGATCGCGGGCGCGAAATATCGCGGCGATTTCGAGGAGCGGCTGAAGTCGATCCTGAAGGAGATCGAGACCGCCGCCGGCGAGATCATCCTGTTCATCGACGAGCTGCACACGCTGGTCGGCGCGGGAAAGGGCGACGGCGCGATGGATGCCGCGAACCTGATCAAGCCTGCGCTGGCGCGCGGAGAGCTGCACTGCGTCGGCGCCACGACCCTGGACGAATACCGCAAGTATATCGAAAAGGATGCGGCGCTGGCCCGGCGTTTCCAGCCCGTGCTGGTCGAGGAGCCGACGGTCGAGGACACGATCAGCATCCTGCGCGGCATCAAGGAAAAATACGAACTGCACCACGGCGTGCGGATCAGCGACGCGGCCCTGGTCGCGGCGGCGACGCTGTCGCACCGCTATATCACCGACCGCTTCCTGCCCGACAAGGCGATCGACCTGATGGACGAGGCGGCCAGCCGCCTTCGGATGGAGGTCGACAGCAAGCCCGAGGAGCTGGACCAGCTGGATCGCCAGATCCTGCAGCTGCAGATCGAGGCCGAGGCCCTGAAAAAGGAGGACGACGCGGCCTCCAAGGACCGGCTGGAGCGGCTGGAGAAGGACCTGTCCGGCCTGCAGGAGCGCAGCGCCGAGATGACCGCCCGCTGGCAGGCCGAGCGCGACAAGCTGCAGGGGTCGCGCGACCTCAAGGAACAGCTGGACCGCGCCCGCGCCGACCTGGACCAGGCCAAGCGCGAGGGCAACCTGGCCCGCGCCGGAGAGCTGTCCTATGGCGTCATCCCCGGCCTTGAAAAGCAGCTGGCCGAGGCCGAGAACGGCGGCGCCGACGGGTTGATGGTCGAGGAGGCCGTCCGCCCCGAACAGATCGCCGAGGTCGTCGAGCGCTGGACCGGCATCCCGACCAGCAAGATGCTGGAAGGCCAGCGCGACAAGCTGCTCAAGATGGAGGAACAGATCGGCAAGCGCGTCATCGGTCAGGCCGAGGCTGTCACGGCGGTGTCGAACGCCGTCCGCCGGTCGCGTGCCGGTCTGAACGACGAGGATCGGCCCTTGGGGTCGTTCCTGTTCCTGGGCCCCACCGGCGTCGGCAAGACGGAACTGACCAAGGCGCTGGCCGAATACATGTTCGACGATGACAGCGCGATGGTCCGCATCGACATGTCCGAGTTCATGGAAAAGCATTCCGTGGCCCGGCTGATCGGCGCGCCTCCGGGCTATGTCGGCTATGACGAGGGCGGCGTGCTGACCGAGGCCGTGCGGCGCAGGCCCTATCAGGTGATCCTGTTCGACGAGGTCGAAAAGGCACATCCGGATGTGTTCAACGTGCTGCTGCAGGTGCTGGATGACGGGGTGCTGACCGACGGTCAGGGCCGGACGGTGGACTTCAAGCAGACGCTGATCATCCTGACCTCGAACCTGGGCTCTCAGGCGCTGTCGCACCTGCCCGAGGAGGCCGATGCGTCAGATGCCCGCCATCAGGTGATGGAGGCGGTGCGCGGTCACTTCCGCCCCGAATTCCTGAACCGCCTGGACGAGATCATCATCTTCCGCCGCCTGTCGCGGACGAACATGGACGGGATCGTCAAGGTGCAGATGGCGCGGCTGGAGAAGCGTCTTGCGGGTCGCAAGATCACGCTGGACGTGGACGACGCCGCGCGGATGTGGCTGGCCGATCAGGGCTATGACCCGGTCTTTGGCGCGCGCCCGCTGAAGCGCGTGATCCAGCGCGCGTTGCAGGACCCCTTGGCGGAACTGCTGCTGTCCGGAGAGGTGCTGGACGGCGCGACGGTCACGGTCAGCGCCAGCCCCGAAGGCTGCTGGTCGGCGACCGCGTAGGCCATGCCGGGCCGCGCCTCGGCGCGATCGGCGAAGGCCCGCGTCCAAAGGTCCACTAGGGAAGACGGCCCCCGGAGCGATCCGGGGGCCTTTTCCATCAGGGCATCTCGGCAAGGAAGGCCTTGACCAGCGCCGCCGAATTCTCGGAGGCCAGCGACATGAAGACGCCCATCTCGTTCTCGCCCTCGCCGCCGCCGGCCAGGTCGGACAGCGACCGGAAGGCGATGAACGGCACCTGGTTCGACCAGGCCACCTGCGCCACGGCGGCCGATTCCATGTCCACCACCTGCGCCTCGAAGGTCGTGGACAGCCAGTCGCGCACCCCCGCATTGTCCATGAAGGACGACCCCGACACGCCGTTCCCGCCGACGCGGATCTGCGGGGCCGTGGTCAGACAGTCGTTGTCGGCGTTGCACTCGGCCAGATCGGTCGCCTCGGCCACGCGGGCCGCAACCTCCAGCAGGGCCGGGTCGGACGGGAACCAGAACCGCGTCTCGGGCGCGCCCCGGTCGGATGCCACGGTCGTCTCACGGGTATAGATCATGTCGTAATTCGGAAAGGGCGAGTCCAGGAACCCCGGCAGGGCGAAGCATCCTCGGTCCGGCGCGCCATCACCGTCTCCAGCCACTGGCCCCACTGGTCGGCCACGACCACGTCGCCGATGTTCAGCGCCGGATCGACGCCGCCCGCGATGCCGGAAAACACGATCGCCTCGATGTCGAACCGCTCCAGCGCCATCTGCGTGGTCATGGCCGCGTTGACCATCGACACGCCCGACAGGAACAGCACGACCTCCTGCCCCGACAGGGTGCCGGTGATGAACTCAGTGCCGTTGATGGTCTGGGTTTCCGCGCCCTCAAGGTCGGCCTGCAGGCTGATCCATTCAGGCTCGAAGGCCGACATGACGGCGATGCGGGACGTGTCGTCCGGGGTCTGCGCGGCCAAGGGCGCGGCGCTCAGCATCAGGGCAAGGGCGGGACGGATCATGGGGCGGGCCTTTCACGATGTGCAATTCCGCCCCCGGCTTACGCCGCGGAACCCACGATGGCCAGAGGTCCGGCCCTGTCGCCGCGTCACGGCTTGCCCGCTGCCCAAGGCGCGGGCATCGTGGCGCAAATCCAAGGGAGAACATTCATGCTGCCACCGATCCTGCAGGGCCTGCGCATTCCGGTCGTCGCCTCGCCCATGTTCATCGTCTCGGGGCCCGATCTGGTCATCGCGCAATGCAAGGCGGGCATCGTCGGCAGCTTTCCGGCGCTGAACGCGCGCGAGGGTGAGGGAGAGCCGTCCCTGCTGGACGCCTGGCTGACCCGGATCGAGGAGGAACTGGACCGCCACAACCAGGCGAACCCGGACAACCCCGCCGCCCCCTTCGCGGTCAACCAGATCGTGCATCGCAGCAACGCGCGCCTGGAGCGCGACATCGAGATCTGTCACCGCCACAAGGTGCCGATTTGGATCACCTCCCTTGGCGCGCGGGTCGAGGTGAACCAGGCCGCCCATGACTGCGGCGGCATCGCGCTGCATGACGTGATCAACAACTTTTCGCGAAAAAGGCCGTGGAAAAGGGCGCCGACGGGCTGATAGCGGTCGCGGCGGGCGCGGGCGGGCATGCGGGGCCGCAATCGCCCTTTGCCCTGATCCAGGAGATCCGCGAGTGGTTCGACGGGCCGCTGCTGCTGTCGGGGTCGATCGCCACGGGGCGCGCGGTGCTGGCGGCGCAAGTGATGGGGGCGGATCTGGCCTATATCGGCAGCCCCTTCATCGCGACCGAGGAGGCGAATGCCCAACCCGACTACAAGCAGATGATCGTGGACAGCACGGCGGCCGACATCGTCACCTCGTCGCTGTTCACGGGGGTGTCGGGCAATTATCTGGCGCCGTCGATCCGCAAGGCGGGGCTGGACCCGGACAACCTGGCGGGGGCGGATGCCAGCGCGATGAACTTTGGCGACGGATCGTCGAAACCCAAGGCCTGGTCCACGATCTGGGGCGCGGGTCAGGGCATCGGCGCGGTGCGCGCGGTGGAACCGGCGGGCGTGCGCATCGACCGGCTGGCTGCGGAATATCAAGCCGCGAAAGAGGCCGTTTCGCGCCTGTGACCTTTGCGGATGGGGGGAACGCTTCCCATATAAGGGATCGAACCGTCCCATCCGTGGAGGACCAGATGGCCTATGAGAAAACCCCCGACGCGATCGCCCGGCTGACCCCGGAGCAGTATCGCGTGACGCAGGAGAATGGCACCGAGCGGGCCTTCACCGGCGAATACGACCACCATTTCGACGCCGGCATCTATGTCGATGTCGTGTCCAGAGAGCCGCTGTTCGTCAGCGGCACGAAATACAATTCCGGCTGCGGCTGGCCGGCCTTCACCAAGCCCATCGCGGACAACGTGACCGAGCATCGCGATGTCAGCCACGGCATGGTGCGTGTCGAGGTGCGGTCCAAGCACGGCGACAGCCATCTGGGCCACGTCTTCCCGGACGGGCCGCAGGATCAGGGCGGGCTGCGCTATTGCATCAATTCGGCATCTCTGCGGTTCATTCCCAAGGACCGGATGGAGGCCGAGGGCTATGGCGACTATCTGTCCCAGGTCGAGGAGGCGCGTCATGACTGAGCGCGCCGTTCTGGCCGGAGGCTGTTTCTGGGGCATGCAGGATCTGATCCGGCGCATGTCGGGCGTGACCGCGACCCGCGTGGGCTATTCCGGCGGTGACATCCCCAACGCCACCTATCGCAACCACGGCACCCATGCCGAGGCGATCGAGATCATGTTCGACCCGGACCTGATCAGCTATCGCCGCCTGCTGGAGTTCTTTTTCCAGATCCACGATCCGTCCACGCCGAACCGGCAGGGCAACGACATCGGGCCGGGCTATCGGTCGGCGATCTATTTCGTGGACGATGCGCAGAAGCAGGTCGCGATGGACACGATCGCGGATGTGGATGCCTCCGGCATCTGGCCGGGCCGCGTGGTGACCGAGGTCGAGCCGGTGGGCGATTTCTGGGAGGCCGAGCCCGAGCATCAGGATTACCTGGAGCGGTTCCCCAACGGCTATACCTGCCATTTCCCGCGCCCCCGTTGGGTCCTGCCCAAACGCGACGCGGCCGAATGACGAGAAGGCGCCCCGGAACCTGGTTCCGGGGCGCCTTTTTGCGTCCCGCGACGGCCGGGGGGCTGCCGCCCCCCGGACCCCCCGCATCCGCCGATCAGGGCCGGGGCGGCCTGACACGGAACACCGCGCAGTACAGCGCGGGCACGAAGACCAGCGTGACCAGCGTGCCGGCGATGATGCCGCCCATCATCGCATAGGCCATCGGTCCCCAGAACACCTGCCGCGAGATCGGGATCAGCGCCAGCGACGCCGCCGCGGCGGTCAGCAGGATCGGCCGGGCGCGGCTGTCCGAGGCCTCGAACACGGCATCCCACTGGCTGCGGCCCTTGGTCAACAGGACCTGGATCTCGTGGACCAGGATGACCGAATTGCGGATCAGGATGCCGATCAGCGCCAGGATCCCCAGGATCGCCACGAAGCCCATCGGCACGCCGAAAGGCACCAGCACCGCCACCACGCCGATCAGGCCCAGGGGCGCGGCGGCGATCACCACCAGCGACATCCGAAAGCTTTGCATCTGCGCCATGACCAGCACGGCCATGATCAGCAGCATCACCGGCACGACCGCGGCGATGGGCGCCTGGCTGTCGGCCGAGGTCTCGACGCTGCCGCCGACCTCGATGCGGACGTCGGGGGGCAGGGTCGCCTGGTACTCGGCCACCTGCGCGGCCAGTGCGGTGACCAGCGTCGCGGGCTGATCGACGGTGGCGATGGCGGCCTTGACCGTGACGGTGGGCAGGCCGTTCCGCTGCATGATCAGCGGCTGTTCGGACCCGTATTCCAGCCGCACCAGCGCGGCCAGCGGCACCGTCCGTCCATCCGCCAGGTTCAGTTGCAGGTTGCGGATCGAATCCAGCGACTGGCGGTCGTCGGCCACGCCGCGGGCCACCACGTCGATCAGGAAGATGTCGTCGCGCAGCTGCGTCACGCTGGTGCCGCTGAACAGCGCCGTCAGGGCCTGGGCAATGTCCTGGCTGGTCACGCCCAACTGGCGCGCCTGGTCCTGGTCCACGACCAGGCGGACCATGCGCGCGGGTTCGTTCCAGTCCAGCGCGATGTCGCGCAGGCGCGGCTCGGACGCGATCAGCGTGGCCAGGCCCTGTGCCGCGTCGCGGGCGGCGTCGGTGTCGGGGCTGGTCACGCGGTACTGGACAGGCTTGCCCACGGGGGGGCCGATCTCCAGGTTCTTGACATAGATGTCGACGCCGGGGAATTCCGCCGCGGCCAGCGCGTTCAGCCGTGTCTTGACGCGGTCGCGGGCCTCCAGGTCGGGGGTCTGGATCACGATCTGACCCATATGCGGACCCGCGGTCGGCACGTCCATCGACAGCACGAACCGCGGCGCCCCCTGCCCCACATAGGACGTCCAGAACAGCACGTCGTCATCGCCCGCAAGGCTGGCCTCCAGCCGGTCCATGTCGGCGCGGGTGCGCGCGATGGAGGCGTTCTGGCGTTCGGTGATGTCGACCAGCACCTCGGTCCGGTCCGAGGTCGGGAAGAACTGCTGTTCCACGAACCGCATCCCCCAGACCGATGTCGCAAAGATCGCCAGGGTCACCGCGATGGTCAGCCATTTCAGCCGCATCGCCGCCCGCAGCAGGCCGTGAAAGCCCCGGCGCAGACGGCCCGGACCCTTGTGGCCGTGGCCCATGTCCGCGCGCAGGAACGTGACGCCCAGCAGCGGCGCGAACAGCACCGCCACGATCCAGGACACGACCAGCGACACCGCGATCACCACGAACAGCGAGAAGGTGAATTCGCCCGCCGCCGAACTGTTCAGGCCGATAGGGATGAACCCCGCGACCGTCACCAGCGTCCCCGTCAGCATCGGAAACGCGATCGAGGTCCAGGCATAGCTGGCCGCATCGGTCAGCGACTCCCCGATCTCCAGCCGTGAGATCATCGTCTCGATCGCGATCATCGCGTCGTCGACCAACAGGCCCAACGCGATGATCAGCGCGCCCAGAGAGATCCGCTGCAGCGTGATGCCGTACAGGTCCAGGATGACAAAGGTGATCGCCAGGCACAGCGGGATCGTCAGGGTCACCACCAGCCCCGCCCGCAGGCCCAGGCTGATGAAGCTGACGACCAGCACGATGGCCACGGCCTCGGCCAGGGCCTTGACAAAATGGCCCACGGCATCTTCGACCACATGGGGTTGGTCGGCGAATTTCGCCATCTCGATGCCGATGGGCAGGTCGGCGGCGATGCGGTCCATCAGCGTTTCCAACTCAGCGCCGAATTCCAGGATGTTGTCGCCCTGCCGCATGCCGATCTGCAGCCCGATGGCGGGCTGCCCGTTATAGCGGAACAGCGATTGCGGCGGGTCCTGATAACCGCGGGTGATCGTCGCCACGTCGCCCAGGTTGAAGAACCGCTCTCCGACGCGCAGGTTCACGGCCTCGATGGAGTCCGCCCCGTCGAACTGGCCGCCGATGCGCACCAGGATGCGTTCCGGGCCCGCCTGGATCACGCCCGACGGCGCGATCGCGTTCTGCTGGGCAAGGGTCTGGATCACCTGCGCCTGGTTCAGGCCCAGGGCCGCCAGCCGTGCGGCGGAAAACTCCAGGAACACCTGCTCGTCCTGCACGCCCAGCAGCTCGGTCTTGCCGGCGGCGTCCAGGGCGGCCACCTGGCGGCGGATCGTCTCGACCCGGTCGCGCAACTCGCGCGGGGTGAACCCGTCGGCGGTGAAGGCATAGATGTTGCCGAACACGTCGCCGAAATTGTCGTTGAACTGAAAGCCCGCGAATTCCTGGGGGAATTCGGGGCGGATGTCGCCCATCATCTGGCGGACGCGCTTCCACACCTCGGGGACGGCGGGGCCGCGGATGGTGGGGTCCAGCTCGACATAGACGACCGCTTGGCCGGGCGTGGTGACGGACCGGGTAAAGTCCAGCTCGTCCAGCTCCTCCAGCTTGGTCTCGATGCGGGTGGTGACCTGGGTCAGCGTCTCGTCGATGGTCGCGCCGGGCAGGGCCGCGCCGATGATCATCGTCTTGATGGTGAAATCCGGGTCTTCCTCGCGGCCCAGGTTCAGATAGCTGATGGTGCCCGCGACCATCGACACGATCAGCAGGAACCAGACGAAACTGCGGTGCTTCAGCGCCCAGTCGGACAGGTTGAAGCGGGTCTTGGGGGTGCTCACGGCTCCAGCCTCCGGCCGACGGGCTGGCCGGGGGCCAGGGATTTCACGCCGCGGATCACGATCTCGTCGCCCGCGTCAAGGCCGTGGGTGATGGACACGCGCCCGCGAAGGGGCGGCCGCCTGCACGGGGGCCTGTTCGACCCGCGCGCCCGCATCATCGCGGATCACCCGCCAGACAAAGGGCAGGCTGTCGGTCGCGACCAGCGCCTCGGCCGGCAGCGACAGGGACGGCGCGTCGACGGTGCCGAACCGCGCCCGGACCAGCGCGCCAAGGCGGAACGGCGCGTCGGGCGGCAGGGTCAGGTACAGCCGCCGCGTGCGGGTCGCGCTGTCGGCGATGGGGTCGACCCGGTCCAGCGTGGCCGCAACCTCGACGTCGGGGTCGCTGCGGTGCCAGACGGTGAAATCGGCGCCCGGCGCCAGCCCGGCCAGTGCCTGTTCCGGCAGGTCGATCACCACCTCGGGGGTGTCCTGGGCGGACAGCTGGACCACGGGCGCGCCCGCATCCACCACCGCGCCCGGCGCCTCGAAGACCGCGCTGACGACGCCGGCAAAGGCGCGGTCATGCGGGCGAAACCCTCGGCATCCTCGGCCTGCAGCAGCTGCGACCGGGCCTGCTCGACCGCGGCGGCAGCGGCGCTGGCGGCCTGCTGGGCCTGTTCCAGCTGCGCGTCCGACGCGACGTTGCGCTCGGCCAGCGCCTGCGTGCGCTCCAGCGTCGCGCGCGCGGTGCGGTCTTGCACGTCGGCGGCATCGACCGCGGCGCGGGCGGCACGGGTGGTCGCGGCCAGATCGTCGGTGGACAGCTGCGCAAGCAGGTCGCCCGCGGCCACCTGGTCGCCCAGATCGACGGGGCGCGCGATCATCCGGCCCAGGGTCTGAAAGCCCAGCTGGACCTGGGTGCGGGCCTCGACCACGCCGGGGATCCAGCGGGCGTCCATCCCGCGGTCGTCCACGATCACGCTGACCACCGGGCGCGGCGGGCCGGGGGGCTCCTCGGCCTGACCGCCGAATCCCAGCCAGTCGGGCAGCGACAGCGCCGACGCCGGCCCGCAGGCCAGCGCCAGGGCTGCGGCAAGGGCCAGCGCCCTCATGGCGCGTCCCCCTCGACCGGCTGCACGCGGCGCCCGGGATACAGCAGCTGCGCCCCGTCGCCCACGACCCGCTGGCCGTCCGACAGCCCGTCGGACACGAAGATCGTGCCATCCGCGAAATGGTTGATGACCACCTTGGTCAGCGCCACGCGCCCCTCGTCGTCGACCACCCAGACCGCCGGATCGTCGCCCGACCGCATCAGGGCGGTCCAGGGGACGACCACGCCCTGTTCCATCGCCATGCTCAGATGCCCGCGCACCGACGCGCCCAGCAGCACGGTCCCGGCATTGGGCGTCAGCAGACGCGCGCGCACGGTCACCGTGCCGGTCTGCGGATCGACCAGCGGCGCGATCTCGGTCACGGTGCCGACCATGTCGGGGCGGTCGACGTCCAGCGTCTCCATCCGCACGTCGCGGCCCAGGATGTCGCGCAGCAGCGGATCGTCGGGGGCGTGGAACACCGCCTCCAGCCCGGACAGCGCGGCCAGCGTCAGCACCGGCTGCGCGGCGGCGACCACCTGGCCGGGGGCCACCGACTTGGCGGTGACGACCGCCTGTTCGGGGGGCGCGCAGCACGGCGTCGTCCACGGCGCGGCGGGCCTGCTCGACCGCGGTCTCGGCGCGTTCCAGCGCGCCTTGCGTCTGGGACAGCGCCTGTTCCGCCTGATCGGCCGCCGCCCGCGTGCCGACCCCGCGCGACAGCAGCGCATCGGCCCGTTCGCGCGCCTGCCGCGCCTGGTCGCTGCCCGCCTGCGCGGCGGCCAGACCCGCCAGCGCCACGTTCAGCGCCTGGTCCTGCTGGACCGCATTCAGCCGCGCCAAGGGCTGGCCCGCGACCACGCGGTCGCCCTCGGACACCAGCACCTCGGTCACGCGGCCGCCCTGGCGAAAGCCCAGCTCCAGCGTGTCGATGGCCTCGATCGCACCGGACAGCTGCATGTCGCGGTCCAGGGGCTGGGTGCGGGCGGTCACGATGCGCACCCGGATGTCGTCGGGGGCGGCTTGTGCCGCCGCCAGCGCGGGAATCATCATGACAAGGGCAAGGGGCAGCATCTTGAACATCGGAACCGATCCACGACATCTGTGGCTCAATCTGTCGACGGTTTTCACCGACTTGGGAAGCCCTCTTACCCTAGGTCACGGCGGCCTTGCGATGGAATTCCGCGCTGTCCCAGCTGCCGTCGCGCAGGATGCGGGCCAAGGTGTCCACCGCCTGCGACACGTCGTCCAGATCGTTGTACAGCGGCGCGAACCCGAACCGCAGCACGTCGGGCGCGCGGAAATCGCCCACCACCCCCGCCGCGATCAGCGCCTGCATCACGGCATATCCCTGCGGATGGCGGAACCCCACCTGCGATCCGCGCCGCAGCGGGTCGCGCGGGCTGTTCAGCACCAGGTCGGGGCAGGCCGCCTCGACTCCCGCGATGAACGCCTCGGTCAGTTCGATCGACCGCGCCCGCAGCGCGGCCATGTCGACCATGTCCCAGATGTCCAGCGACGCCTCCAGCGCGCTCAGCGCGATGACCGGGGGCGTGCCCACGCGCATCCGCTCGATCCCCGGGGCGGGGCGGTATTCCTGGTCAAAGGCAAAAGGCGCGGCATGGCCCATCCAGCCCTGCAGGATGGGTTCCGCGACCTCGGCATGGCGCGGATGCGTCCAGATGAAGGCCGGCGCCCCCGGCCCGCCGTTCAGGTATTTATAGGTGCAGCCCACCGCGAAATCGGCATCCGCGCCCAGCAGGTCGACATCGACCGCCCCCGCCGAATGTGCCAGATCCCAGATCGCCAGCGCGCCGGCCTCATGCGCCCGCGCGGTCAGGGCCGGCATGTCGTGACGGCGTCCGGTGCGGTAATCGACCTCGGTCAGCATCAGCACGGCCAGATCGGGGCCGATGGCCGCCTCGACCGCCTCCGGCTCCACCACGCGCAGGGTCGCACCCAGGGCGCGCGCGATCCCCTCGGCCACGTACAGGTCCGACGGAAAGTTGCCGCTGTCCGACAGGATCACACGCCGGTCGGGCCGCAGCGCCAGCGCCGCGCTCACCGCCTGGAACACCTTGATCGACAGGGTGTCGCCCATGACCACCTGCCCCTCTCCCGCGCCGATCAGCCGCGCGATGCGGTCGCCGACCTTGCGCGGCTGGACATACCAGCCCGCCTTGTTCCAGCCGGTGATCAGCATCTGGGACCATTCGTCGGCCATCATCGTTGCGACCCGGTCGGCGGCGGCGCGCGGCATCGGCCCCAGCGAATTGCCGTCCAGATAGGTCATGCCCTCGGGCAGATGGAATGCGGCGCGGGTCTTGGTGAAATCGGTCATCATGGGCTCCCTCTTGACGCGACGATAGCGCCGCGATTGGCTGCCCGAAAGAGGGGGAACCGATGCTGTATCAGATCACCGATTGGGACGACGCCTATGCCAACGGCGCGCATATCCCGCATGCCGACACCTATGTCCCCCGCTGGACCGAAGCCGCGGCGGCCTTTCGCGCCGCCCATCCGCCTCAGGACCTGGGCCGCGGGCACCTGTTCCTGCCGGACGATACGCCCCGCGGGCTGATGGTATTCATCCATGGCGGCTACTGGATGCGGTTCGACCCGACGCTGTGGTCGCATCTGGCAGCGGGCGCGCTGGCGGCGGGCTGGGCCTGCGCGATGCCCGGCTATCCGCTGGCGCCGGACGCGCGCATCGCGGACATGACCCGGATCGTGGCCGACCAGATCGCGCAGGCGGCGGCGCAGGTCGCAGGCCCAATCGCGCTGACGGGCCATTCGGCGGGCGGTCATCTGGCGGCGCGGATGATCTGTCCGGGGGTGCTGCCCGACGCCGTGGCCACACGCGTCACCGCCTGCGTGCCGATCTCTCCGCTGACCGACCTGCGCCCGCTGCTGCGCACCGCGATGAACGACACGCTGCGTCTGGACGCGGCGGAATCCGTCGCGGAAAGCCCTGCCCTGCTGGAACCCCGCGCGGGCATCCCGGTCACCACCTGGGTCGGGGGGGCCGAACGCCCCGAATTCATCCGCCACGCACGGCTGCTGGCGAATGTCTGGGCGGGGCTGGGCGTGGCGACCGACTGCGTCATCGACCCCGGCCGCCACCATTTCGACGTGATCGAGGGACTGGCGGACCCCGCCAGCCCCCTGATGCGCCGACTGCTGGATCAGATCGCGCCGCGATAATCGAATTCGTCCGGGTCCGGCCCGGTGCGATGGCCGCGGTCCAGCGCGTCGATGGCCGACATCTCCTCGGGCGTCAGGGTGAAATCCAGCACGTCGAAATTCTCGGCCAGGCGTTCGGGCTTTTCCGACTTCGGAATGACCGACAGCCCGTGCTGGATGTGCCAGCGCAGGATCACCTGCGCGACCGTCCGGCCCGTGCGCGCGGCTGCGTCGTGGATCGCGGGCGCGTCAAAGCTGTCGCCGCGGCCCAAGGGGGTCCAGCTTTGCGTGACGATGCCCAGCTGCTTGTCGACCGCCCGCATCCGTTCCTGCGTCAGCGACGGGTGCAGCTCGATCTGGTTCAGCGCGGGGGCCACGCCGGTCTCGTCGATCAGGCGGCGCAGATGCGGCTCGTGGAAATTGGCGACCCCGATCGACCGCACGCGACCCTCGTCGCGCAGGCGGATCAGCGCCTTCCACGTGTCGACATAGGCGTCCAGCGCCGGCAACGGCCAGTGGATCAGGTACAGGTCCAGATAATCCAGCCCGCACCGCTCCATCGTCGCATCGAACGCCCGCAGCGCGGCGTCATGGCCCTGCGCATCGTTCCACAGCTTGGAGGTGACAAAGATCTGGTCCCGCGCGACGCCGCTGTCGCGCACGCCTGCGCCCATCCCGGCCTCGTTCTTGTAGGCGGCGGCGCCGTCGATCAGGCGGTATCCCATGCGCAGTGCCTCGGCCACGACGGCGGGGGTGGCCGCATCGTCGATCTGCCAGATGCCGGTGCCCAGCTGGGGCATGGTCCGGCCGTCGTTCAGGGTCATCATCGGTTGGGTCATCGCGTCTTCCTTGTGGCTGTCGCGACCCAACGCCCGCGACCGGCGCATGGGTTCATGCGACAAACTTTCCCGGCTGCGCCCCGGTCACCGCCTGCAGCCGGTCGGGCGCGATGGCAAAGACATGGCGCGGCGTCCCCGCCGCCGCCCAGACCTGCGCGAAATCGGCCAGCCGCGGGTCCAGGAACGCGCGCAGCGGCGTCAGGTGCCCCACCGGCGCCACGCCCCCGATGGCAAAGCCCGTCCGCGCCCGCACCAATGCCGCATCGGCCCGGCCCAACGGCTCCCCGGCCAGCGCCGCGGCCTTGTCGGGATCGACCCGGTTGCCGCCCGCGGTCAGGAACAGCAGCACCTGCCCGCTGTCCATGCCGTGAAAGATGATCGACTTGGCGATCTGGTCCAGCGCGCAGCCGACCGCATCGGCGGCCTCGGCGGCGGTGCGGGTGCTCCCCGGCATCTCGCGGATGTCGACCGCGATCCCCGCCGCATCCAGGGCCGCGCGGACCCGCGCCAGACTGTCGCTCATCGCATGCCTCCCGCCACTGCTGCGCGAACCTAGCGGGCGGGACGGGGCGGCGGAACCCCCCGGTCCGGGCACGGTTATAGGCTGTGCAGCATTCCCTGCCGCGAAAGGCCATTCATGGACCAGCCGGTCATCCCCTTCGATCTTGCCCGGATGTTCCTTGGCGATCACCCGCCCCTGTTCTATGCCGAGATCCTGGTCCGCACCGTGCTGGTCTATGTCTATGCGCTGCTGATGATCCGCTGGATCGGCGGGCGCGGCGTGGCCCAGCTGTCGATGGTGGAATTCCTGCTGGTCATCGCCCTGGGCTCGGCGGTGGGCGACGCGATGTTCTATCCCGACGTGCCGCTGCTGGCGGCGATGGCGGTCATCACCGTCGTCGTCGCGCTGAACAAGGTGCTGGACCGGCTGATCGTGCGGTTCGACCGGGCCAAGCGCATCATCGACGGCCGCCCCGTGGCGCTGGTCCTGGACGGGCGCATCCTGCCCGATGCGGCGTCCCACCGCGACCTGGGCCTGGCCGAGATCAAGGCGATGCTGCGCCTTGCGGGCGTGTCGAACCTGGGCGAACTGCGCGCCGCCTATCTGGAGGCCGGGGGCGGCCTGTCGGTCTTTCGCCGCGCCGAACCACGGCCGGGCCTGTCGCTGCTGCCGCCCGAACATCTGGTGAACGGCCCGCCGCTGCCCGCAAAGGCGCTTGCGATGGACGGATGGACATGCTGTTGCCTGTGCGGCGCGCCAGCCGGCGCCCAGATCATCGCCACCCGTGCGCCCTGCCCCGAATGCGGCAACCGCATGTGGCAGGCCCCCGAATGGCCCGAAGGGGCCGACAGCGCCCAAGGCGGCGCCAAACCGATGGAGTAAGCCATGAAGGTCTTCACGCTGGTCGTCGAACTGGGCAGACGGGCGGGCGACGGTCTGCCCAAGGGCGCGACCGGGGCGGGCCTGGTCTGCTATGCCGCGGGCCATGACGAACCCGAGGCGGTGCGCGAAACCGTGGCGATCCTGAAACAGGCCGACATGGCCCCGCTGGACGTCACCGGATACGGCACGCTGGACGAACGCCTGGCCGACGGGCACGAGATCGACGACGCGGAACGTGCGCTGATGGACCGCGCGCTGGCCGAAAACTCGGTCATCATCGCGCAGATGACGCCCTGGTTCGGAGAGGCGCCGGACCCGGAATCGCTGCTGCACTAAGCGCGCCCGCGCCCTACCCAAGCGAGAGTGGTTCGTCTAGACTGCACGTGGAAGACCAAATCCGGGCCATCAAGATCCGGGCAAACAAACCTCGGCAGTCCAATACAGGCGATCCACAATGAGCTTTACCCGCATTCTTCTGTCCACCACCCTGATCGGCGCGCTGGCGGCCTGCGCGTCGCCGGTGTCGCGCATGCCCGCCGCGGGCGGTCCCCGCGCCCCCGCCGACGTCACCGTGACCCCGATCCCGGCCGCAGCCCCCGGCGACGAGGCCGGCCTGCAGCAGTTCGTCCAGCAGTTCCGCGCCCGCGCCCTGTCGTCGGGCGTGTCCGGTCCGACCTATGACCGCGCCATGGCGCTGGCCCGCTACAACCCCGACGTGATCCGACTGGACCGCCGCCAGGCCGAATTCTCGCGCCCGGTCTGGCTGTACCTGGACAGCGCCGTGTCCGACGTGCGCATCACCACCGGCCGCCAGAAGCTGGCGCAGCTGAACCCCGTCCTGGCCCGGATCGAGGCGCAGTACGGCGTCCCGCGCGAAATCGTGCTGGCGGTCTGGGGGATGGAATCGAACTTCGGCGCCAACCGCGGCCGGATGCAGGTGATCCCGTCGCTGGCAACGCTGGCCTATGACGGCCGCCGCGGAGAGATGTTCCAGAACCAGCTGATCGCCGCCCTGCAGATCCTGCAGGCGGGCGACACCGACCCCCAGCACATGCTGGGCAGCTGGGCGGGCGCGATGGGCCACACCCAGTTCATGCCGACCTCCTATCTGGAATACGCGGTCGACTTCACCGGCGACGGCCGCCGCGACATCTGGTCCGAGGATCCGACCGATTCGCTGGCCTCCACCGCGGCCTATCTGGCCCGCAGCGGCTGGCAGCGCGGCGCGACCTGGGGGGCCGAGGTGCAGCTGCCCGCCAACTTCAACATGGGCCTGATCGGCAAGGGCACCCGCCGGTCGGCAGGCGACTGGTCGGCACAGGGCGTGCGCACGATGGGTGGCGGCGGCCTGCCGTCGGGCAACGGCTCGATCATCATGCCGGCGGGGGCACGGGGGCCCGCGTTCTTCATCACCGACAACTTCCGCGCGATCCTGCGCTATAACAACTCGGACAACTACGCCTTGGGCGTGGCCTATCTGGGCGAACGCATCGCCAGCCGTTCGGGCATCCAGGGCGCCTGGCCGCGCCAGGACCGCGCCCTGTCCACCGGCGAACGCCAGGAGATCCAGCAGCGGCTGGCCCAGCGCGGCTTCTATCAGGGTGAAATCGACGGGCTGTTCGGCTCGGCCACGATGGAATCGGTCTCGGCCTTCCAGCGGTCCATCGGCGTGACGCCGGACGGCTATCCGACCTCGATCCTGCTGGACCAGCTGCGCCGGTGACCGACGACGACGGCCTCGCCCCGGCGGGGCCGTTCTCTCCTGCGGAACGCGCGGCGGTCTATCGCGCGATCCGCGAACGCCGCGACGTGCGCGGCCAGTTCCGCCCCGACCTGGTCGATCCCGCGACCCTGCGCCGCCTGCTCCAGGCGGCGCATGACGCGCCCTCGGTCGGGCTGTCGCAACCCTGGAACTTCATCCTGATCCGCGACGCCGCCCTGCGCGGGCGCATCCACGACGCCTTCGCATCCGCCAATGCCGATGCCGCGACCCGCTTTCCCGACCGCAAGGCGCTCTATTCGTCGCTGAAGCTGGAGGGCATCCTGCAGGCCCCGGTCAACCTGTGCATCACCTGCGACCGCACCCGCGGCGGCGACCATGTGCTGGGCCGCACCCACGATCCGGCGACCGACCTCTATTCCACGGCCTGCGCGGTGCAGAACCTGTGGCTGGCCGCGCGGGCCGAAGGCATCGGCGTGGGCTGGGTCAGCATCTTCCGCCAGGACGACCTGCGCCGGCTGCTGCACCTGCCCGACCATGTCGTGCCGGTGGCCTATCTGTGCATCGGCCATGTCACCGAACTGTACCGCCAGCCCGAACTGCAAAGCCGGGGCTGGGCCACGCGCCTGCCGCTGGACGACCTGATCCTGCAGGACCGCTGGCCTGCGCCCTAGGCCAGGTGGGCGCGGAATGCGCCCAGCACCTCGGCATAGACGGCACGCTTGAACGGCACGATGCTGTCCAGCACGTCCTCGGCCCGCATCCATTGCCACCGGTCGAATTCGGGATGCGCGGTGTCGATGCGGACGTCCTCATCCGTGCCCAGGAACCGCAGCGCCAGCCATTTCTGGCACTGGCCCCCGAACCGCCCCTTCCAGATCCGGCCGACCATTTCGGGCGGCAGGTCGTAAAAGACCCAGTCCGGCGTCTCGTCCAGCACCTCGACCAACGACGGGTCGATGCCCGTCTCCTCGGTCAGCTCGCGCAGGGCTGCCTGACGCGGGGTCTCTCCGTCGTCGATGCCGCCCTGGGGCATCTGCCATGCGGGCGGCTGGTCGGGGTTGCGGTCGATCCGGCGCCCGGCAAAGACCATGCCCCGGTCGTCGATCAGAACCACGCCCGCGCAGGGCCGGTACGGCAGGCCGCCCGGCCCCATGCGTCCATCCATCGGATCAGCCTGGTCGGGGGCGGCCTCGGCCCCCTCGCCCGCGCCTTCGCCGGTCACCGCCGGGGTCGCCTCGGCCGGCACCTGGTCGGCGCGGAAATTGACCGCGGCCAGACCCTTCAGCACGTCGACCGCATAGGCCAGCTGGTAATCCTCCTCGCGCAGCGCGGCGGTCGCCTCGACCTCGGCGGCCTCGGTCTCCATCTGCTCGCGCATCTCGTCGCTGACATCGTTGCCCAAGGCACCGCGCAGGTCGGCCTCGGACCGGCTGAAGTCGCTGTTGCTGCGGGCTTCCTCCTCCTCGGCCTCGGGGGCCGGGGCGGGCTGGGCCACCAGGATGTCGGGCTGCACGCCCAAGGCCTGGATCGACCGGCCCGACGGGGTGAAATACCGCGCCGTGGTCAGGCGGATGGCGCTGTCGGCGGTCACCGGCATGACCGTCTGGACCGAGCCCTTGCCGAACGACTTCTCGCCCACGACGATGGCCCGGCGATGGTCCTGCAACGCGCCCGCGACGATCTCGGACGCGCTGGCCGAACCGCCGTTGATCAGCACGACCATCGGCTTGCCCTCGGCCAGATCGCCGGCCTCGGCGTTCCAGCGTTCGCTCTCCTCGGGGTTGCGGCCGCGGGTGCTGACGATCTCTCCGGCGTCCAGGAACGCGTCGCTGACGCTGATCGCCTGGTTCAGCAGACCGCCCGGATTGTTGCGCAGGTCCAGCACGAACCCGGTCACGCGGTCGATCCCGCCCGCCTCCTCGACGGCCTTGGCCAGTTCCGCCTCAAGCGTGTCCTGGGTCTCGTCGTTGAAGGTCGACACGCGCAGCACGACCGCATGGCCTTCGACGCGACTGCGCACCACGGTCAGCTTGATCGTGTCGCGAGACATGGACAGATCGAACGGCTCGCTCTCGCCCTCGCGCAGGATGGTGATGGTGATCTCGGACCCGATGGGGCCGCGCATCATCTCGACCGCGTCGTCCAACGGCAGGCCCAGCAGCGATTCGCCGTTCACATGGGTGATGAAATCGCCCGGCTGGACGCCCGCATTGGCGGCGGGGGTGTCGTCGATGGGGGCCACGACCTTTACCAGACCCTCCTCCTGGCTGACCTCGATCCCCAGGCCGCCAAAGCTGCCGCGGGTCTGGGTCTGCATGTCGGAATAGTCGTCCGCCGACAGAAAGCTGGAATGCGGATCAAGCGAGGTCAGCATGCCGTTGATGGCGGCCTCGATCAGGTCCTTGTCCTCGGGCGCCTCGACATAGTCGGTGCGGATACGCTCGAAGATGTTCCCGAACAGCTCCAGCTGCTGATAGACAGAGGTGTTCCCCTCGGCCGTCTCCTGCGCCAGCAGCGGACCGGCGATCTGCGTGGTGGCCAGGGCTCCGGCCAGAACGCCCCCCAGGCCTGCGATCAGATAATGTCTCATGGCGGTCTTTCCTGCCTCAGTCCTGTTGCGGCTCGACGACGGGATTCAGCACGAACCAGTCGGCGGGGTCCAGCGTTTCATTGCCCTGGCGCAGTTCCAGATACAGCGTCTCGCTGCGTCCGGCGTCGGCGCCCTGGGCGGCATCGGCGACGAATTGCGACCCGAACTCCTGGGCGGGGGCCTCGGCCCCTCCCATCAGGCCCACGGGATCGTTCGCGGCAAGCACGTCTCCCACTTCTCCAAAGACCTGGGACAGGCCTGCAAAGATCATAAGATAGCCGCGCGCGGGCTCGACGATCATCACATTGCCGTAATCCAGGAACGGCCCGCGATAGCGGATTGTCGCAGGCCACGGCGTCTGGACCAGCGCCGCGGGGGCGGTGGCGATGATCCAACCGGGACGGCTGACCCCCGCCGCATCAGGTTCCTGGTACGGGCGCAGCACGGTCCCCACCACCGGCAGGGCCAGGCTGCCCTGCGCGCCCTCGAAATCGTCCATGGGCGCGCCCACGTCCTTTTCCATCCGCGCGATGCCGGTCGCGAAATCGTCCAGGCTCTGCGCGGCGGCGCGCAACTCCTGCAGCTCCTCGGGGTCCTCGGCATATCGCGCGGGCATGGAGCTGCGGTCGGTCACGGCGCTGGCCAGCAGGCGCCGCGCCTCCTGGACGCTGTCCAGGCCGCTGCCCAGCATGCCGGCGGCGTTCGACTGCAACTGGCGGACGGTGGCGATCTCGTCCAGGTCCGCCTGCAGGGCCTCGGCCTCGGCCCGCAGGCCGGGGGTGCGCCCGACAGGATCATCCCCGACCGCGCATTGGCCAGCGCCCCCGCCGGATGCAGCAGCATCGTCGATTCAGGGCTCTGCTGCAGCGCGGTCATCGCGCCCAAGACGCGGGCCAGCTGGTCGCGCTGCGCCTCGAACCGGTCGCGCAGCTCGGCCTCGCGGCCGCTTGCCTGGCGCAGACCGCCGCGCAGGGCGGCCAGGCCCAGCTCGTATCCGCGGATCACCTCGGTCAGGGCCACGACCTGATCGTCGGCGCTGACCGCTTGGGCCAGCTGGCCGATGGCCGCGCGCAACAGCGCGGCGGCAGCCTCGGCATCGGCCACCGCCTGGTTGGCGGGGCTGGTCTGCGCAAAGGCCGGACCGGCAAGGGCGGCGCACAGCGCCAGGACAAGACGTGCGTTCATCGGACGATCAGGCTTTCCCCGGTCATGTCGGCGGGCTGTTCCAGCCCCATCAGCGCCAGGACCGTGGGCGCCAGATCGGGCAGCCGCCCGTCGCGCAGGCCACGGACGCCCGGCGCGCCATAGGCGATGACCGGCACCGGGTTCAGCGTATGCGCCGTGTGCGGCCCGCCCGTCACCGGGTCGATCATCTGTTCGCAATTGCCGTGATCGGCGCAGATCACCGCCGCCCCGCCCACGGCGTCCAGCGCCGCCAGCATGCGGCCCAGACCACGGTCCACCGCCTCGCAGGCGCGGGCGGCGGCGTCCAGGTTGCCGGTGTGGCCGACCATGTCGGGGTTGGCATAGTTCACGACGATCAGATCGTAGCCCTGCCCGATCACCTCGACCAGCTTGTCGGTCACAGCGACCGATGCCATCTCGGGCGCCAGGTCATAGGTCGCGACCTTGGGGCTTTGCGGCATGTGGCGGTCCTCGCCGGGTTCGGGCGTTTCCTTGCCGCCGTTCAGGAAGAAGGTGACGTGCGGGTATTTCTCGGTCTCGGCCAGGCGGAACTGGCGCAACCCCTGGGCCGCGACCCAGGCGCCAGGGTGTTCTGCACCTGCCGCTTTGGAAAGGCCGCCTGCATGAAGCTGTCGTGGCGGGTCGAATAATCGACCATGCCCAGCATCGCGGCCCAGGCGGGCCGGGCTGCCGCGTCGAACCCGTCGAACACCGGATCACCCAGGGCCGACAGGACCTCGCGCGCACGGTCGGCGCGGAAGTTCAGGCAGAACACCCCGTCCCCGTCCTGCGCCCCCGCATAGCCGCCGATGACAAAGGGCGGCACGAACTCGTCCATCTCGCCCCGCGCATGGGCCGTGGCGATGGCGGTCGCGGCGTCGGGCGCGGCCTCTCCGCGTGCCTCGACGATGGCATCGAAGGCCAGCCGCACGCGGTCCCAGCGGCTGTCGCGGTCCAGCGCGAAATACCGCCCGATCACGGTGCCGATCCGCGCCCCCGCAGGCAGCCCCGCCTGCAGCGTCGCCAGGAAACCCGGCGCCGAATCGGGGGCCACGTCGCGCCCGTCGGTGATCGCGTGGATCACCACCGGCACGCCCGCCCCGGCCACCGCCCGCGCGGCGGCCAGCACATGGACGATATGCCCGTGCACGCCACCATCGGAAATGACCCCCAGCAGATGCGCGGTCCCGCCCGTGGCCTTCAGCCGGTCGATGAACGCCAGCAGCGGCGCGTTGCGGCCAAAGCTGCCATCCTCGATCGCCAGATCGATCGCGCCCAGATCCATCGCGACCACGCGTCCGGCGCCGATATTGGTGTGGCCCACCTCGGAATTGCCCATCTGGCCGCGCGGCAGGCCCACGTCGGGACCATGGGTCACCAGCGTCGCATGCGGGCACTCGCGCATCAGGCGGTCAAAATTCGGGGTCGCCGCCCGGTCGGGGGCGCTTTGTTCGGGGCGATTGGACAGGCCCCAGCCGTCAAGAATGCACAGGATCACGGGTTTGGTCATCGGAGCCTCGCAGTTTTGCCCTTACTTACGCGTCGCGGGCGGCGGCGGCAACCAACGTGACCTAGGCCCGGTGATAGGGCGATCCGGCCAGGATCGTGGCCGCGCGGTACAGCTGTTCGGCCAGCATCACGCGGACCAGCAGATGCGGCCAGACCATCCGGCCCAGGCTGATCTGCCAATCGGCCCGCGCGCGAAACGACGGGTCCAGCCCGTCCGCGCCGCCGATGACGAAACACACGTCGCGCGCCTGATCGCGCCAGTCCGCCAGCCGCGCCGCGAATTCGGGCGAGGTCGGCTGATCGCCGCGCTCGTCCATCATCACCACCGCCGCGCCGGGCGGGATGGCACGAGCCAAGAGCTCCGCCTCGGCGGCCATCGTGCCGGCGCGGCGATCCTCGACCTCGACGACGGACACGGCCGGCAGCCCAAGGCTGCGGCCGGTCTTGGCAAAGCGTTGCAGGTAATCGGCGACCAGCGCCGCCTCGGGGCCGGTCTTCAGCCGCCCCACGGCGGCGATGTCGATCCGCATGAGGGCGGATCAGTCCTGCGGCTGATAGCTTGACGGTTGGGCGGGCTCGCGCACGCGGGCCAGCGCATCGGCGGGCAGCCACATCTTTTCCAGCTGATAGAAATCGCGGACTTCCGGGCGGAAGACATGCACGATCACGTCATCGGTGTCGATCAGCACCCAGTCGCCGGCATCCTTGCCCTCGATCCGGGGGCTGCGGCCGGTGACCTGCTTCACGCGCTCGGCCAGCTTTTCCGCGATGGCGCCCACCTGGCGCGAGCTGCGCCCCGAGGCGATGACCATGTGGTCAGCAATGGCCGTGCGGCCGCGCAGGTCGATGGTGACGACCTCTTCGGCCTTGTCGTCATCAAGGGAATTCAGCACCAAAGCCAGCATGTCGTCGCTGGTATGCTGGCTGGTCTGCTGGGTCGAGGTCGGCCGACCGGCCGACGGGGCGTCTTGTGACAGGGTGTAGTCCTCCGGTCCGCGCGCCGATAGCCCCCGGCGCAGGGGTTCCCCCAACATAGCATCTTTTCGGCCCGTCTCAATCTCTCGCGGCATTTTCCTTGACATGCGCACGCTTGCCAGCGGGCGGATGCTGGCCTAATCTGGCCGGATGATGCGTTATTTCGACATTCATGATCGCGCGCGCCTGCCGGGCCGCTTCTACGGCGAGATGCTGGGCGTGACCGCGCAGGGCTGACGGCTGCCCGCTTGTCCGCCCCCCTTGCATCACAGCCGAAAGACCTCAGCCATGACCCCTGCACGCACGCTTTATGACAAGATCTGGGACGCCCATGTGGTGGACCGCCAGGAAGACGGCACCTGCCTTCTGTATATCGACCGCCATCTGGTCCACGAAGTGACCAGCCCGCAGGCCTTCGAGGGGCTGCGCATGACCGGCCGCACGGTCCGCGCCCCCGAACGCACCATCGCCGTGCCCGATCACAACGTGCCCACCACGCTGGACCGCCAGCAGGGCATCGACAACCAGGAATCCCGCATTCAGGTCGATGCATTGGACCGCAACGCCCGCGAATTCGGGGTGGTCTATTACCCGGTCAACGACATCCGCCAGGGCATCGTGCACATCGTCGGCCCCGAGCAGGGCTGGACCCTGCCCGGCATGACCGTCGTCTGCGGCGACAGCCACACCGCGACCCACGGCGCCTTCGGCGCGCTGGCCCACGGCATCGGAACCAGTGAGGTGGAACACGTCCTGGCCACCCAGACCCTGATCCAGGGCAAGTCCAAGAACATGAAGGTGGAAATCACCGGCCGCCTGGCCCCCGGCGTGACCGCCAAGGACATCGTCCTGCGCATCATCGCCGAAACCGGCACCGCGGGCGGCACCGGCCATGTCATCGAATATTGCGGCGAGGCAATCCGCAACCTGTCGATGGAGGGCCGCATGACCATCTGCAACATGGCGATCGAAGGCGGCGCCCGCGCCGGCCTGATCGCGCCGGATGAGGTCACCTTCAATTACGTCAAGGGCCGCCCCCACGCGCCGAAGGGCGCCCAGTGGGAGGCCGCCGTCGCTTTGTGGAAGACGCTGTTCTCCGATGACGGCGCGCATTTCGACAAGGTCCTGACCATCCGCGCCGAGGACATCGCCCCCACCGTCACCTGGGGCACCAGCCCCGAAGACGCCCTGCCCATCACCGCATCCGTCCCCGCCCCCGAAAGCTTCGCGGGCGGCAAGGTCGACGCGGCGCGCCGCAGCTTGGACTACATGGGCCTGACCGCCGGCACGCCCCTGACCGACATCGCCATCGACGCCGTGTTCATCGGATCGTGCACCAACGGCAGGATCGAGGATCTGCGCGCCGCCGCCGACGTGCTGCGCGGGCGCAAGCTGGCACCCGGCGTGCGCGGCATGGTCGTGCCCGGATCGGGCCTGGTGCGCGCCATGGCCGAGGAAGAGGGGCTGGACCGCATCTTCCTGGACGCCGGTTTTGAATGGCGTCTGGCCGGATGCTCCATGTGCCTGGGCATGAACCCCGACCAGCTGAAGCCCGGCGAACGCTGCGCCGCGACCAGCAATCGCAACTTCGAGGGGCGCCAGGGCTACAAGGGCCGCACCCACCTGATGAGCCCGGCGATGGCCGCCGCCGCCGGCGTCACCGGACGCCTGACCGACATCCGCGCATTCGCGCACGAACCGGCCTGAGGACATCATGGACAAGTTCACCACCCTGACCGGCATCGCGGCCCCCATGCCGCTGGTCAACATCGACACCGACATGATCATCCCCAAGCAGTTCCTGAAGACCATCAAGCGGTCCGGCCTGGGCGTGAACCTGTTCGACGAGATGCGCTATGACCGCGAGGGGCACGAAATCCCCGATTTCGTCCTGAACCGGCCCGCCTATCGCGACGCCCAAATCCTGATCGCAGGCGACAATTTCGGCTGCGGCTCGTCGCGCGAACATGCGCCCTGGGCGCTGCTGGATTTCGGCATCCGCTGCGTGATCTCGACCAGCTTTGCCGACATCTTCTTCAACAACTGCTTCAAGAACGGCATCCTGCCCGTGGTCTTGCCCCAGGACGCGGTCGACGCGCTGATGCGCGACGCCGAAAAGGGCGCGAATGCCCGCATCACCGTCGATCTGGCGACCCAGACCGTCACCGGCGCGGACGGCACGGCCTATGCCTTCGACATGGACCCGTTCCGCAAGCACTGCCTGATGAACGGGTTGGACGACATCGGCCTGACGATGGAAAAGGCCCCGTCCATCGACACGTTCGAACAGCAGATGGCCCAGGCCCGCCCTTGGATCTAAGGCGCTTGCCCTGCTGCTGCTGGCGACCCCGGCGGCGGCGGACACGCTGCGCATCGCCACCTGGGACCCCGGCCTGTCGCGTGACGGGCCGGGCCTTCTGCTGCGCGACATCATGGCGGACGATCCGCAGGTGCTGGCCGCGGCGCAGGTGATCGCGGGCATCGCACCCGATGCGATCCTGCTGACCGGGCTGGACTGGGACCTGGACAACCGCGCCCTGACCGCATTCGCCGACCTGCTGGCCGCGCAGGGCCACCCCATGCCGCACCGCCACGCGACCCAGCCCAATCGCGGCCTGCCTACCGGGCTGGACCTGGACGGCGACGGACGCGCGGGCCGGCCCCGCGACGCGCAGGGCTATGGCGCCTTCACCGGACAGTCCGGGCTGGCGATCCTGTCGCGCCTGCCCATCGCGGGGGTCACCGACCACAGCGCGACGCTGTGGCGCGACGTGCCGGGCAACCGGATGCCCGACAGCCCCCATGCCGACGTTCAGCGCCTGTCCAGCACCGCGCATTGGGACGTGGCGCTGACCACGCCAGCGGGCCCGCTGCACCTGCTGGCGCTGGCCGCCACCCCGCCCGCGTTCGAGGATCGCAATCCCGCCCGCAACCATGACGAGGTCACGTTCTGGCTGTCCCACCTGCCCGACGCGCCCTTCGCGATCCTGGGCAACCTGAACGTCGACCCGCGGGACGGCGACGGCGATCCGGCCACGCTGGCGGCGCTGGCGACGTCACCCAGGACCCCCAGCCGCGCGGCGCATGGCAGCCGCCGCAGACCGGCCCGAATGCCGCGCATCGGGGCGACCCGGCGCTGGACACGGCGGAATACGACCGCGCGCCGGGCAACCTGCGGCTGGACTATGTCCTGCCCGCTACCGGGCTGCGCGTCCTTGATGCAGGCGTCCTGTGGCCCGCGCCCGACGATCCGCTGGCCGAACCGGTCGCGCTGGCCTCGCATCGCAAGCTGGTCTGGGTCGATCTAGACCTGGAATGAGGTCACGGCCCCCCAGGCCGCATCCAGATCGTCCCCCGTGACGCAATAGGGCGGCAGCACATAGACCGTGTTCCCCAAGGGCCGCAGCAGCACGCCGCGATCCATGCAATGCGCCCGCATCCGCGGCCCGACCTCGGACAGATAGCCGCCCTGGGGCACGACCAGATCGGCCGCTGCGATGGTCCCGCATTGGCGGATGTTGGTGAACCGCCCGTCCAAGCCCGCCAGCCGTTCGGCCTGCATCGCCGTCAGCGCGTCCAACCGCGCCTGCATGGGGCTTGCCTGCCACAGCCGCACCTGCGCCAGCGCCGCCGCGCAGGCGATCGGGTTCGCAGTATAGCTGGACGAATGATAGAAGGTCCGCCGCCGGTCCGTGGACCGATGCGCGTCAAAGATCCGCCCGCTGGCCAGTGTCGCCGCCAGCGGCACCACGCCCCCGGTCAACCCCTTGGACGTGCACAGAATATCGGGCGCCACCCCCGCATGGTCACAGGCCCACAGCCGCCCCGTGCGCCCCCATCCGGTCATCACCTCGTCCGCGATCATCAGCACGTCATGCCGGTCGCAGATCGCCCGCAGCCCGGCCAGAACCGCGGGGGCATACATCCGCATCCCCCCCGCACCCAGGACCAGCGGCTCCAGGATGATCGCCGCCATCCGCCCCGACGCCGCCAGCGCCTCAAAGGCCGCCAGCGTCGCCGCCCCGTCGCCGTCCGGGAAGGGCAGCCGGTCCACCCCGAACATCAGCGGGTCATAGGCGGCGTTGAACACCCCCCGCTCGCCCACGCTCATCGTGCCGATCGTGTCGCCGTGATAGCTGTCCTCGATCACCGCGATCCGATGCCGCCCGTCGCCCTCGTGCCGCCAGTATCCCAGCGCCATCTTCAGCGCGACCTCGACCGCCGTCGATCCGCTGTCGCTGTAGAACACATGGTCCAGCCCCGCGGGCGTCATCGCCACCAGCGCCTCGGCCAGCTCCTCCGCCGGTGCATGGGTCAGCCCGGCAAAGATCACCTGGTCCAACCGCCCGGCGGTCTCGCGGATCGCCTCGACGATCTCGGGTTGGTTGTGGCCATGCGTGACCACCCACCAGCTGCTGATCCCGTCCAGCAGCGGCCCGCGATCGGTTTGGATATGCGCACCTTGGGTGCCGACGGCCCGCGGCGGAGCGGGTTCGGTCCCGTGCTGAAAGAACGGATGCCAGACGGCACTCATGCGAAATCCTCCGCCCGGAACGCAGCCTGCATGGCGGCGGACAGGCTGTCTCGGTTCAGCCGGTCCAGCACGGGCAACCGCCCCAGAACCCTGACCCGACCCAGATCGCCGATGGTCGCCATGTTGTCGTCATTGGCGGGACCGACAAAGGCCACGCCATGCACCGGCACCCCGCGCGCGCGCAGACTCTCCAGCGCGGTCAGGCTGTGGCTGATCGTCCCCAGCCCCGTGGCGCAGACGACGATCACCGGCACCTGCCAGCGCGCGAACACATCCGCGAACAGCACCTGCCGCGTGACGGGGACCAGCGCGCCGCCCGCCCCCTCGATCACCAGCCGCGCGCGCCCGGGATCGCCCAGACCTCCGGGTCCAGCGTCACGCCCTGCAGCTCCGCCGCTCGGTGCGGCGACAATGCCTCGCGCAGCAGCACGGCCTCGGGGTGGGTGCGCGCGCCCGACAGCCGCTCGACCTCGGCGCGGTCGGTGCCGGGTTGCGCAACGGCACCGTGCGTTGTCGGTGTACGCCCTGTGCTCCCGCTGTGCCCCCCCGGTGCATCGGCGGTGAGGGCGTCATTCGCCACATTCCCCGCCAGCCCGGACTGCACCGGTTTCCAGTACTCGGCCCCGATCAGACCGCACAACCCGGCCGCAAAGACCGTCTTGCCGACATCGGTTCCGGTGCTTGTGATCACAAATCGGGCCACAGATCCTCCAGCGTCTCGGCCAGGCGGATCACCTCCGCCCGCGTGGCATTCAGCGTCAGCGACACCCGCAACCGCGATGTCCCCTCGGGCACCGTCGGCGGCCGGATGCCGCGCACATCGAAGCCCCGCGCCTGCACCTGCGCCGCCAGCGCCATCGTCTGGGCATTGGGCCCGACGATCAGCGGCACGATCTGGCTGCCACTGACCGGCACCTGCGGCAGCCGCCGCGCCATCTCGGCCCCGAAGGCCGCGACATGCCCCGTCAGCGTCGCCTGCCGCCACGGCTCATCGCGCAGAATCGCCAGCGATTCCAGCCCCGCAGCCGCCATCAGCGGCGATGGCGCGGTGGCAAAGATGAAGGGCCGGCAGCGGTTCACCAGGAAATCGATCAGCACCCGCGCCCCGCAGATCAGCGCACCGGACCCGCCCAGGGCCTTGCCAAGCGTATGCAGCGTCACGACGTTGTCGCGCCCTTCCAAGTGATGGGCCAGTCCCCGCCCCCGGGGACCGAAGACGCCCGTCGCATGCGCCTCGTCAATCAGCAGAAACCCGTGCGCGTCCGCCAGGCGCATCAGATCGTCCAGCGGCGCCCGGTCGCCATCCATGCTGTAAAGGCTCTCAACCGCGATCCACACCGCGCCGGTATTGCCCGCGCGCCGCCATTCCGTGATCACATCCTCGGCGTGACCGACATCGCCGTGGCGAAAGCTGGCGACCTCGGCCCGTCCGGCCCGTGTGCCCTCATGCGTGCTGGCATGCGCCAGCGCATCCATCAGCAGCAGGTCACCCCGCTGCGGCAATGTTGTGATCACGGCAAAGTTCGCGACATAGCCGCCGCCGAACCCCAAGGCCGCCTCGGCCCCAAAGAACCGCGCGGCGGCATCCTCGAACCCGGCCTGCTGGTCGGTGTTCCCGCGCAGCAGGCGCGACCCGGCCGCACCCACAGGCACGTCCCGATCCAGCGCCCGGACGACCGCGGCCCGCATCCGGTCACTTTGCGCCAGGCCCAGGTAATCGTTCGACGAAAAGTCGATCCCCCGGCGTTCAGCCAGACTGCGCAGCCGAGCATCGCCCGCCAGACCCTGCAGGTCGCGTCGATAGATCGCCAGCCGGTCCAAGCCGCGGCCCCGACCCTAGCGCAGGATCGGAATGGCGGGATCGGCGGCCAGCAACGCGGCGCGCCGCGCCGCGTCGGGGTGATGTTCATGCGCCTGCATCGGCTGCAGGCCCAGCTTGGCAAACAGGCGCATGTCGCTCTCTTCCTCGGGGTTGTCCTTGGTCAGCAGCGTGTCGCCCACGAAGATCGAATTGGCGCCTGCGAAAAAGCACATCGCCTGCATCTCGTCCGACATCGCGGTGCGGCCGGCGGACAGGCGGACATGGCTGCGCGGCATCATGATCCGCGCAGTGGCGATCATGCGCACGAAATCGATGGGGTCCACAGGGGCGGCATCGGCCAGTGGCGTGCCCTCGACCGGGATCAGCATGTTGATCGGCACGCTTTCGGGCGCGACGGGCAGATTGGCCAGCGTCACCAGCATGTCGACGCGGTCCTGCGGCCCCTCGCCCAGGCCCAGGATGCCGCCGGAACAGACCTTGATCCCGGCCTGCCGGACGGTGTCCAGCGTATCCAGCCTGTCGGCAAAGCTGCGGGTGGTGATGACGTTGCCGTAATGCGCCTCGGAGGTGTCGATGTTGTGGTTGTAATAGTCCAGCCCGGCATCGGCCAGCTGACGCGACTGGTCCGCATCCAGCATGCCCAGGGTCATGCAGGTCTCCATCCCCAGGGCCTTGACCCCCTCGACCATGGCGACGATCTGGGGCATGTCGCGTGCCTTGGGGCTGCGCCAGGCGGCACCCATGCAATAGCGCGTGGCACCGGCGTCCCGCGCCCGGCGCGCCTCGGCCAGCACGCGCTCGACCTCCATCAGCTTGGACGCCGACAGGCCGGAATCGTGGCGGGCCGACTGGCTGCAATAGCTGCAATCCTCGGGGCAGCCGCCGGTCTTGATCGACAGAAGGCGGCTCAGCTGCACGCGGTTGGGGTCGAAATGCTGGCGATGCACGGTCTGCGCCTGAAACAGCAGATCCATCAGCGGCAGGTCGAAGACCGCGCGCGCGCCCTCGGCGGTCCAGATCTTGCGGTGGCTGTCGGTGTTCGGATCGCTGTGCAGCATGGCTTTTCCCCGTGGCTTGGCACCGTGCCTAGCATCCCGGTCGCAGCCTGTCCAATGCCGCCGGGGGGGTCAGTATTTCTCCTTGCGGCGGCGTTCCGCCTCGTCCTGGCCCAGGTTCAGCAGCGCCTCGGCCCGGCCGAATTCGCGGGCCGCCTGTTGGCGGGCGATCTGGAACCGGGGCAGCATCCGCTGCAGCTCCTGGTCGGCATGGCGCAACTCGCGCGCGGCCCGCCCGGCCTGGGCATTGGCGATGCGCGCCTCTGGCAGGGTCAGGGGGGCGGTGCTGTCATAGCTTTGCGCCAGCGCTGCCTGCAGCGAATCGATGCGCTGACGCGCGACCGTCATATGGGCGTTGAACGCCGCGAAGGTCTTGAGCTGTCGTTCGGCCTTCAGCCGCGCGATGCGTTCCAACTGCTGCAACTGCTTGATCTTGTCTACCATCCGGCACGGGCCTTCTGTCGCATCTTTTCGGCAAAGCGGATCGCGGCGGCGACGGCGGCGAAATGCGCGCGGTCGATCTCTTCTCCGACCTTGACCTGCGCGTGGATGGCGCGGGCGCAGGGCGGGTCGGACCAGATCGGCACACCCGCCTCGGTCGCCTTGGCGCGGATGCGGGCGGCGACCTCGTCGGTGCCCTTGGCCACGCAGACGGGGGCGCGGCCGGACCCGCGCGACCATTTCAGCGCGACGGCGTAATGGGTCGGGTTCACGATGATCACGTCGGCGGTAGGCACGTCGGCCAGCATCTGCTTCATCGCGATGTCGACGGCGCGCTGACGGCGGGCGCCCTTCATGTGCGGATCGCCTTCGGAATCCTTGAACTCGTCCTGCATCTCCTGCCGGCTCATGCGGTTCTTGCGGCGGTGGTCGAACCATTTCCAAAGCATGTCCGGCACCGTGAAGATGATCGAGACGACCAGCCCCAGCATCAACACCTGCCCCAGGATCGTGCCAAGCGCCGCCACCCACTGCCCGTCCGCCATCGCCGAGGCCGCGATCCGGTCCAGCAGCGACACGAACAGGAACCAGCCCCCCACGCAGACCAGCCCGGCCTTGCCCAGGGAAAACGCAAAGGTCACCAAACCGTCCTTGCCGAATTTCTGCGCCGCGTTCTTGACCGGGTTGATGCGCTTGATGTCGAAGGCCAGCTTCTGCGGCGAAAAGATCAGCGCGCGCGTGGCGATCAGGCCCAGCAGGATCGCCCCCATCACCAGCGCGGCTAGACCGATCGTGGCCGTCGCCGCATAGGCGGCCAGCCCGCGCGCGATCGGGGCGGGGCCGCTGTCCGCCCAGCCTTCGGCACCCAAGGCCCGCGTGGCCATGGCCAGCCATTGGCGCACCGCGAACCCGGCCATGACCGCAAAGGCCAGGAACGCGCCCAGATACATCATCGTCACGTTCAGTTCGGTGGACCGGGGAATGTCGCCCTTTTCACGTGCGCGCTGCAGCTTCTGGTCGGTGGCCTCGAACTGCTTGTCGTCGGTATCCTCGCTCATCCGCGGTCCCTCATGGCAATGCCGGCAGCATGAAGCCCAGGACCGCATTGGCCCAGATGCCGACCAGCAGCGGCGCCAGGATCACCAGCCCCATCAGCGCCAGCAGGATGGACGCGGGCGCACCGATGAACACCACCGGCAGGGCCGGCATCACCCGGTTGATGACCCCGGAGAGCGCCTGGTACAGGAACCCGCCCAGGGTGAAGGGGGCTGCCAGCATCATCGCCAGCCAGAAGCTGTCGGCGACCATCCGCACGATGGCCATCACCAGCCCCTCGACCTGGGGCAGGTCGGCGGGCGGCCACAGGCGCAGGCTGTCGGCGATCAGCTCGACGATCATGATCGGCAGGCCCATCGCCATCAGGACCGCCATGCCGGCCAGGTGCAGCATGTTGCCGATCGGATGGGGCGACATCTCGTTCTGGATGCCCATGATCTGGGACAGCGAGGCGGTCGCGGCGATGGCCGTGGTGGCGATGTCGATGGCGATGGTCAGCAGCCGCAGCATGATGCCCGTGGCAAAGCCCAGCACCATCTCTACCCCGATCTGGGCGATCATGCCCAAGGGCTGCGCGGGCATCTGCGGGCCGGGCGCGATGCCCGACAGCAGCGGCGCCAGCGCCAGCGCGATGGCGACCTTGACCCGGGCCGAGATCACGCGTTCGCCCAAGCCCGGCAGGGCCACCACGCAGGCCTGAACGCGGACATAGACCAGCACCAGCGCCCAGTCCAACCCCGGGACGATGGCCTGCAGCTGGTCCCACATCACGCGGCCTCGACCGTGCCCAGCAGGCGCAGTTCCGCGGCGGGGTCGATCTCCTCCAGGCCGAGGACCGGGACGGCCATGCCGTTTGCGCCCAGCACTGCACGCACCATGCGACGACGGTGGTCGGGTGCGACCAGCACGGTGCGCGCGACCGGTTCGGCCAGGGACAGGGCGCGGCGCACGGCCTCGACCAGCTTCTTGGACATGGCGGGGGTCATGGCCCCGCCACCGGCGCGGCCGGTTTCGGCATCGGCGCGCACGAACTCGGCCTCCCATGCGGGATGCAGCTGCAGGGCGGCGATGCGCCCGGCCTCGTCGGAGTATTGCTGGGTGATCTGGCCACGCAGACGCTTGCGCACCAGCTCATAGATCGTCTCGGCCGATTCCACGCTGCGGAATTCGCAGATGGCATCCACGATCAGCGGCAGGTTGCGGATCGAGATCCGCTCCTCCAGCAGGGCGCGCAGAATTGCCAGCAGAGTTTCGGGGGTCACCTTGTCCGGCATCATCGCGTCGAAATACTTGCGATAGCGTTCGGCGCGGCCGGTATCGGACAGGGTCTTCAGCTCCTCGATCTGACGCTGCATCGCGCCCAGGGTCAGCAGTGCGGGCAGGTTCGCCTTGACCACCTCCATCAGGTGCGTGGACAGGACCTCCATCGGGGTGACGACGGTGGCGCCCATGGTGGCCGCGTCCTCCTGGTCCGCCGGATGGATCCAGCGGGCGGGGCTGGAATAGACCGGCTCGCGGACGGCCACGCCGCGCAGGTCGGCCAGCACCGCATCGGGACCAAGCGCCAGGATCTCGGCCGGGCGCAGGGTTCCGCGGCCGCGGATGACACCGTGAATGCGGATCTGATAGTCGCCGGGCGGCAGGTCATCGGTGTCGGTGATGCGCACGTCCGGCAGGATCAGGCCAAAGCTGCGGGCGATGTGGATGCGCAGGTTGCTGATGCGGCTGCCCAGGCCCCGCGCTTGGTCCAGCGCAGTCACTATCAGGTCCGACCCGATCTCGACGCTGATGTCGTCGGTGTCCAGCACGTCGCCGATACGGGCGGCGGGCTTGATGCCGCTGTCGCCCAAGGGCAGGTCGGGCAGCGTCTCGGCCGCGATGCGCTGTTTCTGCGCGATGCGCCAGGCCATGTAGGCCATGCCCGCCGCTATGCCTAGAAACAGCGGTTTCGGCATCCCCGGCACCAGCGAGATCACCACCATCGCCGCCGCGACCATCGCCGCCGGCTGCCAGCTGCGCACGAACTCGTTCGACATCAGGCCCGCGGTGGTTTCCGTGGCGCCCCCCCGCGACAGCAGCAGCGCCGCCGCCATCGAGGTGATCAGCGCCGGGATCTGGCTGACCAGCCCGTCGCCGACCGTCAGGTGGGAATACGTCGCGGCCGCCTCGCCCAGGGGCATTCCGTGGATCGTGATCCCGACGACCAGACCGATGCACAGGTTGATCAGCGTGATGACGATCCCCGCCACCGCATCGCCCTTGACGAATTTCGACGCACCGTCCAGCGAGCCGAAAAAGCTGATCTCGCGCTGTTCCTGGATGCGGCGGCGTTTCGCCTCCTGGTGGTCGATGGCGCCGGCGTTCAGATCGCCGTCGATGGCCAGCTGCTTGCCGGGCAGCGAATCCAGCGCAAAGCGGGCCGCGACCTCGGCCATCCGGCCCGAGCCCTTGGTGATGACCATGAAGTTCACGACCGAGATCACCGCAAAGATCGTGATCCCGACCAGGATCGATCCCCCTGCCACGAACTCGGCAAAGCCGTTGATGACGGCACCCGCGGCCTCCTTGCCGTTCTGGCCTTCGGTCAGGATCAGCCGGGTCGACGACACGTTCAGCGACAGCCGGATCACCAGGCTGACCAGCAGCAGGACCGGGAACGCCTGAAAGTCGGTCGGTTTCTCGACCAGCGAGGCCATGACCAGCACCATCACGGCGGTGGCGATGGAAATGGCGATGCCGAAATCCAGCACGCTGGCCGGCAGCGGGATGACCATAGAGATGACGACCAGCACAAGGCCGCCCGTGACAAGCAGGGGCGCATCCAGGATCTTGGTGGACTTGCCCGGAAGGGCGGCGATGGGGGTCATTCGCGGGGCTCCGTTCTGGTGGCCGCGGGGCGCAGAAGGTCGTCAAGCGACCAGGGACGTTCTGTCAGCAGTCCGATGCGACGAAGATAGGCGATCGCCTGCAGCCGATCGGCGCTGTCCATCTGCAGCAGTGTCACGCGATAGTCGCGCGGCAGCCCCTGCCCGGTCAGCAGCCATTCGTCGGCGGTGCGGCGGAACCCGTCCAGACCGGCGGCGGCGACCGGACCGGCGGTCAGGCAGGCGATCAGGAACAGCGGGCCGATCCGGGTCATCACGCGGCCTTCTTCAGCTCTCTCAGGGCGCCTTCCAGCGTGTCGAAGCTGGGACGCACATGTTCGGGGACGGTCTGGCGACCGACCTCGACGCACAGGGTGGTGGCGTGCTGATGCAGGCCCGCGACCAGGACCGACTTGACGACCTCGTAAAAGCCCAGGTCCTGCTTGACGACGGCGCCAAGCCGGTTGGCCAGCGGCGCGACGAAACCATAGGACAGGAACACCCCCAGGAAGGTGCCGACCAGCGCCCCGCCGATCATCTTGCCCAGCACCGCGGGCGGCTGATCGATCGAGGACATGGTCTTGATCACGCCCAGAACCGCTGCCACGATCCCTAGGGCGGGCAGCGCGTCGGCCATGTTCTGCAGCGCGTGGGGGACGTGCATCTCCTCCTCCTTGAGGACGGCGATGCGGCGGGACAGCATGTCCTCGACCTGATAGGGATCGTCATAATTCAGGCTGGCCGAGCGCAGCGTGTCGGCAATCAGCGACACGACGTGATGATCCGCCGCCAGCTTGGGATAGGCGGTGAAGATCGGCGATTCGCCCGGATTTTCGATGTGCTGTTCCAGCGCCACCGGGTTCTCCTTGGCGATCTTGAGCAGCTGGAACATCAGGCACAGCACGTCCTGATGATCCTGGGCGTTCCATTTCGGACCCTTGAACGCGCGGATCAGTCCGCCCAACGTGGCCTTCAGCGTATGGGTGTCGTTGCCCAGCAGATAGGCGCCGACCGCGGCGCCCATGATCATCATCATCTCGAAAGGCAGCGAATGCAGGATCACGCCCATCTTGCCGCCGGCCAGAAGATAGCCGCCGAAGACCATGACGATGGTAAGGAAGATTCCGACGAAACCGAACATTGCGGGGTTCCTTATGGGTTGCGGACGCTGCGCGCGCCCATCTGGGCGGTCAGCAGGGCGGCCTGGCGGGGCTCGACCGCGGCGATGATGCGGGCGCCGGCCTCGGGCTGGACGCGCATCAGGATCTCGGCCGCGAAATCGGCGGGAAGGTTGGTCAGGATGGCGGCGGCCTCGGCGGGCTTCATCTGGTCGTACAGCGCGATCAGACGGTCGATGTCGGTGCGCACCGCCTGGGTCGCGCCGTCCTGGCGGGCGGTGATGCTGCCCTTCTGGGCGCGCAGTTCGGCCAGGCGTTCGCGCAGCGTGGTTTCCGCCTGCGTCAGCTCGGCCTTCCGGGCGTCGATGGATTCCATGTAGCGTTCGATGCGCAGCGCCCGGTCGCGCAACTCCTCGGCCAGGGCCACGGCCTCGGGGACGTCGCCGCAGCCGTCCAGCAGGTCGGTGGGCGCGGCCACGGCGGCAAAGACCCGCGACAGGTCCTGGCCCTGCAAGATAATCGCGGCGGCCGGCAGCGCGAACAGCAATGTCAGCGCGGGCAGAAGATGCCTAGCCATGGGACACCTCGCGCTTGCGCAGGCGACGACCCGAGGGCATCGGCTGCGGCGCCTCGGAGGCGGCGGCGCCGATCCGCTGGCGCAAATCCCAGATGGCGCGTTCGCGGCGCGCGGTCTCGATCTCCTCGGCCAGGCGCTCGCTGGCGGCGGTCGCCTCGTCGCGGGCGGACCGGATGGCGCGTTCCAGCCGGTCGACCTCGGCGGCCATGACCGCGATGGCGCCGCCCAGACCGCTTTCCAGATTGTTCATCCGCCGCAGCCGCCGCGCCAGGGTGGCGCAGAACACGCCAAGCCCCAGACAGGCCACCAGCAACAGGATCTGCATCAGTTGTTCCAGGGTCATTTGAATCGAAACTCCGTGATCAGAAGGTCCTTGACCGGCTCCTCGCCCAGGACGAAGCGGGTGCGCGTGACCAGTTCGGCGCGGATCACCTCAAGGACGCCGCGCTTGTCATAGGCCGCCGGATCGACGCCCGAGAGGAAGGTCGTGAACGCGTCCGACACCCGCGGCATCAGGTGGGTCACCTCGGCCTTGTGGGTGGTGTCGGTCTCGATCGTGGCGGACAGGACCAGGCTGCGGGCGCGGCCGCCGGGGATGACGATCTCGATCGTGGGGATGTCGATGAACTCGACGGTCATGTGCTCGGTCGATTCGACCGGCTCGGCGGGGCCCGACAGCATGCCGGATGGCGACCAGAACCCCAGATAGCTGGAGGCGAATCCCGCCCCGCCCAGCACAAGCGTCGCCACCAGCGGGATCAGCAACCCCTTCTTTCCGCGCGGCTTTTCGGGTGCCGCCGCAACAATGTCGGTCATCGTGATTCTCCGTCCTGACCAGACCGAAATATCAGGTCGCGACTAACCAAATCTTAACGTGGCCCATGTCATTTCAGGGTCAGACGACCATGACGCGATGATTCGAAAGGAACGGTTTTGCAAAAACTGCAGGACTACTGGAACGAGCGAAGCTCTCGACAGCGGATGATCCTGGGGGCGGCCTTTCTGGGGACGTTCCTGGTGATCGCGGGGTTCGGCTGGATGGCCAGCCGCCCCAGCATGGCCCTGATCTATGGCGGGCTGGACAGTGCCCAGGCCGGCGAGGTGATCGCCGGCATCGAACGTGCCGGCGTCCCCTACGAGGTGCGCGGCGATGCGATCTATGTCGCCTCCGATCAGCGCGACCGCCTGCGCATGGACCTGGCCGCCGAAGGCCTGCCCGCCGCCGGCAGCACCGGATACGAGCTGCTGGACGGAATGTCGGGGTTCGGCACCACATCGCAGATGTTCGACGCCGCCTATTGGCGTGCGAAGGAGGGAGAGCTGGCACGCACCATCCTGGCCCTGCCCAATGTCCAGACCGCCCGCGTCCACCTGGCGATCGAGAATGGTCGCGGATACCGCCGCGACCAGAACGGCAGCGCGTCCGTCACCCTGACCACCAGCGGTGGCACGATCACGCGCGAACAGGCCGCGGCGCTGAAATACCTGGTGTCGTCGGGCGTGCCGGGCATGCAGCCCGACCGCGTCACCGTCATCGATTCGCAGCGCGGCATCATCGCCGCCACCGAAGACCAGAGCGGCGCCGACCGCGCGGCCGAGATGAAGCGCAACGTCGAACGCATCCTGGAACCCCATGTCGCGTCGGCAATGCCATCGTCGAGCTGAACCTGGACCTGCTGACGGAGACCGAGCTGCTGACCGAACAGCGCTACGACCCCGAGGCGCGCGCCCTGATCTCGACCGTGACCGAGGAGACGACGGACGAAAGCAACTCCACCGGGACGGGGGCGGTCACCGCGGCCTCGAACCTGCCCGACGCCGAGGAACAGCCGGGCGACACCAGCCAGAGCAGCCGCGCCGAAAACCGCACCCAGTCCAACTTCGAGGTCAGCCGCACCACGCGCGAGGTTCAGCGCCAGCCCGGATCGACTCGCCGCCTGACCGTCGCGGTCCTGGTGAACGGCGTTCCGCAGGCCGGTGCCGACGGAGAGACAGCCCTGACCCCCCGGTCGGAGGCCGAACTGCAGACGCTGCGCGAGCTGGTCGCGTCCGCTGTTGGCTATGACGAGGCGCGGGGTGACCAGATCACCGTCAAGTCGCTGCCCTTCGCCACCCTGGGCGAGAACGGCACCCTGGCCACGCCGGGCTTCCTGGATCGGCTGGCGCTGAACGATCTGGCCCGCATCGCGCTGATCGGCTTTTTCGCGCTGGCGGTGATCCTGATGGTGCTGCGCCCGATGATGCGCAACCGCGCACCCGCCCCGGCGCCGATGCTGGACAACAGCCTGCCGCCGATGCCGCCGATGATGGACGGGCTGACGGGCATGATCGACGACGAGCCCTCTCTGGACAACCCGCGGATCGTGCCGATCGATTTTCCGGGCCTGGACCAGCTGGCGCTGCCGCCCGCAGACCCGGTCGCCCGGCTCAAGGCGATGATGAAGGACCGCCATGACGAAAGCGTCAAGATCCTGTCCGGCTGGATCGACAACAAGGAGAAGGTGAATTGAGCCTGGCGATCTTCAAACTTGAATCCTTTTCGAACGCTGTCGCGGCGCGCGGGGTCGAGGTGACCTATACGCAGGCCGACCTGGACCAGGCCTTTGCCGACGGCATGGCGCAGGCCAGCGCGCAGGCCCAGGACGACCAGCTGCGCGCCCTGGGCGCCAGCTTGGAACAGGTCGCCGCGGGCCTGGCGGCGGACGAGACCCGCCGCCGCCAGCTGCGCCAGGAGGCCGTCGATGCCCTGACCCCGATCCTGCACCAGATCCTGGACCTGATGGCGCCGCCGCTGTCGTCGCGCCGGCTGGAGGAGGCCCTGCAGACGGAACTGACCCATCTGGCGCAGCGCGCAAACCCCGTCGGCCTGCGCATCGCGTGCAGCGATCGGCTGGCCGACATGGTCCGGCGCTGCCTGACCCAGGCAGGCCTGCAAGGCATCGACATCGCGCCGGTGCCGCAGGACCTGATCACCGTGACGCTGCAGGGCGGCCACATCGACTTTACCCCCGACAGCATCGCGGGCGACATCCGCGCCCTGATCGCGGAAATCACCCAGGAGGACAGCACATGGACGCACTGAAGCATCTGATCGACACCGACACCATTCAGGTCGAGGTGACCATCCGCCTTGGCCGCACGCGCCAGACCGTCTCGCAGCTGTCCTCGTTGCGCGCCGACGACATCCTGGTCCTGGACCAGGCGATCGAGGACGGGGTCGAGATCTGCGTCGGCGACAAGGTCATCGCGCGGGGCGAGCTGACCGGCGACGGCTCGGCCGAGGACCGGCTGTGCGTGCGCGTCCTGGGCGCGACGGGGGCGGCGTGATCCGCGCCGCGGCCCTTGTCGCGGTCGCGGCCCTGCTGCCCACGCCGCTGTGGGCGCAGGATCTGGGCGGCGCCCTGGGCGCAGGTCTGGGCGACAATGCGGTGATGCTGGTCCTGGTGCTGACGGCGCTGTCGCTGGCGCCGGGCATCGCGATCATGGTGACCGCATTCCCGTTCATCGTGACGGTCCTGTCCATCCTGCGCCAGTCTATTGGCCTGCAGCAGTCGCCGCCGAACATGCTGATCGTCAGTCTGGCGATCTTTCTGACCTGGTTCATCATGGACCCGGTCCTGCGCGAGGCATGGACCGTCGCGGGCCTGCCCCTGCAGCAGGGCCAGATCGACATCAGTGAGGCGTTCCAGCGCGGCATCGTGCCGTTCGAGGGGTTCATGGCCGCGCGCACCGACCCCGACACCTTGGCCAACCTGGCCGAGATCGCCCCCGGCACCGGACCCGACGACCGCCTGTCCGTGCTGATCCCATCCTTCATGCTCTCCGAAATCCAGCGCGCGTTCGAGATCGGGTTCCTGATCGCCCTGCCCTTCCTGATCATCGATCTGGTCGTGGCGGCGGTGCTGATGTCGATGGGCATGATGATGCTGCCCCCGGTGGTGGTGTCGCTGCCCTTCAAGCTGGCGTTCTTCGTCGTCGTGGATGGCTGGGGGATGATCGCGGGCGCGCTGGTGCGCAGCTATGCGCCCGGCTGACCCCCACGGGGGATCAGCCGACAGGTATCAGGCGCGGTCGGTGCGCCGCGCGGCCAGTGACTGGACGCCCATCACGGACAGGACCTTGTCCTCGATATGCTGGGCGTTCAGGCAGCTGCTGTCATACATCGCCCGCGGCGCGTCATGGTCGACGAACGCGTCCGGCAAGACCATCGACCGGAACCGCAACCCTTGGTCAAAGGCGCCCTCCTCGGCCAGCAGATGCGCGACATGGCTGCCGAAACCGCCGACAGCGCCCTCCTCGATGGTGATCAGCGCCTCGTGATCGCGGGCCAAGGCCAGGATCAGATCGCGGTCCAGCGGCTTGGCAAAGCGCGCATCGGCCACGGTCGGGGTGATGCCGCGGGCCATCAGCGCCTCGCGGGCGGTCATCACCTCGGACAGGCGGGTGCCGAAGGACAGAATGGCCACGCCCTTGCCCTCGGCGATCATGCGCCCCTTGCCGATGGGCAGGATCTGGCCACGCTCGGGCATCTCGACCCCGGTGCCCTCTCCGCGCGGAAAGCGGAAGGCGATGGGGCCGCTGTCATGGGCGGCGGCCGTGGCGACCATGTGGACCAGCTCGGCCTCGTCGGCGGCGGCCATCACCACAAATCCCGGCAGGTTGGCCAGGAACGCGGTGTCATAGGCGCCCGAATGGGTCGGTCCGTCCTGGCCCACCAGACCGGCGCGGTCGATCGCGAACCGCACTGGCAGGTTCTGGACCGCCACGTCATGCACGATTTGATCATAGCCGCGCTGCAGGAAGGTCGAATAGATCGCGACGAACGGCTTCATGCCCCCCGCGGCCAGACCGGCGGCAAAGGTCACGGCATGCTGTTCGGCGATGCCCACGTCGAAACAGCGCCGCGGGAACCGCTGCGCGAACTGTTTCAGGCCCGTCCCGTCCGGCATGGCGGCAGTGACCCCCAGGATGCGGTCGTCGTGACCGGCCTGATCGATCAGCGCCTGCGCAAAGACGGCGGTATAGCTGGGCGCGTTCGATTTGGCCTTGGCCTGCACGCCGGTGATCACGTCGAACTTGGCGGTCGCATGACCCTTGTCCGCGGCGGCCTCGGCCGGGGCATAGCCCTTGCCCTTCTTGGTCACCACGTGGATCAGGACCGGCCCGTCAGCCCGCGCCCGCACGGTGCGCAGCAGCGGCAGCAGCAGTTCCATGTCGTGCCCGTCGACCGGGCCGATATACGAAAAGCCCAGCTCCTCGAACAGGGTGCCACCGACGGCCATGCCCTTGAGCATCTCCTTGGCGCGGCGCGCGCCCTCCTGCAGGGCGTCGGGCAGCAGGCCCACGGCACCCTTGGCCGCGGCCTTCAATTCCTGGAACGGACCGCCCGCATAAAGACGCGTCAGATAGGACGACATGGCGCCGACCGGGGGCGCGATGGACATCTCGTTGTCGTTCAGGATGACGAACAGGCGCTTGCCCTCGTGTCCCGCGTTGTTCAGCGCCTCATAGGCCATGCCCGCGCTCATAGCGCCGTCGCCGATGACCGCGATCGCATCGCCCGGATCGCCGCCCAGTTCCCGCGCCATCGCAAAGCCCAGGGCCGCGCTGATCGAGGTCGACGAATGCCCCGCCCCGAACGGGTCATAGGGGCTTTCCGTCCGCTTGGTGAACCCCGCAAGGCCCCCGCCCATGCGCAGCGTGCGGATGCGGTCGCGCCGCCCGGTCAGGATCTTGTGCGGATAGCACTGGTGGCCCACGTCCCAGATCAGCTTGTCGCGCGGCGTGTCGAACACGGCATGCAGGGCGACGGTCAGCTCGACCACGCCCAGGCCCGCGCCCAGATGGCCGCCGGTCACGCTGACGGCGCTGATCGTCTCGGCCCGCAGCTCGTCGGCAAGCTGGCGCAGTTGCGCATCGGTCAGGGTCTTCAGATCCGACGGCAGGCTAACGCTGTCCAGAATCGGCGTCTTGGGTCGATCGGTCATGGCTGGCCCTCCTCCGGGGCGGGCGTCAAGTGTCGCGCTCGATAACGAAACGCGCGAGATCGTGCAAGTTCCCGGCGGCATCACCATATTGCGACAGCGCATCGGTGCCCACGGCGACACGTCGCCGCGCCTCGGCTTGGGCGCCGGCCAGGCCCATCAGCGACACAAAGGTCGCCTTGCCGGCCCCGGCATCCTTGCCGACGCGCTTGCCGGTGACGGCCTCGTCACCGGTCACGTCCAGGATGTCGTCGCGATCTGGAAGGCCAGGCCCAGGGCCACGGCATAACGGTCCAGCGCCACGGGGTCGTCGCCCGCGATAAGCGGTCCGGCGGTCGCGGCAAAGCGGATCAGCGCGCCGGTCTTGCCGCCCTGCAATTCGGTGATGGCGTCCAGGTCCAGCGGCGTGCCCGCCGTTTCCGCCGCGATGTCCAGCGCCTGCCCCCAGACCATGCCCGCAGCCCCCGAGGCCTGCGCCAGCGCCGCCACCAGCCGCACCTGGGCATCAGCCGCGCCGATGCGCGGATCGGTCAGCAGCTGAAACGCCAGCGTCTGCAACGCGTCGCCGGCCAGGATCGCGGTCGCATCGGTCCACTTGACATGCACGGTCGGCTGGCCGCGCCGCAGGTCGTCGTCGTCCATCGCGGGCAAGTCGTCATGGACCAGGCTATAGGCATGCAGCGCCTCGACCGCCGCCGCGACCGGCAGGGCGGCATCGTCGGACACCCCGTGCAGGCGTGCCGATTCCATCACCAGAAAGGCCCGCAGGCGCTTGCCCCCCTGGACCGCATAGGCCATCGCATCGCGCAGATCGCCGGGCGGCAGCGCCGCGATGGCGCGGTCCAGCTCGGCCTGAACCTCGGTGCGGACACGCGCAAGGCGGTCCTGCATCACAGGCCCTCGACGGGGGTGGTGCCGGCGGGCTGGCCGTTGGCGGCCAGGGTGATCTTCTCGACGCGCTCCTCGGCCTCGCGCAGGCGGGTCTCGCAATGGGCACGCAAGGCGGCACCGCGTTCGTACAGCGCGATGGATTCCTCCAGCGTCGCCTCTCCGGTCTCCAGCTTGCCGACCGTGGCCTCCAGCTCGCGCATGGCCTCCTCGAACGAGAGGGTGTTGATATCGCTCATGCGTCGGCCTCCAGCAGCACATCGACATGGGCCCGCACGCTGCGGCCCAAGGCGTTCAGATCATAGCCGCCTTCCAGGCAGGATACCACCGGGGCCCCGCCCGCCGCGTCCAGGATCTCGCGCGTCAGGGTGGCGTAATCGTCGTCGTCCCACTCCAGCTGGGCCAGCGGATCGTCGCGATGCGCGTCGAACCCGGCCGAGATCAGCACCAGCTGCGGCGCAAGGTCGCGCACCTGCGCCAGCGCGCCGCGCCATTCCGACAGCGCCAGCACCCCGTCCGATCCCGGCGACAGCGGCAGGTTCACCACCTGCCCATGCACGCCCCGTTCTGACGCCGCGCCAGTGCCGGGCCACAAAGGCGACTGCTGGCTGCTGACGAACAGCACCCGCGCCTCGTCCCACAGCAGGGCTTGGGTGCCGTTGCCGTGATGCACGTCGAAATCCAGCACCGCGACCCGTTCCAGCCCGTGATGATCCAGTGCCCGTTTCGCCGCGATCGCCACGGTGCCGAACAGGCAGAACCCCATGGAAACCTCGGCCTCGGCATGGTGCCCCGGCGGGCGCATGGCGACAAAGGCCGACCGCGCCTCGCCCGCCAACACCGCATCGACCGCCGCGCAGGCCCCGCCCACGGCACGCAACGCGGGCTCCAGGCTGCCCGGCGACAGATGCGTATCGGCATCGATCTGGCGCGTGCCCGTCTGCGGCACCGCATCGCGCAGCCCCTGCAGATAGGCGGCCGGATGGCACCGCAGCACCTCGCATCGTCGGCCACGGGCGCCTCTCGCCGATCCAGCGGCAGGCCCTCCAGCGCCGCCATCACGGCATCATATCGCGCCACCTGCTCGGGGTGGCCGTCGGGCGTCACATGGCGGCGGGCGCTGTCATGGGAATACAGGATCACGGTCATTCATCTCCTCCGGAAGAACAGGCTAGAAGCCCCCGCGCATCCCGACAACCCGCCATTTCTCTGTTGCGCAAATACCCCGGGGGAGCCCGAAGGGCGGGGGCAGCGCCCCCTGCGACGCCGCTCAGACCGTCAGCCGCTGGCCATCATGACCCGCGACGGTCAGTGTCATCAACGCGCCTTCGGGCTGGTCGCTGGCAAAGGTCACCTCGGTGAACTGCTCGGTCCGGCCAAGGCGTGGACCTTCGGTCAGGACACGGTGCGTGCGGCCGACCTGCGCCTGCAGATGCGTGCGCAGCGCCGCGTCGCCCGCCGCCCGCAGACGCGCGGCCCGGTCGCGGATCGCCGGGCCTGCCACGGCGGGCATGCGCGCGGCGGGCGTGCCCTTGCGCGCCGAATAGGGAAAGACATGCAGGAAGGTCAGACCGCAATCCTGAACCAGCTTCAGCGAATTGTCGAACATCGCCTCGGTCTCGGTCGGGAAGCCGGCGATGATGTCGGCGCCGAACACCATGTCGGGACGCAGCCGCCGCGCCTCCTCGCAAAAGGCGATGGCGTCGTCGCGCAGGTGGCGGCGCTTCATCCGCTTCAGGATCATGTCGTCGCCCGCCTGCAGCGACAGGTGCAGATGCGGCATCAGGCGCGGCTCAGACGCGATGGCCAGCATCAGGTTCTCGTCCGCCTCGATCGAATCGATCGAACTGATGCGCAAACGCGGCAGGTCCGGCACCAGCCGCAGGATGCGCATGACCAGATCGCCAAGCCGCGGCGTGCCCGGCAGATCGGCGCCCCAGCTGGTCAGGTCCACCCCGGTCAGCACGACCTCGTTGAAGCCGCGCCCGACCAGGCGCTTGATCTGCTCGATCACCACGCCTGCGGGTACGGACCGCGAATTGCCGCGCCCGAAGGGGATGATGCAGAAGGTGCAGCGGTGATCGCAGCCGTTCTGGACCTGCACATAGGCGCGGTGCCGCCCGAACCCGTCGATCAGATGGCCTGCAGTTTCCCGCACCGACATGATGTCGTCCACGATGACCTTTTCGGTGTCGCCGATCAGGTCGGGGGCGCGCGAGGTCGCCCAGGTGGCGGGCTGCATCTTCTCGTGATTGCCGATGACCTTGGTGACCTCGGGCATGGCGGCAAAGGTCTCGGGCTCGGTCTGGGCGGCGCAGCCGGTGACGATGACCGGCACGCCCGGATTCTCGCGCGACAGACGGCGGATCTCCTGGCGGGCCTTGCGCACGGCCTCGGCGGTGACGGCACAGGTGTTCACAACGACCGCGCCGGACAGGCCCGCAGCCACGGCCATCTCGCGCATGGCCTCGGTCTCATAGGCGTTCAGGCGACAGCCCAGGGTGGAGAAGATCGGCGCGCTCATGCCAGCCACGCGGGCGTCAGGACCCCTTCGAACACGATGGCGGTCGGACCCTCCATCCAGACGCCGTCCTCGCGCCAGTCGATCAGAAGTTGCCCACCCGGCACATGCACGGTCACCCGCCGATCCGTCAGCCCGCGCCGCACGGCGGCCACCACCGCCGCACAGGAACACGACCCGGATGCCAGCGTCGGCCCTGTCCCGCGTTCCCAGATCCGCAGCCGGATCGCGTCGCGCGACAGGACCTGCACGACCTCGACATTGGTGCGTTGGGGATACAGCGGGTGATGTTCGTGTTCCGGGCCGAACCGATCCAGTTCGACCGCGTCCGCGTCGGGCACGAAGAATGTCACGTGCGGATTGCCCATCCCCGTCGCCGCGGGATCGCCCGCGATCGGCAGATGGTCGATGTCGACATCGCGCGCAAGCGGGATCGCCTGCCAGTCCAGCACCGGGGCCCCCATGTTCACGCGGGTCAGCCCAGCCCCTGCATCCTCGGCCGACAGGACGCCGTGATCGGTACGCAGGCGCAGCGTCGCGGCCCCCGTCTGGTCCATCAGCCAGCGCGCGATGCAGCGCGTGGCATTGCCGCAGGCGCCGACAGCGAGCCGTCGGCGTTCCAGAAGACCAGCCGCGCGTCGGCGTCATCGCAATCCTCGACCCCGGCCAGCTGGTCGAAGCCCACGCCCCGGTGCCGGTCCGCGATGCGCGCGACAAGGCCCGCGTCAGGCCGGGCCAGCCCGCCGCGCAGATCCAGTACCACAAAGTCGTTGCCCAGCCCGTGCATCTTGAGAAAGGGCAGCCCGGTCGAATGAGAATGCGTCATGGCCGCGATATAGGCCGCACGGACCGATTCCGCCAGATGGGTTGATTTTTCCGCTTGACGCCACCGGCCACCCCCCCTAGGAACCGCCTCGTGATGGGCCCATAGCTCAGTTGGTAGAGCAACTGACTTTTAATCAGTGGGTCACAGGTTCGAATCCTGTTGGGCTCACCACTGTATCCTCCAATCTGCAGACCACCAGCCGCCCGCGGCGATCGGCATGCACGATGCCGGGGAATTCACCCGCGCGACATCCGGGGCACTGGTCCTTGGGGCGCGCAGCGGCTACATCTTGGGCATGCGCAAGATCACCCTTCCCGAACGCCCCGACCTGGCCGCCAAGGCCGCCGATGTCGGTTTCACCTTCGCCCATATGCATGGCGAGCCCTACTGGGACGAAACCACCGCCTATCAGTTCACGCTGGCCCAGATCGAGGACGACCTGGAAGGCCCCGCGACTGAACTGCACGCGATGGTGCGCCAGGCGGTCGATCGCATCGTGGCCGACCCGGCGCTGATGACGCGATTGGGCATCCCGCAGGCGCATCACGCGCTGGTCGCCGACAGCTGGGCGCGGGCCGAGCCCGAGATCTATGGCCGCATGGACCTGGTCTATGACGGCACGGGTCCGGCCAAGCTGCTGGAATACAACGCCGACACGCCGACCTCGCTGTACGAATCAGCGGCGTTCCAGTGGCAGTGGCTGGAGGATCAGCTGGCGGCGGGGCATCTGCCCGAAGGGGCCGACCAGTTCAACGGCATCCACGAGGCGCTGGTCGAACGGTTCCGCGGATTGTTCGCGCCGAACACAGACATCCATTTCACCGCCGTCGCGAACAATGCCGAAGACTATGCCACCGTCGAATCGATGGCCTGGGCCGCGCGCGAGGCCGGGTTGGGCGCGCATTACACCGACCTGGACAAGCTGGCCGTCAGCAAGGAGGGTCAGTTCCTGGACGCCGAGGACCGCGTGATCGGCACGCTGTTCAAGCTGTATCCGTGGGAGGATCTGCTGGCCGACGACTATGCCCGCCATATCGCGGGGTCGGGCTGCATGTTCCTGGAACCCGCCTGGAAGGCCGTCGTGTCGAACAAGGGCCTGCTGCCCGTCCTGTGGGAGATGTTCGAGGGTCACCCGAACCTGCTGCCCGCGTTCTTCGCCGACGACGTGGCCCCGGCCCTGGTCGAGGGCGGCCAGCCTGACCCGTCCGTGGCCCAGGCCTTTGGTCGCGTCGCGGACCAGTTCCGCGCCGCCCACGTGGTCAAGCCGATCTTTTCGCGCGAAGGCGCGGGCGTGGTCATCGTCGAGAACGGCGCGGTTACCGAGGCGTCCGAGAACCACGATTACGACGGCCATGCGCGGATCGTGCAGGCCTATCACCCGCTGCCCGAATTCGAGGGGTTCCGCCCGGTGATCGGTGCCTGGATCGTGGGCGATGCCTGCGCGGGCATCGGCATCCGCGAGGATCGCGCCCGCATCACCCAGGACCTGTCGCGCTTCAAGCCGCATTTCATCGCGGGCTGACCCGCCAAGGAGGATTTCCATGAGGACACGTTCACGGACCGTCGCCCTGACCATTCTTGGCGCTGCCGCCTTTACCGTCGCGGGCTGCCGGGACGAACAGGTCGAGGCGCAGGCCTTCCCCGATCTGGCCAGCTGCCAGGCGGCGGCGACCAGTGGCGGGCTGGTCACCGCCGACCAGTGCAGCCAGGCCTTCGCCGAAGCCGAGGCCCTGCATGTCGAGGCCGCCCCCCGCTATGACAGTCTGGCCGTCTGCGAGGAACAGCACGGCGCCGGCAATTGCGGGTCCGAGGATCAGCAGGTGTCGCAGGGCGGGTCGGGCAGCATCTTCATGCCGCTGCTGGCCGGCTATCTGATCGGCAGCATGCTGGGCCGCGCGGGCGGCGGGATGGCCGCGTCGCAGCCGATGTACCGCAACGCCCAGGGCGGGTTCACCAATGCCGCCCGGACCACCAACTTCGGCAGCAACGCCGGACGCGCCGCGATGTCGTCGCAGAACTTTGCGCGTCCTGCGGCGACGGCGGGTCAGGCCCCCATGTCGCGCGCAACGGCTGCATCGCGCGGCGGTTTCGGCGGGTCCAGCGCGGCGCGCAGCGTCGGCGGCTGAGGCCACCCATGCGACCGATCCTGGTCATGGGCATCTGCGGCACCGGCAAGTCGACCGTGGCGCAGGGCGTGGCCGACCGGCTTGGCGGCAGCCTTGTCGAGGCTGACCTGTATCACGACCAGGCCAGCGTGGCGCGGATGGCCGCGGGAATGGCCCTGACCGACGACATGCGATGGGGCTGGCTGGACCGGGTGGCAGCGGCGGCGGCCCATGCGCCGCGGCGTGCGGTGATCGCCTGTTCGGCGCTTGGGCGGGCCCATCGCGACCGGTTGCGCGCGGGCACCGGGCCGCTGGACATCCTGTTCCTGCACGGCGATCGCGCCCTGATCGCGGCGCGCATGGCGGCACGCCGAGACCACTTCATGCCGGTCAGCCTGATCGACAGCCAGCTTGCCGCGCTGCAACCCCCCGATCCGGTGGCCGAACGCGCGGTGTGGCTGGATGTCGCGCAGCCGATCGACCGGATCATCGATCGTGGGGTTTCCGCCGCGACGGCATCGTCGCCACGCGGCTGATCCGGCAACGCGCCGGAACCAAATCGCCGCGCGGGCATTTGCACTGTCGAGCCCAACAATGCCGTCCGCGCGACAGGAGATTCCCATGAAAGCCCTTACCCCCATCGCCGCGCTGCTGATCGGCATCGCCGGCACCGCCGGCGCGCAGGACATCACCGTATCGTCCAAGATCGACACCGAGGGCGGCCTTCTGGGCAACATGATCCTGCTGGCGCTGCAGGACGCGGGCCTGCCGGTGCAGGACCGCCTGCAGCTGGGCGGCACGCCGATCATGCGCGACGCGATCACCTCGGGGCAGATCGACATCTATCCGGAATACACCGCCAACGGCGCGTTCTTCTTCAACGAGGCTGACAGCGAGGTCTGGAAGGACGCGCAGGCAGGGTTCGACCGCGTGTCCGAGCTGGACATGGAGCAGAACGAGATCGTCTGGCTGAAGCCTTCGCCCGCCAACAACACCTGGGCCATCGCCCTGCGTCAGGATGTCGCGACCGAGAACGGGCTGGAAACCATGTCCCAGATGGGCGAATGGATCACCGGCGGTGGCGCGATCAAGCTGGCGGCCTCGACCGAATTCGTGACCTCGGCCGCGGCGCTGCCGGCGTTCCAGGAGACCTATGGCTTTGCGCTGACGCCCGACCAGTTGGTCCAGCTGTCGGGCGGAGACACGGCCGCGACCATCGCGGCGGCGGCGCAGCAGACCTCGGACGTGAACGCGGCGATGGTCTATGGCACCGATGGCGGCATCGCGCCTGCCGGTCTGGTCGTGATGGCCGATGATCAGGGCGTGCAGCCCGTCTATCAGCCCGCCCCCATCATCCGCGCCGAGGTGCTGGAGGCCCATCCCGAGATCCGCGACATCCTGGCGCCGATCTTCGAATCGCTGGACCTGGAAACCTTGCAGGAGCTGAACGGCCGCATCCAGATCGGCGGTGAACCCGCCGCCACCGTCGCCCGCGACCACCTGACCCAAGCGGGTCTGCTGGACTGATGCGCCCCCGGCTGGACCGGCCCGGCCTGCTGTTCGCAATGATCGGACTGGCCGGGTTGGCCCTGCCGCTGGTGCAGTTCAAACCGAACCGCATCGTGCTGGGAGAGGGGTCGTCGCTGACCGCCGCCGTGCCCCAAGGCCTGATGGTGACCCTTGTCCTGGGGGCGGTGCTGGTTGCCGGCTGCCTGCGCTGGCCGCCCGCCTTGCGCCTTGGCGCGGCTGCGGCGGCGCTGTTGGCCGTGCTGTTGGCCCTAGGAGCCGCGGCAGGGCATCTGACCCCGCCGGACAACACGCTGGCGCGGGTGGCGCCGTCGGTCGGGTTCTGGCTGATGGCGCTGGCCTTCGCGCTGATGCTGGCTGACGCGCTTGCACGACTGAACCCGGCGCTGTGGCTGCGCTGGCTGATTCTGGCGGGGACCGTGGCGGCGATCGGTGCCCTGTTGGGTTCTGGCGCGCTGGACGGGGTGTCCGTCATGCGCGAATACGCGGCACGCCAGGACATCTTTCTGCGCGAAGCGCGGGCGCATCTGACGCTGGCCTTCGGGTCGCTGGCGCTGGCGCTGCTGATCGGGCTGCCGCTTGGGGTGGCGCTGTATCAGGCGCGGTCGCTGCGCGGGCCGGTCCTGTCGGTGCTGAACATCCTGCAGACGGTCCCGTCGCTGGCGCTGTTCGGCGTGATGATCCCGGTCTTTGGCTGGATCGCGGCCAACGTGCCCGGCGCGGCGCAGGCGGGGGTGGCGGGCATCGGCCTGTTCCCGGCGCTGGTGGCGCTATTCCTGTATTCGCTGTTGCCGGTCGTGTCGAACACCCTGACCGGGCTGACCGGCGTGAACCCCGCAACGCGCGAGGCCGCGATCGGCCTGGGCCTGACGCAGACGCAGCTGCTGACCCAGGTGCTGATCCCGCTGGCGCTGCCGGTGCTGCTGGCGGCGGTGCGGATCGTGCTGGTCCAGAACATCGGGCTGGCGGTCATCGCGGGCCTGATCGGCGGCGGCGGCTTTGGCACCTTCGTCTTTCAGGGCCTGAACCAGACCGCGATGGATCTGGTCCTGCTGGGCGCCCTGCCCACCATCGCGCTGGCGCTGACCGCCGGCATCGCCCTTGATCTGCTGGTGCGTTCCAGCCGGAGGTCCGCATGATCGACATCCAGAACCTGACCCGCATCTATGACGGCCGCGCCGCGGTCGACGATGTCAGCCTGACGGTCGAACCCGGCCAGATCGCGGCCCTTGTCGGCACGTCGGGGTCGGGCAAGACGACGCTGTTGCGCATGATCAACCGGCTGGTCGAACCCAGCAGCGGGCGCGTGCTGATCGATGGGCAGGACACGCGAGACGTCGCCCCCCACCTGCTGCGCCGCCGCATCGGCTATGCGATCCAGGGCCACGGCCTGTTCCCGCACCGCACCGTCGGCCAGAACATCGCCACCGTCCCGCGCCTGCTGGGCTGGGACCAGACCGCGATCCGCGACCGCGTGGACGAACTGTTGACCCTGTTCCAGATGGAGCCCGACCAGTTCCGCGACCGCATGCCCCATGAGCTGTCCGGCGGCCAGCAGCAGCGCGTGGGCGTGGCCCGCGCGTTGGCGGCGAAACCCGACCTGCTGCTGATGGACGAACCCTTTGGCGCGCTGGACCCGGTGATCCGCGCCAAGGCGCAGGCCGACCTGCGCGACATCCAGCGCCGTCTTGGCACCACGCTGATCTTGGTCACCCACGACATGGAGGAGGCCGTCACCCTGGGCGACCGCATCGCCGTCATGGACAAGGGCCGCCTGGTTCAATACGCCCCCCCGTCCGAGATCCTGACCGCCCCCGCCACGCCCTTCGTGCGCGACCTGATCGGGCTGGACCAGCGGCCCTTTCACCTGCTGTCGCTGACCCCGGCCTATGCGCTGGCCGCCGAGGGCCATGCGAACGGCCCCGCCCTGCCCCGCGACGCGACCCTGCGCGACGCGCTGGCCGAATGCCTGTGGAGCGGCCGCGACGCTGTACCGGTCGAGGGGGGCGGCGTCATCACCTTGGCCGCCCTGCGCGCCCAAGCCGCGCCGCAGGCCCGGGCAGCGGAATGATCGGACGCGTCCTGCTGGCCTTGGCCGCGGCTTTTCTGGTGGCATTTCTGGCCAGCCCGGACAGTTTTGCGGCGATCTTTCAGCCCTTCACCCGCAACAACGCGCCCGCGATCTATGCCCAGACCCCGCTGTGGTCGCTGACCCTGTCGCATCTAGCGCTGGTGGCGCTGGCGGTGGTCGCCTCGACCGTCGTGGCGCTGGTGCTGGCGGTGCTGGTCACGCGGCCGGCGGGGCGTGAATTCCTACCCTTGGCGCGCACGATCACCAGCGTCGGCCAGACCTTTCCGCCTGTCGCGGTGCTGGCGCTGGCCGTGCCGATCATGGGGTTCGGTGCCGGGCCGACGCTGGTGGCGCTGTTCCTCTACGGCCTGCTGCCGGTGTTCGAAAACACCCTGGCCGGCCTGACCACCCAGCCCGCCAACGTGGCCGAGGCCGCGCGCGGCATGGGCCTGACCCACCGCCAGCGGCTGTGGCAGGTGGACCTGCCCCTGGCGCTGCCGGTGATCCTGGGGGGCATGCGGCTGACGGCGGTGATTTCCCTAGGCACGGCCACGATCGGGTCCACTGTCGCCGCCCGCACCCTGGGAGAGGTGATCATCGCGGGTCTGCTGTCGTCGAACACGGCCTTCGTGCTGCAGGGCGGGCTGGTCGTCGGCATCATCGCCGTGCTGATCCACGAAGGGTTTCAGGCGCTGGAGCGGATCGCCGCCCGCCGCACCGGTCTGGACCGCTAGCGTCCCCGCAATGCCGCCGACAGCGCGCCCGTCACGGGCAGCGCGTCGTCGAACCGGATTCCCGCCTCGATATGGCGCAGATGCGTGTCCAGCAGGGACAGGGCCCGCCCCTCGTCCCGCGCGGCGATGGCGGCGACGATGCCCGCGTGTTCGTCCTCGGCGCACAGCGTCGCGTGGCCTTGCGCATACAGCCCGATGATCAGCGACGACCGCATCGTCAGCTCGTCCAGATAGCGGGCCAGCACCGGGTTGCGGCCGATCCGCGCCAGCAGGATGTGGAACCCCCGCGACAGGCGGATGGCGACGGGGCGGTTGTCCTGCCCGCGGGCCGCATCCTCGGCCGCCAGATGAGCCTGCAGGTCGGCCAGGTCCTGCGCATCGGCCAGGCGGACGGCATTGCGGCAGATCGTCGTCTCGATCGCGCGACGCGCCTGGAACACGTCGCGGGCGTCCTGCGGCGTCGGGGTCGCGACATAGGCGCCGCGGTTGGGCAGATGGTCCACCACCTGCCACCCGGTCAGCATCGACAGCGCGCGTCGCACATGGGCGCGGTTGCAGTCAAAGATATCCGACAGCGCCTGTTCGCCCAGCTTGGTCCCCGCACGCAGCCGCTGATCGGCAATTGCGTCCAGGATGCTGTCCACGATCAGTGTTTCCAAAGGCTTGTCCATGGTTTCCAATTTGCACCTTCCTTGGGCCTTCGCAACATTGTTCCGCCCTTAAAGGCGGCAGAAAAATATGATTATAGATTGTTAACAATGTCTGGTAACAATAGGGCGACACAGGAACACGGAGACGCCAATGAAGCTGGTCGTGATCAACCCCAACTCCACCGTATCGATGACCGACAAGATCCTGGCATCGGCCCGCGCGGTGGCCGCCCCCGGCACCGAGGTCGATGGCCGCACCGCCCACGGCGCCCCCGCCAGCATCGAGGGCCATTTCGACGAGGTGATGTCGGCCGCCCACCTGCTGCGCGAGGTGCAGCAGGCCCAGGCCGAGGGTGCCGACGCCATCGTGGTCGCCTGTTTCGACGACCCCGCCATCGGCGCCTGCCGCGAAGTCGCGACCGGCCCCGTGCTGGGCATCTGCGAGGCGGGCATCAAGGCCGCCAGCATGATCGCCACGTCGTTCTCCATCGTCACCACCCTGCCCCGCTCCGTCCCGGTGATCGAGGAATTGGTGCGCAAGTACGGCCTTGACCACCAGTGCCGTCGCGTCCGGTCGGCGGAAATTCCGGTCCTGGCCCTGGAAGAGCCCGGATCGAATGCACGCCAACTGGTTCGTGCCGAAATCCTGCGCGCCATCGAGGAGGACCGCTGCGAGGCGGTCGTTCTGGGATGCGCCGGCATGTCCGACCTGACCGAATGGCTGAGCCACGAGACGGGCATTCCCGTCATCGACGGCGTGACCGTCGCCACCAAGTTCGCCGAGGCGCTGGTCGGCGCCGGGCTGCTGACCTCCAAGATCGGGGCCTATGCGCACCCAATCCAAAAATAAGAAATCCGCCATCTCCACACAGGGAGTATCCCCCATGACCCATACCGGAACGATCACCGATCACGCCCCACACGCCATAGACGACAAGAAACCGGGCGAGGAGAGCCTTGCCCCCCAGACCACCCGCATCATGGACCCCTGGTCCTATCTGTTCGCCTGGCTGGGCGGCTGCGTCAGCATCGGCACCTTCACCGTCGGATCGGGGCTGGTGGGCACGCTGAACCTGATCCAGACCATCACGGCCATCACCATCGGCTGCACCGTCATCGGGCTGGCGCTGATGATCAACGGGCGCGCGGGGCACAAGTACGGCATCCCCTTCATGGTGCAGGCCCGGTCGTCCTTCGGCTTTGCCGGAACGCGGCTGCCCGCGCTGGTCCGCTCGGTCCCGGCGATCGTCTGGTACGGCTTTCAAAGCTGGATCGGCGCCGGCGCCCTGAACCTGGTTTCCGAAACCATGTTCGGCTACTCCAACATCTGGGTGTTCTTCGTAGGCTTCCAGTTCCTGCAGATCGGCCTGTCGGTGCTGGGCTTTCACGGCATCAAGTGGCTGGAGAACATCGGCGCCGTGTTCATCATCGGCGCGCTGATCTATATGTTCTTCAGCGTGATCAACCAGTACGGCGACCAGATTAGCACCAACCTGATCCAGGCCGAAGGCACTTGGGGCGCGCCGTTCTGGGGGGCCACGATGCTGTTCCTGGGCGTCTATTCCACGATGATGCTGAACGTGTCGGACTATTCGCGCGAATTGCAGCATCGCGTGGGGTCCGTACGGCAGGTCGCGATCTATGCCAACTCGATCCTGCCCGCGACGCTGTTCATGGGGATGATCGGCCTGATGGTGTCGTCCGCCACCGGCGAGGTCGACCCGATCAAGGTCTTCTCCAGTGCGGTGGACAACCCGATCCTGCTGGTGGTGACGCTGCTGTTCATCGCCTTCGCGCAGGTGACGACGAACATTCTCAACAACGTGGTGCCGCCCGCCTATGCGATGATGGACGTGTTCAAGCTTCCGTTCAAGGCGGCGGCGGTGATCGTGGGCCTTCTGGCCTTCGCGACCTTCCCCTGGCTGCTGGTGCGCGACGAATCCGCGGCGGGGCTGGGGCTGTTCATCCAGACCTACAGCGCGTTCCTGGGGCCGATCTTCGCGATCCTGGTGGTCGACTATTACGTGATCCGCCGCCAGACGCTGAACCTGGACCATCATTACGACGCCGAAGGCCCCTATCGCGGCTGGAACCCGGCGGCGGTCATCGCGACCGTGGTGGGCGTGGTCGTCGCGCTGATCTTTTCGGGGATCAGCTGGTATGCCAGCCTGATCCCGGCGGGCGTGACCTATTATCTGCTGATGCAGCACCTGCCCGCGGCGCAGCGGTTCCGCGCCTGAAACGAAAAAGGCCCCCGGTGACGGGGGCCTTTTGCCTTATGCCGGCACCACCGGCACCGCGTGCCAGATGTCGCGCATGTATCCCCGGATCGTCCGGTCCGAGGAGAAGAACCCCGACCGCGCGATGTTCAATGCCGCCATCCGGTCCCAGCCCGCCTGATCCGCATAGGCGCGGTCCACCGCGCGCTGTGCCGCGAAATAGGCGTCGAAATCGGACGCGACCAGGAACGGGTCGTCGTTCCAGGTCCGGTCCAGCAGCGTGTAATAGCTGTCGGCACGGCCGAACCGCCCCTCGGCGATCAGCTGCAGGGCGATCTTCATGTCCTCGGACGCCTCGATGGCGGCGCGGGCATGGCCGGGGCGGGCCTTTTCGGCCGCAGCCTCCTCGGCGGTCAGGCCGAACAGGAAGAAGTTCTCGGCCCCCACATGTTCGCGGATCTCGACATTGGCGCCGTCCAGCGTGCCGATGGTCAGCGCGCCGTTCATCGTGAACTTCATGTTGCCGGTGCCGGACGCCTCCTTGCCCGCGGTGCTGATCTGTTCGGACAGATCGGCGGCCGGAATCAGGTCCTCGGCCATCGAGACGTTATAGTTCGGCGGATAGGCGATCTGCAGGTATTTCGACGTGACCGGGTCGCTGTTGATCTTGGCGGCCACGTCGTTGATCAGGTGGATCACCGATTTCGCCAGCCAGTATCCCGGCGCCGCCTTGCCGCCAAAGATCTTGACGCGCGGCGTCCAGTCGCCGTTCGGGCTGTCATGGATGCGTTTCCAAAGGGCGATCGCCTCCAGCACGTTCAGCAGCTGGCGCTTGTATTCGTGAATGCGCTTGATCTGCACGTCGAAGATCGCGTCCGGGTCGGCCTTGACGCCCAGTCCGGCCAGCAGCCCGTCCGACAGGGCGACCTTGTTGGCGCGCTTGGCGGCGTGCAGATGCTCCAGGAAGGTCGCGTCGCCGGCATGCGCCTCAAGGCCCGTCAGCTGGTCCAGGTCCTTGGTCCAGCCGGTGCCGATGGTGTCGTCCAGCAGGCGCGTCAGCGCCGGGTTCGACATGCGCAGCCAGCGGCGCGGGGTCACGCCGTTGGTCTGGTTCACGATCCGGTCAGGATGCAGCTTGTGCAGGTCGGCAAAGACCGTGTCCTTGACCAGTTCCGTGTGCAGCGCCGACACGCCGTTCACGCGGCCCGCCATGATGAACGCCAGCTCGCCCATATGGACCTGGTCGCCATGCACGATGCCGATATGGGTGGGGCGGTTGGTGGTCTTGCGGTGATCCTCGTCGATCATCTGGATGATCTGCATGTGGCGCGGCAGGACGCGGCCCATCAGCCAGGTCGACCACCGCTCCAGCGCCTCGGGCAGCAGGGTGTGGTTGGTATAGTTCAGCGTCCGGCGCGCCAGATCCTGCGCGCGATCAAAGGCCATCCCGTGCACGTCCATCAACAGGCGGATCAGCTCCGGCCCGGCGATGGCGGGGTGGGTGTCGTTCAGCTGGATCGCGACCTTGTCGGGCAGGATCGCCAGGTCGCCATGTTCCGCCAAGAACCGCGCCAGGATGTCCTGTAGCGCCGCCGAGGTCAGGAAATATTCCTGCTTCAGCCGCAGCTCCTTGCCCGATTCCGTGGTGTCGTCCGGATACAGGACGCGCGACAGCGTGCGGGCCAGCGCCTCGGGTTCGGCAGCGGCGGTGTGGTCGCCCGCGTTGAAGCGTTTCAAGTCCAGCAGCGTGGTCGGGTGCGCGCCCCACAGCCGCAGGCTGTTGGCCCAGTCCCCGCCCCATCCGATGACCGGCGTGTCATAGGCGCGCGCCACGACGCTTTCGCCCGGATGCCAGACGGCGTGCCCGTCGACCGTGTCGACATGGCCCTTGAACCCGATCTCGTAGCTGTAGTTGATGCGCACGAATTCCCACGGATGCGGCTGGTTCAGCCAGTCCTCGGGGGTCTCGACCTGCTGGCCGCCCTCGAAGCGCTGGCGGAACAGGCCGTGTTCGTAGCGGATGCCATAGCCGAAGGCCGGGCAGGACAGCGACGACAGCGATTCCATGAAGCACGCCGCCAGACGCCCCAGGCCGCCGTTGCCCAGTGCCGCGTCGGGTTCGTCGTCCAGGATCACCTGTTCGTCCAGACCCAGCAGGGTCAGCGCCTCGCCCATGGCGGGTTCCAGGTTCAGGTTGATGATCGCATCGCCCAGGATGCGGCCGATCAGGAATTCCATCGACAGGTAATAGACCCGCTTGGCCCCCTGATCGCGGGCGGCGCGGATGGCGCCGACCCAGGGGCCGACCATCAGGTCGCGCACCGTATAGCTGACGGCAAGGCGCCAGTCGAAAACGGTTGCGAATTCGGGACCGCGACCCTGGGTGTGGGTCAGATGATGCAGGATCTGGTCGCGCAGATCCTGTGCCGACAGGGAATGGGTCAAATGCGGCCTCATGGGCTTGGGAAAATCAGGACAACCAGACGCGGCCATAGGGCGGCAAAGCCAGCATGTCGTCATGCAGCGTCACCGTCGCATCGGACAGGATGTCGCGCATGTCCGTCACGCCTTGAAAGCGCAACCAATCGCCGCTGATCTGTTGCCAGCTTTCCGTGAAGTTGAAAAGACACAGAATGCCGCCCTGAGGGGCGCGGCGTGCGAATGCCAGCAGCGCGGCGTTGCCGCAGTCCAGAATTTCGGTCGGATGCCCGCCATGCAGGCGGTCGCAGGACCGGCGCGCGGCCAGAATGGCGCGGGTGCCGTGCAGAACGCGCCCCTCGGGCGTGTCCGGGTCGGCGCTGGCGCGGGCGGCGCGGTCCCAGTCCATCGCGGGACGGTTGATCCAACGGCTGTCATGGGCGTGCTCCGGCACGTCCCGATAGCCGTGGTCGTTCACCATCGCCAGTTCGTCCCCCATGTAGATCAGGGGAATGCCGCCAAAGGACGCGATCAGCGCATGGCCCAGCAGGATGCGGTCCACGGCCCGGTCGATGGCCAGCGGATCGGCCGCGGCCAGACCGGCCTCCAGCCCCGCCAGCGCGGCAAAGCTGCCGGCGATGCGCTTGTCGCCGGTGTCCGGGTTCTGCTGGAACAGCACGCCGCGGGCAAAGCTGCCCGGATAGCTGCCGTCATAGAAATCCGACAGGAAGGCGCGATGCGCGGCGCCCGACAGGCCCAGGGCGCCTGCGTCCTCATCGGTGATCGCCCATCCGATGTCGTCGTGACAGCGGATATAGGTCGCATAGGTCGCGTTGGTCAGCACGGGCGGGAAATGCGTGGCCAGCACATGCGTCATCAGCCGCGTGTCGCGCGTGGCCAGCGCCGACCAGTACTGGACCATCAGGCTGTTGTGATAGCACAGGTTGCCCTCGCGCCCGTCATGCTCGCCGCGCCCGAAATAGGTCAGCATCTCAGCCGGGCCGACGATGGCCTCCTCCAGGTGGATCACTGCATTGGCGGCAATCCGGGTGCAGGCGCGCAGCGCGCGCAGGATCAGGTGCACCTCTGGCTGGCTTTGGCACGTGGTGCCGATGCGCTTCCACATGAAGGCCACCGCGTCCAGGCGCAGCACATCGACGCCCTTGTTGGCCAGATTCAGCATGATCCGCACGATCTCCAGGAAGACGCGCGGATTGGCCCAGTTCAGGTCCCATTGATGGTCGTTGAACGTGGTCCAGACCCATTTCCCGAATTCGGGTGGTGGGTGAAACTGCCCGGCGCGGTTTCGGGAAAGATCTCGATCAGCGACTGTTCATAGGCGCGGGGCAGCGTGTCGTCGTCGAACATCAGGTACATGTCCTGATAGGCCGGATCGCCCGCCGCCGCGCGTCGCGCCCAGTCATGTTCGCGCGCCGTGTGGTTCAGCACCAGATCGACGCACAGCGACATGCCCCGGTCGCGCAGCCCCCCCGCCAGCCGCGTCAGGTCCGACATGCGGCCGTAAGCCGGATTGATCTGGCGATAGTCCATCACCGAATAGCCGCCGTCGCTGTCGCCCGGACGCGGCATCAGGCAGGGCATCAGGTGGACATAGCTGATCCCCAGATCGCGCAGGTAATCCAGCCGGTCATGCACCCCCGACAGCGTCCCTGCAAACCGGTCGATATAGAAGACATAACCCGCCATGCCAGAGCGCTGGAACCAGTCGGGTTCCAGATCGCGGGCCAGGTCCAGGCGTTTCAGGTCGGCGGGACGCGCGGCCCATCCTTCGCGCAGCGCGGCCTCCAGTTCGGCGCGAAAGGCGTCGAAATCGGGCCGTTCGCCGTACAGGCGTTCCAGCACGGGCCACAGGTCGGGCGCGCTGCGCGCAAGGCGCATGTCAAAGATCGAGGGGGCTTGGGTCATGATACGCTCGGGGTGGTCAGGACAAAGGCCGCGACGCTGTCGGCGGCAATGGATTCAACGTCATTGGCGGGCAGGTCCGGGTCGTCGTCGCGCGCACTGTCCAGACGGCGGCGCCACTGACCCTGCGGTGCGTCGGGCAGGCGCACCTGCGCGTCGGGGCCGTTGTTGAAGACCAGGAACACCGCCCCCGGCAAGGCGGCATAGGCGGGGGTGCCCGACGCCATGCGCATCTCTGCCGCCAGCAGGCGGTGGTCGGGGTCGTTCCAGTCGTCGGGTGACATCGCCGCGCCATCGGCACGACGCCAGAACAGGTCGGGCAGCCCGTCCTGTTCGCGCGGCTGGCTGTGCAGGAACCGCTTTTGCCGCAGGATCGGATGCGCGCGCCGGAACGCGATGACGCGCCGCACGAAGTCCAGAAAGGCCGGGTCCGCGTCGTCCCAATCGACCCAGCCCGTTGCATTGTCCTGGGCATAGGCGTTGTTGTTGCCGCCCTGGCTGTTGCCCAACTCGTCGCCCGCCAGCAGCATCGGCGTGCCTTGGGACAGCATCAGCGTGGCGATCAGGTTGCGGCGGCGGCGGTCGCGCGCGGCGGTGATCGCGGGGTCGTCGGTCGGGCCCTCGGCGCCCATGTTGTCGGACAGGTTGTGGTTGTGGCCGTCGCGGTTTTCCTCGCCATTGGCCTCGTTGTGCTTGTCGTTGAAACTGACCGTGTCCATCAGCGTGAATCCGTCATGCGCGGCGACAAAGTTCACCGAACTGGTCGCCGGGCGACCGTCATGGTCGAACCGCGCGGCCGATCCCGCCACGCGCTTGGCCAGCTTGCCGATCAGGCCCGGATCGCCCCGCCAGAACCCGCGGATCTGGTCGCGATAGCGGTCGTTCCATTCGGCAAAGGGCGCGGGGTATGCGCCCAGCTGGTACCCGCCCGGCCCGATGTCCCAGGGTTCGGCGATCAGCTTGACCCGGTTCAGCACCGGGTCCTGACGGATCGCGCGGAACAGCGGCGCGTCGCGGTCGAACACCCCCCGCGTCCGGCCCAACACCGATGCCAGGTCGAACCGGAACCCGTCCACATGCATCACCTGCACCCAATAGCGCAGCGAATCCATGACCAGCCGCAGCGTGAAGGGGCTGTCCAGGTTCAGCACGTTGCCGGTGCCCGCGTCGTTGACATAAAACCGCCGATCCTCGGCCAGGCGGTAATAGGACGCGTTGTCCAGCCCGCGGAACGACAGGGTCGGGCCCAGTTCGTTGCCTTCGGCGGTGTGGTTGTAGACGACGTCCAGGATCACCTCGATTCCGGCCTTGTGGAACCGGGCGACCATCTGCTGGAATTCCGCGATGTCGCCCGTCTGCATGTAACGCGGTTCGGGCGCGAAGAACCCGTAGGACATGTAGCCCCAGAAATTCGTCAGCTTCTTGTCGGTCAGAAAGCGGTCGTCGGCAAAGGCGTGGACGGGCAGCAGCTCGATCGCGGTGACGCCAAGCCGCGTCAGGTGGTCCAGCACGGGTTCGGACGCCATCGCCAGATAGCTGCCGCGATGCGCGATGTCGGTGCGCCCCGCGGTCAGTCCCTTGACATGCGCCTCGTAGATCACCGTTTCCGACAGGGGCCGGTGCAGGGCGCGGTCGTCGCCCCAGGCAAAGCTGGGGTCGACGACCACCGATTTCGGCATGTGCTGCGCGCTGTCGCGGCGATCGAATGACAGGTCGGCATCGTGGTGCCCGACCTTGTACCCCATCAACGCGTCATGCGCCGCGGGCCGCCCCGTCAGCCGCTTGGCATAGGGGTCGATCAGCAGCTTGTTCGCGTTGAAGCGGTGACCTTCGTGCGGGCGATGGGGGCCGTGCATGCGAAAGCCGTACTTCTGGCCGGGACGCAGCCCCTCGATATGGCCATGCCAGACATGGCCGTCGCGTTCGGGCAGATCGACCCGCGTCTCGCGGTTGCGTTCGTCGAACAGGCACAGCACGGCCCGTTCGGCGTGCTGGGAGAACACCGCAAAGTTCACCCCGGCACCATCGAAGGTCGCGCCCAGAGGCGTGGGGTGACCTGCGGTCATCGCGATGGTCTGGGTCATGACGGGTCGGTCAGCCTTGCATAGAGATCGGCATAGGCGCGGGCCGATTGCCCCCACCCGACGGGATGGGCCATGGCGTTGGCCTGCATCCGGGACCAGGTGTCCCGGTCCGCGTAAAGGGTCGCCAGCCGCATCAGCGCACCGCGCAACGCCACGGCGGTGACGGGCGCGAACTGGATGCCCGTGGCCACGCCGCGCGCCAGCCCCGCGGGCGATGCGTTGATGACCGTGTCGGCCAGCCCCCCGGTCAGCGCGACGACCGGGATGGTGCCATAGCGCAGGCCGTACATCTGCGTCAGCCCGCAGGGTTCGAACCGCGACGGCACCAGGATCGCGTCGCCCCCCGCAATCAGTCGATGAGAGAACGCCTCGTCATAGCCGATGCGCACGGCGACGTTCGGATCCGCCGACGCCTGCCGGAACGCCTGTTCCAAGCCCGGATCGCCCGATCCCAGGACCGCCAGTTGCCCCCCCGCCGCCAGCAGCGCGGGCAGCGTCTCCAGCACCAGGTCCAGCCCCTTCTGATGGGTCATTCGCGACACGATCACGCATAGCGGCCCGTCCGCCTGCGGCAGGCCCAGTTCGGCCTGCAGCGCAGCCTTGGCGGCGGCCTTGCCCGCCGGGTCGGCGAACGCCACGATCGCCGGGTCGGTGGCGGGGTCCCAGGCCTGTTCGTCGATGCCGTTCAGGATGCCGGTCAGGGCCGCCTGCCGGTGGCGCATGACCCCGTCCAGGCCCATGCCGAATTCAGCCGTCATCAGTTCGTCCGCATAGCTGGGCGACACAGTCGTCAGCGCATCCGCGCCCATCAGCCCGGCCTTCAGCGCCGAGATGCCGCCCCAGAATTCGTATCCCTCGCTGTAGAACCGTGCGGGGTCCAGGCGCAGGGAATGCAGCCGCCCCGGATCGGTCGATCCGGTAAAGGCGATGTTGTGGATGGTCAGCACCGTCCGCACGTCGCCCCCGCCCATGCGCGGCAGGTATTCGGTCATGAAGCCCGCCTGCCAGTCATGCCCGTGCAGCACCTGCGGACGCCAGCCGCCCGCGCCATGGGCCGCGACATGCGCCCCGACCCAAGCCAGCGCGGCAAAGCGTTCGGGGTTGTCCGGCCAGTCGCGCCGTCCGGGCCCAGATAGGGATTGCCGGGGCGGCCATACAGATGGGGTGCGTCGATCACCAGCAGGTCCAGCCCCGCGCCCCGCCCCTGCAGCAGGACCGCGGGGCCGCCGAACAGGTCCTCGAACGCGTGCACGGCCTCGGGCTCCTGCAGGGCGGCCATCACCGCCGGGTAACCGGGGACCAGGCTGCGCATCTGGACGCCCACGCCGGCCAGCGCGGCGGGAAGCGCGCCCGTGACATCGGCCAGCCCCCCGGTCTTGACCAGGGGGGCGATTTCCGAGGCGACCGACAGCACCCGCATCACAGGGATGCCGCCCGCCGGTCCAGCATGTCCTGGGTGATCAGGGTCACGCCGCCCTCGCTGACGCGGAACCAACGGGCGTCGGCCTCGGGGTCCTCTCCGACGATCAGCCCTCGGGGATGATGACGCGGCTGTCGATCACGACGTTGCGCAGCCGGGCATGGCGGTTCACGGTGACATAGGGCAGTACCACCGCGTGATCCAGGACCGCGTAGCTGTTGGTGTGCACCTCTGTGAACAGCAGCGAATTGCGGATCTCGGTCCCCGAGATGATGCAGCCCCCCGACACCATCGACGATATGGCCACACCGCGGCGGTCGGCCTCGTCATGGATGAACTTGGCGGGCGGGGTGCTTTCGGAATAGGTCCAGATCGGCCATTCCGTATCCCACAGGTCCAGATCGGGCGTGAAATCGGTCAACGCGATGTTGGCCTGCCAGAAGGCGTCGACCGTGCCCACGTCCTTCCAATAGGCCGGCGCACCCGGATCGCGGACGCAGGAGGTGTCGAACCGGTGCGCCATCGCCTTGCCGTTCTTGACGATGTCGGGGATCAGGTCGGTGCCGAAATCATGGCTGGAATTCGGGTCCTGCGCATCGCGCAGCAGCAGGTCGCGCAGGAACGCCCAGTTGAAGACATAGATGCCCATCGACGCCAGCGCCTTGTCCGGCGCACCGGGCATGGCGGGCGGGTCGGCAGGTTTCTCCAGGAACGACACGATCCGGCCCGTGGCATCGATGTCCATCACGCCAAAGGCCGTGGCCTCCATCCGCGGCACGGTCAGGCAGCCCACGGTGACATCCGCCCCGCTGGCCACGTGTTCGCGCAGCATGATCTCATAGTCCATCTTGTAGATGTGGTCGCCCGCCAGGATGATGATGTAGTCGACGTCGTAATCGTCGACGATGTCGATGTTCTGGGTCACCGCATCAGCCGTGCCGCGGTACCAGTGATCCTCGGACGTGCGCTGGCTGGCGGGCAGGATGTCCAGGAATTCGTTGCGTTCGGCGCGGAAAAAGTTCCAGCCGCGCTGGCAATGCCGGATCAGGCTGTGGGCCTTGTATTGCGTGGCGACCGCGATCTTGCGGATGCCGGAATTCATCGCGTTCGACAGGGCGAAATCGACGATGCGGGTCTTGCCGCCGAAATAGACGGCGGGCTTGACGCGCCGGTCGGTCAACTCCTTCAGGCGACTGCCCGGCCCCCGCCAGCACGAATGCCATCGCCCGGCGCGTCAGCCGTTGCGTTTCCACCATGGTCCTCTCCTCCCTCATGAATTCAGCCTGCCGCCACGAAGATCACCACGGACAGCGGCGGCAGGGTCACAGCCATCGAAGCCGGCTGACCGTCCTGCGGTTCCCCGTCCGCCGTGACGCCGCCCAGATTGCCCATGCCGCTGCCGCCATAGGCGGTGGCGTCGGTGTTCACCGCCTCGCGCCAGTGGCCCGCCTGCGGCACGCCGATGCGGAAACCGGGACGCGGCACCGGGGTGAAGTTGCAGACCACCACCACCGGCGGATCGCTCGCATCGCCGCGGCGCACCCAGACATAGGTCGACTGCGCCGGATCGGTCGCGACCCACTGGAACCCCTCGGGTTCGGCGTCCTTGACGTGCAGGGCGGGGGTGTCGCGATACAGCGCGTTCAGATCGCGCACCAACGCCTGCACACCCTGGTGCATCGGCTGGCTGGCCGCGTGCCAGTTCAGCTCTCCGTTGTGGTTCCATTCTTCGGGCTGGCCGAACTCGCAGCCCATGAAAAGCAGCTTTTT
>NZ_BBPH01000010.1 GCF_000787695.1 Paracoccus sp. PAMC 22219 | reverse complement strand
CTCGGTAACGGATTCGCCCAGGGCGGGCACGCGGACTTCGGTGGTCATCGGATCATCCTTCGAGGTTCAGAGCGGTGGCGACCAGCGCCTCTTGTTCGGCCTTGTGGCGCGAGGCGAGGCCCGTGGCGACCGAGGCCGCCGCGTTCCGGCCCGCATAGCGCGCGCGAGTGTGCTTGGCGCCAAGCCGTTCCAGCACCCATTCCAGGTAAGGCTCGACAAAGCTCCAGCCGCCCTGGTTCTTGGGCTCTTCCTGGCACCACACGACCTCGGCCTGCTTGAAGCGGCCCAGTTCCTTGACCATCGACTGTGCCGGGAACGGATAGAACTGTTCCAGACGCAGCAGATAGGTGTCGGTGATCCCGGCCTCGTCGCGGGCCTTCAGCAGGTCGTAGTAGACCTTGCCCGAACAGACCACGACGCGCTTGATCTGGTCGTCGGACACCAGCTTGGTGTCGGACCGACCGCGCTGTGCGTCGTCCCACAGCACGCGGTGGAAGGTGCTGCCCGACTGGAACTCCTCGGCGCGGCTGATGGCCAGCGGGTGGCGCAGCAGCGATTTCGGCGTCATCAGCACCAGCGGCTTGCGGAAGCCGCGGTGGATCTGCCGGCGCAGGATGTGGAAATAGTTCGCGGGCGTGGTGCAGTTCGCGACGATCCAGTTGTCCTCGGCGCATTGCTGCAGGAACCGCTCCAGGCGGGCAGAGCTGTGCTCGGGGCCCTGACCCTCGAAGCCGTGCGGCAGCAGCATCACCAGGCCGGACATGCGCAGCCATTTCTTCTCACCCGAGGAGATGAACTGGTCGAACATGATCTGCGCGCCGTTGGCGAAGTCGCCGAACTGCGCCTCCCACAGGGTCAGCGTGTTGGGTTCGGCCAGCGAATAGCCGTATTCGAAACCCAGCACCGCGTATTCCGACAGCATGCTGTCGATGACCTCATAGCGGGCCTGACCCTCGGCGATGTTGTTCAGCGGATAGTAACGGTCCTCGGACTTCTGGTCGATGAAGGCCGAATGCCGCTGGCTGAACGTGCCGCGGGTGCTGTCCTGACCGGACAGGCGCACGCCGTGCCCCTCGGCCACCAGCGAGCCAAAGGCCAGCGCCTCGGCGGTGGCCCAGTCAAAGCCCTCGCCCGTCTCGAACATCTGCTTCTTGGCTTCCAGCAGGCGGCCCACGGTCTTGTGCAGGGTCAGCCCGTCCGGCGCATTGGTCAGCGCGCGGCCGACCTGGGTCATCACCTCGGGGGAGATGCCGGTCTCGCCGGCGACGTAATCCGTGCCCTCGCGGTTCATGCCCGACCACTTGCCGTCCAGCCAGTCGGCCTTGTTCGGCTTGTAGTTCTTGCCGATCTCGAACTCTTCGTTCAGGTGCGCCTGGAAGGCGGCCTTCATGTCCTCGATCTCGCCCTCGGGGATCAGCCCGTCGGCGACCAGGCGTTCGGTGTACAGCTGCAGCGTGGTCTTCTGCGCCTTGATCTTGGTGTACATCGCCGGGTTGGTGAACATCGGCTCGTCGCCTTCGTTGTGACCAAAGCGGCGATAGCAGATGATGTCCAGAACCACGTCCTTGCGGAACTTCTGGCGGAACTCGATGGCGACGCGGGCGGCATGCACCACCGCCTCGGGGTCGTCGCCGTTCACGTGGAAGATCGGCGCCTCGACCATCAGCGCGATGTCCGTCGGATAGGGCGAGGTGCGGCTGAACGCCGGCGCGGTGGTGAAACCGATCTGGTTGTTCACCACGATGTGGATGCAGCCGCCGGTCCGGTGACCGCGGATGCCCGACAGCTGCAGGCATTCCGCAACGACGCCCTGACCGGCGAATGCCGCGTCGCCATGCAGCAGGATCGGCAGGACCGAGCTGCGGTCCGTCATGTCGCCCAGCTGATCGCTCTTGGCGCGCGCCTTGCCCAGCACGACCGGGTTCACGGCCTCCAGGTGGCTGGGGTTGGCGGTCAGCGACAGGTGGACGCTGTTGCCGTCGAACTCACGGTCGGCGCTGGCGCCCAGGTGGTATTTCACGTCGCCCGAACCGTCCACGTCCTCGGGCTTGAAGCTGCCGCCCTGGAATTCGTGGAAGATCGCGCGATAGGGTTTGGACAGCACGTTGGCCAACACCGACAGGCGACCGCGGTGCGGCATGCCGAACACGATCTCCTTCACGCCAAGCGCGCCGCCGCGCTTGATGATCTGTTCCATCGCGGGGATCAGCGCCTCGCCACCGTCCAGGCCGAACCGCTTGGTGCCCATGTACTTGACGTGCAGGAACTTCTCGAAGCCCTCGGCTTCGACCAGCTTGTTCAGGATGGCGCGGCGGCCTTCGCGGGTGAACGCGATCTCCTTGCCGTAACCCTCGATCCGCTCCTTCAGCCAGGCGGCTTCCTCGGGGTTCGAGATGTGCATGTACTGCAGCGCGAACGTGCCGCAATAGGTGCGGGTCATCAGGTCGGTGATCTGACGGATCGACGCGACCTCAAGGCCCAGCACGTTGTCGATGAAGATCGGGCGGTCCATGTCGCCGGGACCGAAACCGTAGGTGGCGGGGTTCAGCTCGCCATGATCGGGGATTTCGCGCAGGCCCAGGGGGTCCAGCTGCGCGTGCAGGTGGCCGCGGATGCGGAAGGCGCGGATCAGCATCAGCGCGCGGATGCTGTCCAGCACGGCCTGGCGCATCTGGTCGGTCGTCAGCTTGACGCCCTTTTCCTCGGCCTTGGCGGCGATTTTCTTGATCGCGGCATCGGCGTCGCCCTTGGACGAGGACGGCCATTCGCCGGTCAGGGCGCTGGTCGTGTCGTCCTGGGGGGTCGGCGGCCAGTCGGCCCGCTTCCAGCTGGCGCCCTCGGCCTCGCGGACGGCCACGTCGTGATCGTCGCCAAGCGACCGGAAGAAGCTGTCCCAGGCTTCGTCGACCGCGCCTGCGTCCTTGGCCCACTGGCCGTACAACTGTTCCACATAGGCCGCGTTGTGGCCCTGCAGGAACGAGGAATCGTGGAAGTCGGTGTTCTTTGGCTGGTCGGTCATGGCTGGTCCCCGTTCAGGGCAAATATGGGTTGGATCAGGCGCAGTAGATGTCGAAGATGCGGGCGCCGGGATCGGCGGTCGGGTCAAGCCGGGGCTGCTGCTGGATCCGCAGCGGGGCCCGACGTTCAAGGCCGCACAGCGCGACGGCTGTGCGGCTTTCGGCATTCGGCGGGGCATAGGCGGGGCGATAGATCACCCGCCACCCGAAATCCCGCCGTGCAACGGTGCGCACCGATTCCGGCGGCAGGCCGCTGGCCTGGTGCAGGTTGGTGCGCGCCGGGATGCCGCCGGGCAGGATGTCGTTCGTCACCCTGTCCCCGCAGCCCGCAAGGCCCAGCAGCGCCACAAGCGACAGCAGACGGCGCGCACGGGGCGCGACTGCTGCGATGCTGTGTTGGCCGGTCTGCTGGTCCACGGTCTTTCCCTTTGCGTCAATCCGCCCCCCACAGGTGGGTACCGGGGGGCGGACTGTCAAATCATCAACCCTTGATCGCCTTCAGCACGGCTTCGCCCAGGCCCGCGGGGCTGTCGGCGACGATGATGCCGGCCTTCTTCATGGCCTCGATCTTGGATTCCGCGTCGCCCTTGCCGCCCGACACGATCGCGCCGGCATGGCCCATGCGACGGCCCGGAGGTGCGGTGCGACCCGCGATAAAGCCCGCGGTGGGCTTCCAGATGCCCTTGCGCTTCTGCTCGGCCAGGAATTCGGCGGCCTCTTCCTCGGCCGAACCACCGATCTCGCCGATCATGATGATCGATTCGGTCTCGGGGTCCTCCAGGAACAGGCGCAGCACGTCGATGTGCTCCATCCCCTTGATCGGGTCGCCACCGATGCCGACGGCGCTGGACTGACCCAGGCCCACGTCGGACGTCTGCTTGACGGCCTCATAGGTCAGGGTGCCCGAACGCGACACGACGCCGACGCTACCGCGGCGGAAGATGCTGCCCGGCATGATGCCGATCTTGCATTCGTCCGGCGTCATGATGCCGGGGCAGTTCGGCCCGATCAGGCGCGACTGCGAACCGGCCAGGGCGCGCTTGACGCGCATCATGTCCAGGACCGGGATGCCTTCGGTGATGCAGACGATCAGCGGAACCTCGGCGTCGATGGCCTCCAGGATCGAATCCGCCGCGAACGGGGGCGGGACATAGATCACGGATGCATTGGCGCCGGTCACGGCCACGGCCTCGTGGACCGAGTTGAAGACGGGCATGCCCAGGTGATCCGTGCCACCTTTGCCCGGCGTCACGCCGCCGACCATCTTGGTGCCATAGGCGATCGCCTGTTCGGTGTGGAAGGTGCCCTGGGATCCGGTGATCCCCTGGCAGATGACTTTGGTATTCTTGTCGACGAGAACGGCCATCATGGCCTCCTTGCGTAAGCGGTGCGTGACGCACCGCGATGTTCCAGAGGAGGGCGCGCGTGTCCCGCGCGCCCGGATGGATCAGCCCTTGACCGCTTTCACGATCTTCTCGGCGCCGTCCTTGAGGTCGTCGGCCGCGATCACGTTCAGGCCGCTGTTGGCAATGATCTCTTTGCCCAGCTCAACGTTCGTGCCTTCCAGGCGCACGACCAGCGGGACCTGCAGGCCGACTTCCTTCACGGCGGCGATGATGCCTTCCGCGATGATGTCGCAGCGCATGATGCCGCCGAAGATGTTGACCAGGATGCCTTTGACGTTCGGGTCGCTGGTGATGATCTTGAACGCCTCGGTGACCTTCTCGGTCGTGGCGCCGCCGCCGACGTCCAGGAAGTTGGCGGGCTCGGCGCCGAACAGCTTGATGATGTCCATCGTGGCCATCGCCAGGCCTGCGCCGTTGACCATGCAGCCGATCTCGCCGTCCAGCGCGATGTAGTTCAGGTCGAACTTGGAGGCGGCCAGCTCCTTGCTGTCCTCCTCGGTCTCGTCGCGCAGCGCCATGATGTCGGGCTGGCGGTACAGGGCGTTGTTGTCAAAGCCCATCTTGGCGTCCAGGCACTTGATCTGGCCTTCGGGCGTGACGATCAGCGGGTTGATCTCCAGCATCTCCATGTCTTTTTCGATGAACATGCGATACAGGTTCTTGACCAGGGCGACGCACTGCTTGACCTGCGCGCCTTCCAGGCCCAGGGCGAACGCGACGCGGCGGCCGTGGAAATCCGACAGGCCGGACGCAGGATCGACGCTGAAGCTGACGATCTTTTCCGGGGTGTGCTCGGCCACTTCCTCGATGTCCATGCCGCCCTCGGTCGAGGCGACAAAGCTGACGCGCGAGGTCTGACGGTCGACCAGCAGGGCCAGGTACAGCTCGCGTGCGATGTCGCTGCCGTCTTCGATATAGATGCGGTTGACCTGCTTGCCGGCGGGTCCGGTCTGGTGCGTGACCAGCGTGCGGCCCAGCATCTGGCGGGACAGTTCCTCGGCTTCCTCGACCGACTTGGCCAGGCGGACGCCGCCCTTTTCACCGGCCGCAGCCTCGGTGAAGTGGCCCTTGCCACGGCCACCGGCGTGGATCTGCGCCTTGACGACCCACAGCGGGCCGTCCATCTCGCTGGCGCAGGTCTTGGCCTCGTCGGCCTTCATCACGATGCGGCCTTCGCTGACGGGCGCGCCGTATTGACGCAGCAGCGCCTTGGCTTGGTATTCGTGGATGTTCATCTCGACCCCCTCATTCGGTTCGACAGATTTGGGGCCTTGTGCCACGCCTGCATGGCACACAGAAACGAATTCCCCGTAAAATGCCGAAAACCGGCGGGAAGCCGCCGAATGTGATCACAGCCAGATTTGCCGTGATCACAAACATCCGTGCCGATAGCGCAAGCAGGTTGATTCGCGCTCTGCGGTCAGTTCAGCAACAGCATGTAAAGCCCCGCCTGACCACCAAAGCTGCCTAGGAACCGGTCCCAATTGTCGCGCCCGACAGTCAGGCCGGGGCGGGCATAGGGCAGGGCGGCGGTGCCCTGGATCCAGTCCACGACCTCGACCGGGCGCGGATCGTCCAGCCACATCGCCAGGTCGAGGCCGTGGCCGGGGGCAAAGCGCCAATAGGGGATCAGCATCCTGCCGGCCAGCGCCTGGTCGACCTCGTCCAGGATCGACAGCCACAACGGCCCCGTGCCCTGCGGCAGCGCAAACCCCAGGGCTGCCTGCTGCGCGTCGTTGGGGATCCATTCGCGGTCGTTGTCGGTCTCCTGCGCGACCTCGGTCCAGAAGACGCGATTGGCGGCGACCATGGCGCGCAGATGCGCGCCCGCGGCGCGCGTCAGGGCCGGGTCGGGCTGCTGGCGCAGGGTCTGGATCACCACCGCCACGCGGTCCACCAGCGGGCCAAAGGCGCGGGCCTGCATGTCGAAATTGGGCGCACGGGCCATCTGGCCGGGCGGTTGGGCGAACTGTTCGGCCAGCGCCGCATCCAGCGCGATCCGCTGCGCCAGCGCCGGTTCGGGATCGAATGCCAGGATCAGCGTCGCAACCCCGTCGATCAGATGCGTATAGGCGCGCAGCCAGTGGATGTCGGCAGCATCGAACCGCACCACCGCCGGGCCTTCGGGCAGGGGCAAGCCCGACAGCGCCGCCAGATCCTCGGCCGGGCCGCGTGCACGGTCACCGTCGACGTCCAGCCACAGATCGCGCAGATCCAAGACCAGCGTGGCGGGGCCGTCGGGCAGGGTGTCGCGGGTGTCCTGCATGGCCTGCGACAGGTCGCGCATCATCGCGGTGACAAAGTCGGCCGTCATCGGCTGCGGGTCGGGGTTCAGTGGCAGGGTCGCACCCAGCAGCGGCAGGGGCAGCAGCGGTTCGGTCGCGCCGATGCGGTGCCGGGCCTGGAACGCGGCCTCGACCCCGCCCAGGAACTGCGTCGCGGCGATGGCCAGGTCGCGATCGGCCGACGGGGCCTGCGCCTGCAGCTGCGTTCGGGCGCCCGCCAGGCCGCGGTCCGCGATCAGCGCCGATGTCTCCTGCGCCACGGCGGGCGCGGCAAGCATCGACAGGACGGCAAGAAGACAGCGCATGAGACCCCCGGAAACAGGAAACGGCGCGCCGATCATGGCGCGCCGTTCCAAGGTTTCGCAAGCGAAGATCAGGCCAGCGAGGAATCGATGCCCTTGCAGGCCTCGACCAGACCCTTCACCGCGTCGATGGACTTGTCGAACATCGCCTGTTCGTCGCGGTCCAGCTTGATGTCGATGATCTTTTCCACGCCGTTCGCGCCGATCACGGTCGGCACGCCGACATACATGCCCTTGAGGCCATAGGCGCCGTCCACATGGGCCGCGCAAGGCAGGACGCGCTTCTGGTCCTTCAGATAGGCCTCGGCCATCTCGATGGCGCTGGTCGCGGGGGCATAGAAGGCGCTGCCGGTCTTCAGCATGCCGACGATCTCGGCGCCGCCGTCGCGGGTGCGCTGGACGATCGCGTCCAGTTTCTCCTGCGTGGTCCAGCCCATCTTGACCAGGTCGGGCAGCGGGATGCCGGCGACGGTCGAATAGCGGGTCAGCGGCACCATCGTGTCGCCATGGCCGCCCAGCACGAATGCCGTAACGTCGCGCATCGAGACGTTGAATTCCAGCGACAGGAAGTGGCGGAAGCGGGCCGAATCCAGCACGCCGGCCATGCCGCAGACCTTGTTGTGGGGCAGGCCGCTGAACTCGCGCAGCGCCCAGACCATCGCGTCCAGCGGGTTGGTGATGCAGATCACGAAGGCGTCGGGGGCGTGCTTGGCGATGCCCTCTCCCACGGATTTCATGACCTTGAGGTTGATGCCCAGCAGGTCGTCGCGGCTCATGCCCGGCTTGCGCGGAACGCCCGCGGTCACGATGCAGACGTCGGCGCCGGCGATGTCGGCGTAATCGTTGGCGCCCTTCATGCGGGCGTCGAAACCCTCGGACGGGCCCGATTGCGCGATGTCCAGCGCCTTGCCCTGCGGCGTGCCTTCCGAGATGTCGAACAGGACGACGTCGCCCAGCTCCTTCATCGCGGCCAGATGCGCCAGCGTGCCGCCGATCTGCCCCGCACCGATCAGTGCGATTTTGGGTCGGGCCATGGATAACCTCCGATTGGGTGGTGAAAAGTTGCGGCAGGGGTAAGCGGTCGCGCAAGGAATCGCAAGACGGTCCCACGGCCGCATGGGCATGGTTGTGCTAACACTTGTCTTCATCCCCACCGCGCGCCACAGATTGCACGTCGTGCAGGGAGGGGCCCATGCTGGAATTGTCGGGCGCGGGCTGGGCGCTGGCCGTGATCGCGGCGATCGCGGTGGGGCTGTCCAAGGGCGGGCTGGCGATGGTGGGCATCATCAGCGTTCCGCTCATGTCGCTGGTCATGTCGCCGGTGCAGGCGGCGGGGCTGCTGCTGCCGATCTATGTCGTGTCCGACGTGGGCGGGCTGATCGCGTTTCGCCGCAACCTGGACCGGCGCGTGCTGATGCTGGCGCTGCCGGGCGCGATGGCGGGAATCGCGGTGGGCTGGGCCACGGCCAGCATCGTGCCGGTGCGGGGCGTCACACTGATCGTGGGGGTCATCGGGCTGGGATTCGCGCTGAATGCGCTGATCCGGCCGGCGCTGGACGCCGAACCCCGGCCCGCGCGGGGCAGGGCGGCCACGATCTGGGGCGGGCTTGCGGGTTACACCAGCTTTGTCAGCCATGCGGGCGCGCCGCTGTGGCAGGTCTATGCCCAGCCCCTGCGCCTGTCGCCGCTGATCTATGCAGGCACGACGACCTGGTTCTTTGCCATCGGCAACTGGGTCAAGCTGATCCCCTATGCCGCTTTGGGCCAGCTGTCGCTGGCGAACCTGACCACGGCGGCGGTGCTGATGCCGGTGTCGCTGGCGGCAGTCTGGGTTGGGCTGCGGTTGGTGCGGATCATTCCCCCGGCTCTGTTCTATCGGCTGATCACCTGGGGCCTGCTGGCGGTGTCGCTGCGGCTGATCTGGCAGGGCGTAGTCGGCTGATCGCCGCAGTGCGGCATTTTACGCTTGCCATATGTGGCGCGACGCGGCACCAAGGCGCAAGATTGTTGCCCGGAGGTTTTCGATGGCCCGCCCCTATCGCTCGGTTCTGTACATCCCCGCCGCCAATGCCCGTGCGATGGAAAAGGCCCGCGGCCTGCCCACCGATGCGATCATCTTTGATCTGGAGGATGCCGTGGCCCCGGACGCCAAGGCCGCGGCCCGCGACGCGTTGGCCCAGGCCCTGACGCAGGATTACGGCCCGCGCGCTCGGATCGTGCGCATCAACGCGCTGTCCACCGCATGGGGCGCGGACGATGCCCGCGCCTGCGCCGGTCTGGACGTTGATGCGGTGCTGATCCCCAAGGTGGACGGTCCGGACGATCTGGACCGCGTGGCCGACCTGATCCCCGACACGCCCCTGTGGGCGATGATGGAGACGCCGTTGGGCATGCTGAACGCCGCCGCCATCGCCGCCCATCCGCGGCTGGCGGGGATGGTGATGGGCACCAACGACTTGGCCAAGGATCTGGGCAGCCGGTTCCGTGCTGACCGCCTGCCGATGATGGCCGGACTGGGCCTGTGCCTGCTGGCGGCCAAGGCGCATGGGGTGGTGATCGTGGACGGCGTCTTCAACGCGTTCAAGGATGAGGACGGTTTGCGCGCCGAATGCGAACAGGGTCGCGACATGGGCTTTGACGGAAAGACCCTGATCCACCCCGCCCAGCTGGAGATCGCCAACGCCGCCTTTGCCCCCACCGAGGATGAGGTCGCCCTGGCCCGCCGCCAGATCGAGGCGTTCGATGCGGCCACCGCCGAGGGCAAGGGCGTGGCGGTGGTGGACGGCCGCATCGTCGAGAACCTGCACGTCGCCACCGCGCGCCAGACGCTGGACCGCGCGCAGGCGATTGCGGCCATGGCGCAATAAGGGCAGTCTGCGCGCCACAAGCTCCAGCGAGAGGAAAGCCAGATGCTGATCCTGATCCTAGGCGTGGCCCTGTGGTGGGCGGCGCATCTCTACAAACGGGTGGCCCCGGCCAGCCGCGCCGGCATGGGCGAGGCGGGCAAGGGCATGGTCACGGGCCTGCTGGTCCTGTCGATCATCCTGATGGTCATCGGCTATCGCGGGGCCGAAGGCGCGTTCTTCTGGGGTCCGAACCCGGCCTTCGTGGGGATCAACAACCTGCTGGTCCTGGTGTCGATCTATCTGTTCGCGGCCAGCGGCATGAAGACCCGCGTGACCGCCTATACGCGCCACCCGATGCTGTGGGGCTTTGCCCTGTGGGCGGGCGCGCATCTGCTGGTGAACGGCGACACGCCGTCCTTTGTCCTGTTCGGCGGCCTGCTGGCCTGGTCCCTCGTCGAGATGGTGGTGATCAACCGCGCCAGCCCCTGGGTCCGCCCCACCGGACCGTTCCCCGCCCGCAAGGAGGCGATGGCCGCCGTCGGCGCCGTCATCGTCATGATCGTGATCGGCCTGATCCACGGTTGGATCGGCCCCTGGCCCTTCGGAGGAGCCTGACATGCCCCTGATCTATCGCTGCATCACCGACGACGACACGTCCAAGTTCTGCCACCGGGTCAGCGAGGCCCTGTCCAAGGGCTGGTCGCTGCACGGCAGCCCGTCCATGGCCCATGACCCGATCAAGGGCGTGATGCGCATGGGACAGGCGGTCACCAAGCAGATCGAGGCGGATTACGACCCCGAGATGAAGCTGGGACAGCAATGACCAAGACCAACCCCGGACGGTTCTTCGAGGATTACACGGTCGGCCAGACCATCCGCCATGCGGTGCCCCGCACCGTGGCCGAAGGGGAACGGGCGCTGTACCACGCGCTGTATCCGGCCCGGCATGCACTGTATTCGTCGGACGAATTCGCGATTTCCTGCGGTCTGGACGGCAGTCCGCTGGACGATCTGCTGGCGTTTCACACGGTCTTTGGCAAGACGGTGCCGGATGTCAGCCTGAATGCGGTGGCTAACCTGGGCTATGCCCAGGGGCGCTGGCTGCGGCCGGTCTGGCCCGGCGATACGCTGCGCGCCGAAAGCCAGGTGATCGGCCTGCGCCAGAACTCTAACGGCCAGTCCGGCGTGGTCTGGGTGCGTACCCAGGGCCTGAACCAGGTCGACGAGGTGGTGCTGGACTATGTCCGATGGGTGATGGTCCGCAAGCGCGATGCGGGCTCGGTCGCGCCGGAAGCGGTCGTGCCGAACCTGGCGGAAACCGTCGATCCGGCGGACCTGATCGTGCCGGAAGGGTTGAACTTTACCGAATACGACTTTGATCTTGCAGGGGAACCGCACCGTTGGGGCGACTACGCCGTGGGCGAGATCATTGACCATGTCGATGCCGTCACCATCGAAGAGGCCGAGCATATGCTGGCCACCCGCCTGTGGCAGAACACCGCCAAGGTGCATTTCGATGCCACCCATCGTCCCGATGGGCGGCGGCTGATCTATGGCGGCCACGTCATCAGCCTGGCCCGCGCCCTGTCCTTCAACGGGCTGGCCAATGCGCAGATGATCGTGGCGCTGAACGCGGGCGCGCATGCCAATCCGTGCTTTGCGGGCGACACGGTGCGGGCGTGGTCGCAGGTTCTGGACCGCGCGCCGACCGACGCGCCGGGTGTCGGCGCGATCCGTCTGCGTCTGGTGGCCACGCGGAACGGCGCGCCTGCGGGCGTGCTGCGCGACGATCAGGGCAAGTACCCGCCGGACGTGCTGCTGGATCTGGACTACTGGGCGCTGATGCCGCTGTAGCGGTGCATCGAGTCGCGTGATTTCGATGTCCGCCGCTAACGGTCCTTAACCTGTGATCACAGCTGCCGTACCTGTGATCACAAAGCCCCATTTCCGCGTCATTTGCGCGCGCGGGGTGGTATCTGCGGATGACAGATGGCATCTGTAGCGTCAAGAACGGCACCAATCGCCAGCCCGCGCGGCCAGCCCAGTCCTTTCCGGGCCCCTGCGACGGGACAAGCTGAACCGACAAAGGAGGGCCGCCGATGGCCGACGTGAACCGGGGCAACCGGCCCCTTTCCCCCCATCTTCAGGTCTATCGCCTGCCGATCCCCGCAGTCACCTCGATCCTGACGCGCATCACCGGGCATGCGATGTCGGCGGGCATCCTGCTGCTGGTCTGGTGGCTGGTCGCCGCGGTCAGCAGCCCCGAAGCCTTCGCCACGGCCGATTGGGTCCTGCGGTCCTGGCTGGGCTTTCTGATCATGGTCGGCTCGACCTGGGCGCTGTGGTTCCACGCGCTGTCGGGCGTGCGCCACCTGTTCTACGACAACGGCATGGGCCTCGAGATCGAGGACGCCAAGCGCGGGTCCTGGGCCATCATCATCGGTTCGGTCGCGCTGACCGTGCTGAGCCTGATCATCTTCTTCATCGGCTGAGGGCATCATGCGTTACATCACCCCCCGCAAGGCCGCCCAGGGCATGGGTTCCGCCCGCGCCGGCACCGCGCATCACTGGAACATCACGATGAGCAGCTATGCGCTGATCGTGCTGACGCCGCTGTTCCTGATCGCCGTGGGCGGCGCCATCGGCCTGCCCCAGGATCAGGTCGTGGCCCATTTCGGGCGCCCATTCCCCGGCATCATCACCGCGCTGTTCATCGTCGTGGGCATGATCCATTTCATCAAGGGCTCTCAGGGCGGCGCGATCGCGGACTATGTCCACGGCACCGCCCAGCAACTGACGATGGTCGCCATCGCGATCTTTGGCTGGGGCGTGATCGCCGCCGCCATCTTTGCGCTGGCCAAGATGGCCTTCACCCTTCCCGCGATCTGAGGACGACATGGCAGCTTACGAAACAACCGTTCATGACTATGACGTAGTCGTCGTCGGGGCCGGTGGCGCGGGTCTGCGCGCGACGCTCGGCATGGCCGAACAGGGGCTGCGCACGGCCTGCGTGACCAAGGTGTTCCCGACGCGGTCGCATACCGTGGCGGCACAGGGCGGCATCGCCGCGTCCCTGTCCAACATGGGCCCCGACAGCTGGCAGTGGCACATGTACGACACCGTCAAGGGGTCGGACTGGCTGGGCGACACCGACGCCATGGAATACCTGGCGCGCGAGGCCCCCAAGGCCGTCTATGAGCTGGAACATTACGGCGTGCCGTTTTCGCGCACCGAGGATGGCCGCATCTATCAGCGTCCCTTCGGCGGCCACACCACCGAATACGGCGAAGGCCCCCCGGTTCAGCGCACCTGCGCCGCGGCCGACCGCACCGGCCACGCCATCCTGCATACGCTGTACGGCCAGTCGCTGAAGAACAACGCGGAATTCTTCATCGAATATTTCGCACTGGACCTGATCATCACCGATGGCCGCTGCACCGGCGTCGTCTGCTGGAAGCTGGACGACGGCACGATGCATGTCTTCAACGCCAAGATGGTGGTGCTGGCGACCGGCGGCTATGGCCGCGCCTATTTCAGCGCGACCAGCGCCCATACCTGCACCGGCGACGGTGGCGGCATGGTCGCCCGTGCGGGCCTGCCGCTGCAGGACATGGAGTTCGTGCAGTTCCACCCGACCGGCATCTATGGTTCGGGCTGCCTGATCACCGAAGGCGCGCGGGGCGAGGGCGGTTACCTGACCAACTCCGAAGGCGAGCGGTTCATGGAGCGCTATGCGCCCACCTACAAGGACTTGGCCAGCCGCGACGTCGTCAGCCGCTGCATGACGATGGAGATCCGCGAGGGTCGCGGCGTCGGTCCCGACAAGGACCACATCTTCCTGAACCTGATGCACCTGCCGCCGGAGACGCTGGACCTGCGCCTGCCCGGCATCAGCGAAAGCGCCAAGATCTTTGCCGGTGTCGACCTGACCCGCGCGCCGATCCCGGTGCTGCCGACGGTGCATTACAACATGGGTGGAATTCCCACGAACTATTGGGGCGAAGTGCTTGCCCCGACAGAGGAAAACCCCGATGCCATCTTCCCGGGCCTGATGGCCGTGGGCGAGGCGGGCTGTGCCTCCGTGCATGGTGCCAACCGTCTTGGGTCGAACAGCCTGATCGACCTGGTGGTGTTCGGCCGTGCCGCCGCGATCCGCGCAGGCGAGGTCGTGGACCGTGCCGGTGCGGTGCCTGCCACGAACAAGCCCGAGGTCGACCGCGCGCTGGACCGTTTCGACGGCCTGCGCCACGCCAAGGGCACGATGTCGACCGCGGAACTGCGCGACCAGATGCAGCGCACGATGCAGCTGGATGCAGCAGTGTTCCGCACCGACAAGACCTTGGCCGAGGGCGTGGTCAAGATGGAGGGCATCGCCGGCAAGGTGGACGACATCAAGGTCACCGATCGCGGATTGATCTGGAACACGGACCTGATGGAAACGTTGGAGCTGACCAACCTGATGCCCAACGCCCTGACGACGATCGTCGCGGCCGAGGCCCGCAAGGAAAGCCGCGGCGCCCATGCGCACGAGGATTACCCTGAGCGGGATGACGCCAACTGGCGCAAGCATTCGCTTGCCTGGGTTGATGGGAACAAGGTTAAACTGGCCTATCGCCCCGTCCATCTGGAGCCGTTGACCACGGCCGAGGAAGGCGGGATCGACCTGCAAAAGATCGCTCCGAAGAAAAGGGTTTATTGATGCGCTTTAACCTCATCGCCGCTTTCGGCATTGCCGCCGCCACCTTGGCGGGCTGCGTCGCCCCGGTCCCCATGACCGGCCCCGCCGTGCCGACCGCTCCCGGCGTCGCACCTGCACCGACCGTGCTGGACGCGGCCTCGCGCCAAGTCGCCCGCAACGTGGTGGACAGCGAGATGCAGCGCCGCCTGCCGGGCGTCAACGTCTCGCCCTACTCGGACTGCGTGATCAACAACGCCTCGACGGCGGAATTGATCGACATCGCGCAGATGTCGCGTTCGGGCGTTGCTGGTACCGCGGACAGCGTTGCCGCCATCGTGTCGCGTCCGGCGACGACGCAGTGCATCGCCGCTGCGGCACGCACGGCGTGATCCAGTGATCGTGCGGGCAATCTTCGTGGGTCTGCTGCCTTTGGTGGCGGCCTGCGGTCCGGTCCCGGTGGACCAGGCCGAACGAAGCTGCCTGCGCGACGCCGAAATGGCCGAACGCCCGCGCGGAAGCATCGCGATGGGCGTCGGCTCCGGATCGGGCGGCACCCGCAGCTATGGCAGTGTCGAGCTGGAAATCAGCAGCGACTACATTCGTGGCCGCGATCCGTCCGACGTGTTCAACCGCTGTGTCCAGCGGCGGTCGGGCCAGATGCCCGAACGCGTGCTGGCCGATCAGCCGGGCTGGCGGGGTGTGCGATGAGCCGTCCGCTGTTCCTGCATGTCGGTGTCCAGAAGACCGGCACCACAAGCCTGCAGCGGTTTCTGCGCCGTTCGGCCCCGGCGCTGGCGGATGCGGTGGTGATCCGCACGCCGGAGGAGGGGACGCCGATGCGTCCGCTTGGTCGCGCGGCCATCGCCTGCAGCCTGACGCCGGATGACGGTCATCGTGCCAAGTTGGTGGCGGCGTTCCAGACGGTGCTGGACGATCTGCCGGACGATGATCGCCCGGTGATCCTGTCCCATGAAAATCTGGCCGGCGCGATGCCTGGCAATGGCGGAGAGACCCGCCTGTTCCCGGCGCTGCCCGCGATGCTGGCCTTGCTGGTCCAGGTGGCGACGGCGCGGGGCTTTGCCCCGCATGTCGTGATCTATACCCGTCGGATGACCGCATGGCTGCCCTCGGTCTGGGCGCAGGCCGTGCGTACGGACGGCTATGCGCTGACCCTGTCTGAGTTCCGGGCGCAGACGGCCGAGCTGCCCGGATGGGGTGACCTGCTGCGCCGATTGGACGGCGCATTGGCGGGCGTGCCCGTCACCCGCCTGCAGCTGGAGGACGAGGCGGATGCCGACCGTCCCGGCCGTCAGCTGCTGTCGCTGGCAGGCGTCACAGACGCGCGTTTGGACGCATTGCCGCCGCTGGAATCCCGCGCGATGGAGCGTCTGACGCCCGGCGCCACCGAATTCCTGCGCCGCCTGAACGGGCTGGCGCTGAACCCTCATGCCCGCGACCGGGTGGCCGATCTGGTGGCCCGTTCGCAACCCCTGTTTGCGGCCCATGTGCCGTCCGAAGGCACTCTCTGAAAGGAGCTATCCATGGTCCAGTTCACCCTGCCCAAGAACAGCCAGATCCGCGTCGGCAAGACCTGGCCCAAGCCCGAGGGCGCAACCAACGTCAAGAAGTTCAAGATCTATCGGTGGGACCCCGAGACCGGGGAGAACCCGCGTCTGGACACCTATTTTGTCGATCTGGACCGCTGTGGGCCGATGATGCTGGACGCCCTGATCAAGATCAAGGCCGAGATCGACCCGACGCTGTCCTTCCGCCGGTCCTGCCGCGAGGGGATCTGCGGGTCCTGCGCGATGGTGATCGACGGCGGCAACAAGTTGGCCTGCATCTTCGGCATCGACGAGGTCAAGGGCGACGTGTCGATCTATCCGCTGCCGCATATGGCGGTGGTCAAGGATCTGGTGCCTGATCTGACGCACTTCTATGCGCAGCACGCGTCGGTGAACCCCTATCTTCAGACCAAGACGCCGACGCCGGGCAAGGAATGGAAGCAGTCCATCGAGGACCGCAAGAAGCTGGACGGCCTGTACGAGTGCATCCTGTGCGCGTCCTGTTCGACCGCGTGCCCGTCGTACTGGTGGAACGGCGACCGTTACCTGGGGCCGGCCGCGTTGCTGCATGCCTATCGCTGGATCATCGACAGCCGCGATGAGGCCACGGGCGAGCGTCTGGACGAGCTGGAGGATCCCTTCAAGCTGTACCGCTGCCACACGATCATGAACTGCACCAACACCTGCCCCAAGGGGTTGAACCCCGCCAAGGCCATCGCGTCGATCAAGCACATGATGGTCGAACGCGCAGTCTGATTGCGTCCCGCGGCGGCGGGCGGGGGGCCAGCCCCCCGCACCCCCCGCCGAGGGGACGTTCCGTCCCCTCGAGCTCCCCTGAGACTGGTTCATGGAAATACGGCCCGGAGAGCGATCTCCGGGCCGTTTTCTTGTAGGTCGGGCCCTAGCCTTCGATGCGGGTGAAGTCTGCGATCTGGCGGCCGGCCTCGCGGATGCGGGACAGCAGGTTCAGGCGGTTGCGCCGGACGATTTGGCTGTCCGTGTTGACCTGCACGGCCTCGAAGAACGCGTCGATGGGGGTGCGCAGGGCGGCGATGGCGGTCATGGCGGCGGGGAAGTCCTGCGCGGCCATGGCGTGCCGGATCGCCGGTTCTGCGGTATCCAGCGCGGTGAAGAGGGCGCGTTCCTGATCGGTCTCGGCGAACTTGACGTCGGCACCGAAGCTGTACTCGACGCCGTCCTTGTCCTCGGCCTGCGCCAGGATATTGCCGGCGCGTTTCAGGCCTTGGGTCAGGTTCTTGCCGTCCTCTGTCGCCAGCATGGCGTTTAGCGCGGTGGCGCGGGCTGTCACGCGGACGAGATCGTCGTTGGCGTCCTGTGCCAGGACTGCATCGATGATATCGTGACGGATGCCCTGATCGCGCAGGTAGACCTTGAGGCGATCATGGAAAAAGGAAATCAGGTCAGGAAGATACTGATCTGGAGACGGTCCTGCGATCCCAGCGTCGCTCTCTGCATGGAGAAGATCTGAATTCTTGACCACTTTTGCCATGACAGTCTGCAGCTGGAGATCGAGCTTGTTCGACATGATCAATCTGATCACCCCGAGAGCAGCACGCCGCAACGCAAACGGGTCTTTCGACCCGGTAGGCTTTTCGTCGATCGCCCAGAACCCCGTCAGCGTATCGATCTTGTCGGCCAGCGCCACGGCGACCGACACGGGCGCGGTGGGCACCGCGTCGGAGGGGCCGAGGGGCGAGTAGTGGTCGCGGGCGGCGTCGGCGATGGCGTCGGGTTCTCCGGCCTCCAGCGCGTAGTAGCGGCCCATGGTGCCCTGCAGTTCGGGGAACTCTCCGACCATGGCGGAGCGCAGGTCCAGCTTGGCCAGGCGGGCGGCGCGTTCGGAATGGTCGGGGTCGGCACCCACCAGCGGGGCGATCTCGCGCGCCAGGGCGGCGATGCGTTCGATCCGGTCGGCTTGGGAGCCGAGCTTGTTGTGGAAGGTAACCGAGGCCAGGCCCGCGGCCCAGGTCGCCATGCCCGATTTCGCCTCGCGCAGGTCGTTTTCCCAGAAGAAGGCGGCGTCGGACAGGCGGGCGGCCAGGACGCGCTGATTGCCGGCCAGGATCGTCGCGCCGTCATCGGGCGTCTGAATGTTGGCGACGGTCACAAAGCCCTCGATCCGGCCCGTGGACGGGTTGCGGGCCGAGAAGAACTTCTGGTGCTCCTTCATCGAGGTCTGCAGGACCTCGGGGGGCAGGGCCAGGAAGCGGTCCTCGATCACGCCCATCAGGGGGACGGGCCATTCGACAAGGCCCGCGACCTCGGCCAGTAGGGCGTCGTCGGGGACGATCTGCCAGCCGCGGGCAAAGGCCAGGTTGTCGGCCTGCGACCGGATTTCCGCGGCGCGTTCCTCGGTGTCCAGCATCACGCGGGCGCGGCGCAGTTTGGCAGCGTAATCGTCGAAGCCACTGACCGTGAACGCATCGGGCGCCATGAAGCGGTGGCCACGGGTGGTGTTGCCCGCGACGATCCCGTCCACGGTCAGCGGTACGACAGACGCGCCGGCCTCATCCGACAGGATGCACAGGATCGAATGCAGCGGGCGCACCCACCGCAGGCTGCCCGACCCCCACCGCATGGATTTCGGCCAGGGGAAGTTGCGGATCGTCGTCTCCAGCACCTCGGCCACGATGTCGGCGGCGGGGCGGCCGGGCTTGGTGACGGTGGCGAACCAGACCTGGCCCTTCTTGTCGTCGCGGGCCTGCAACTGGTCGCGGGTCAGCCCGGTCGAGCGCAGGAACCCCTCCAGCGCGGCGTCGGGGGCGTCGGTGCGGGGGCCCTTGCGGTCCTCATGCGTGGTGGGGCTGGCGGCGGTCAGGCCCTCGACCGTCAGGGTCAGGCGGCGCGGTGTGCTGAAGGCGCCCGCGCTGGCATAGGTCAGCCCGGCCTGGACCAGGCCGTCGGTCACCAGGCGCTTGAGGTCCTCGCGCGCGCGGGCCTGCATGCGGGCGGGGATTTCCTCGGAGAACAGTTCGATCAGCAGGTCGGGCATCAGTCCATCACTCCGCGTTCCGGGGTCTTGTCGTTGTATTGGTGCCAGCCATAGACGCGGCCGTCGGGATAGATGGCCAGCACGCGATCCACGTCGGGGCGGATGTCGCTGACCGACAGCACGGCGCGGGCGGCGCCGTTCTCCAGATCGGTGCCGATCCGGCCCGCGTCGAAACAGGCGAACCAGCCCGGCGCGTTCAGGGGCGTCGCGTCGTCAAAGGGCAGGGCGTCGGCCGGGACGGCATCGCTGGTGGCGCAGGCGCGCCAGCGCAGCGGGCTGCTGTCTGCGTCGATCCCCTCGAACCCGGTCAGGGGCAGGGGCTGTTCGCCCGCGGCGGTGGTCACCGCGATGGTGGCGTCGGGACCGTTCGGGTCGATCGGGTCGTAATACAGGTATTCCTGCGCGTACCACATGCCGGCGCCTGCGGCGATGGTGCTGCCCAGCAGGACCAGCGCCGCGACCTTGCCCCAGTTCACGCGGGCGACCCCGCCGCTTCGGTGGTCAGGAACAGGTCGGCGCAGCCCTTGGCCAGCGCGCGGACCCGGCCGATATAGGCTTGGCGTTCCGTGACGGAGATCACGCCGCGTGCGTCCAGCAGGTTGAAGATGTGGCTGGCCTTGATCGCCTGGTCATAGGCAGGATGCGCCATCGGGATGGTGCGGCCGGCGCTGTCGACGCGGTCGGCGGCCAGGATGCGGGCGCATTCGGCCTCGGCGTCCTTGAAATGCTGGAACAGCATGTCGGTGTCGGCCTGGTCGAAATTCCAGCGCGAGTATTCCTGTTCGGTCTGGCGGAAGATGTCGCCATATGTCAGTGCGATCGGGCTGTCCGGGTCGTTGAAGGGCATGTCCATCACATGTTCCGCGCCCAGAACGTACATGGCCAGGCGTTCCAGGCCATAGGTCAGCTCCCCGGACACGGGGCGGCAGTCGTGGCCGCCGACCTGCTGGAAATAGGTGAACTGGCTGACTTCCATGCCGTCGCACCAGACCTCCCAGCCCAGGCCCCAGGCACCCAGGTCGGGGATTCCCAGTCATCCTCGACAAAGCGGACGTCATGGATTAGCGGGTCCAGGCCGATGGCGCGCAGGCTGCCCAGATACAGCTCCTGCAGGTCCGGGGGGGACGGTTTGATGATGACCTGAAACTGGTAGTAATGCTGCAGCCGGTTCGGGTTCTCTCCGTAGCGGCCGTCGGTCGGGCGGCGCGACGGCTGGACATAGGCCGCGGCCCAGGCCCGCGATCCAAGCGATCGCAGCGTGGTTCCGGGATGGAACGTCCCTGCGCCGACCTCCATGTCATAGGGCTGCAGGACGGCGCAGCCCTGGCCTGCCCAATAGGTCTGCAGGCGCAGGATGATGTCCTGGAAACTGCGGGGTCGGTTGGGGCTGGTCATCGGGCCATCCTTTTGCGTAGATCGGGCAAGGCGTCTTCTAGGCGCGCGATGCAACAGGGTCAATGAAGGCCCGACGGCGGGCGGGCACCCGCGACAGGATGGACAGCATGACGACGCCTTTGCGCTATGTGGTGGGACTGGTTCTGGCGGGGTCGATGCCCGGCGCGGCCCTGGCCCAGGGCGCGGTGATCCGGCTGGAGGCCAAGCGCGATCCGCAGGCGGCAGCGCAGGCGGCGCAGGGCTGGGCCGACCGGTTCGACGGTGTCGTGACGCTGCCGCTGCCGGGGGGCTGGACGGGCATCGCCATCGGCCCGCTGCCCGAGGACCGGGCGGAGCCGCTGCTGGAACAGCTGAAACAGGCCCGCAAGGTGCCCCAGGACGCGTTCGTCAGCACCCCCGCGCCTGGCACCGCGCTGACGCCGGTGGGCGACGCCGATCCGGCGGCACCGCAGGCGGTCGCCCCGCCGCCGCCCGGCATCTATCTGCGGCTGGAATCGTTTCAGGCCGAACCCGAGGCGCGTGCCGCGCTGGCCCGTATCCGCGCCGGATTCCCCGAGGCCGGGCTGTGGCGGCTGCCCGACGGCTGGTTCGCGGTGGCGCTTGGCCCCGTGGCCGACGATGCGGCGGCGGCCTCTCTGCCGGTGCTGGCCGATGCGGACGTGATCCCCGATGACGCGATGCTGGCCCGCGCCGCCGATCTGGGTCAGGCGCTGGATGCAGGCTCCGCCCCTGAATTGCCCGTACCGGGCGCGCCCGAGCCCCTGCCGCCGCTGGACCAGGTTCAGCGCGCGCTGCGGTGGGCGGGGCATTACGACGGCCAGATCGACGGCAAGGATGGTCCCCGAACCCGCGCCGCGATCCAGGCCGAGATCACCCAAGCCCGCGCCTCGACCGATCCGGGGACGGCGCTGCGGCTGCTGGCGGAACGCCGTGCGGCCTGGGCCGAGGAACAGGGGCTGGCGCCGTTGGTCGATCAGGCGACCGGGCTGACCGTTACCGCGCCGATGCGGGCGCTGACCTTTGATCGGGCCGAACGGGCGCTGTCGATCTATGGCCCGCGGGACGGGTCGGGGGCGGCGCTGATCCTGTTCAGCCAGCCGGGCGGTCAGCAGGAGTTGCTGGATCTGGCCGGTCTGGTCACGGCGCTTGGCTGGGTGCCGCAGCCCGATCGCGTGGTCAAGCCGGGCCATGTGACCCTGCAGGGCGCCAACGACGTGCATATCGGCGCGGCCGAGGGTTGGGTCCGCGAGGGCCGGGCCGAGGGGTATGTGCTGATCTGGCCTGCGTCGGACGCGGACACCCAGACCCGCCTGCAGGCGGAGATCAGCGACAGCCTGACGCGCCATGGCCCCGGCGCGAATGCCGGTGCCGCGCCCACCGCGCTGCCCTAGTCGCGCCAGAACCGCGGCAGCAGCAGGACCAGCACCGACACCAGCTCCAGCCGGCCCAGGAACATCCCCAACGTCATCAGCCACTTGGCCGAGGTGGGGAATTCGGCGATCGAGCCGTTGCGCGTCACCTCGGGGCCCCAGACCGGGCCGATATTGGCGATGGCCGTCCAGGCGGCGGTCAGCGCCGTGCGCGGATGCAGGCCGGTCAGCGACAGGCCCACGATCAGCAGGCCGAAGGTCAGAAAGAACAGCGTGAAGAACGCCATGACCGAATCGACCACGTCCTGTTCCAGAGGCTGGCCGTCATAGCGCACCGGATAGACCCGGTGGGGCGAATGCATGCGGCGGATCTGGGCGCGCACGGCCTCGAACAGCACCAGATAGCGAAAGACCTTGACCGAACAGCCCGTCGACCCGGTGCAGCCGCCGATCAGTCCGCAGATCACCAGGATCATCAGTGGCAGGTGGCCCCACTGGGTCACGTCCGTCGACGCGAACCCCGTCCCCGAAAAGGTCGAGATGACGTTGAACACGGTCTCCCGCAGCATCTCCTCGGGGTGGCCGGCCTGGCCCAGCCATAGCACGCGGTACAGCAGGATGATGATCACGGCATAGCTGATCCAGCGCAGATAGGCGCGCACCTGGATGTCGCGCCACAGGGGTTTCGCCTGGCCGCGCATCAACTGGACCATGCGGATGAACGGGATCGAGGCCAGGATCATGAACACCGACGACGCCCATTCCGCAGGTCCCAGGAACGCGCCAAAGCTGGCGTCGTAATTCGAGAACCCCCCGGTCGAGATCGTGCTGAACGCCTGAACCACCGCGTCAAAGCCGGTCAGGCCCAGGATCAGATAGGTGATGATGCAGGCCCCGGTCAGGATCAGGTACAGCTGCGTCATCTCTGTCGCGATCTGGCCTGCGCGGGGCAGGACCTTGCCAAGCGTGTCAAAGCCTTCGGACCGGAAGAACTGCATGCCGCCGACCTTCATCACCGGCAGGAACACCATCGCCACGACGACGATTCCCAGTCCGCCGGCCCAATGCAGGATCGCGCGCCACAGGTGGATGCCGCGCGCCAGGTCGTCCAGCTGCGGAAAGACCGTGGTGCCGGTGGTGGTGAAGCCCGACATCGATTCGAACATCGCGTCGGTGAAATTGGCATTCGGCGCGCCCAGCATGAAGGGCAGGGCCCCGAAAAGCGGCAGGACCAGCCAGATCCCGGAGGTCAGCAGGAACGCCTGATGCAGCGACAGATGGTCATAGCGACCGGCCGTCGCCACCGCGACGAAGACCCCCGCCGCCATGGTGATCACCGCCGATTGCAGGAACACCATCCAGTGCGGATCGCCATGCCACCAGTCGACGACCATCGGCGCCAGCATCAGGCCACCGATCGCGGTCAGGATCTTGCCGATCGGGTGGGCAACGGGGCGGATGTCGATCATAGGCTCTGGTTGCCGCGCGTCCGCGCGCCCGTCAAGTGGCCGTCGCGGTCGCCGCCCCTTGAATGGTCGCCGATGGCAGGTTACGTTTTGTTCAACTTGTCATCGGAGGGCGTGTGTTATGACGCCCAAGCGTCCTGCGGGTGCGGACGCGTTCCCGAGAAATACGGTCGAGCCGTCGGGCACCCGACAACCTGATGAAGGGGCGCTGTACGCTGCCCTGGATTTGGGAACGAATTCTTGCCGGATGCTGATTGCCCGACCGACGGGCAGTCAGTTTCAGGTCGTCGACAGCTTCTCCAAGCCGGTTCAGCTTGGTCAGGGGCTGGAAGCTTCGGGACGCCTGTCCCGCAGCTCGATGGCGCGTACCGTGCACGCGCTGCAGGTCTGCAAGCGCAAGCTTGATCAGCACAAGGTTCGCAACATGCGTCTTGTGGCGACCGAGGCATGCCGGCGTGCCCGCAACAGCCGCGATTTCCTGCGCACGATCCGGCGCGAGACCGGCCTGCCGATCGAGATCATCGGCGCCGAGGAGGAGGCCCGCCTGGCCGTGATCTCCTGCGCGCCGCTGGTCAGCCACAAGACGGAAACGCTGATGGTCGTCGATATCGGCGGCGGATCGACCGAGCTGGTCTGGATCGACCTTGAGGACGTGGAGCCGAAGGAACGGCCCCGCGCGATCATGCGCCTGTCCGACGGCTTCGGGAACCCGCAGCCGGGCGGCGCCCGCGTCGTCGACTGGATCAGCGTGCCCCTAGGCGTGGCGACGTTGCGCGACCAGTTCGCGGATGTCGAGGATGACCAGGGGCGGTTCGCGCTGATGTCGTGGTTCTTCGAGGAGGCGCTGGCGAATTTCACCCCCTATGCGGACGGCTCGCCCGACGAGGGGTTCCAGATCATCGGCACCTCCGGCACGGTCACCACGGTCGCGGCCAGCTTTCTGGGCCTGCGCCGCTATGACCGGACCAAGGTCGACGGGCTGGAGATGACCAGCGACCAGATCGACCGGGTGATCCATTCCTATCTGCAGCTTGGCCCCGAGGGGCGGCGCACCGACCCGCGCATCGGGCGCGAACGCCATGCGCTGATCATGTCGGGGGCGGCGATCCTGCAGACGCTGATGCGGGTCTGGCCCACGAACAAGCTGTCGGTCGCGGATCGCGGCCTGCGCGAGGGGTTGCTTTATGCCCAGATGGTGCGCGATGGGGTGCTGGCGCCGGAAGGTTTGAACGGAGTGGCATGAGATGACGAAGACACCGACCAGCCGGGACGGCAAGACCAGCGGCCGCGGCGCGCGCGACCTGCGTGTGCGCGTGAAATCGGCCAAGGGCCGCAAGCTGTCCTCCACGCTGTGGCTGGAACGGCAGCTGAACGACCCCTATGTGGTCCGCGCCAAGCGCGAGGGCTATCGCGGGCGGGCGGCCTACAAGATCATCGAGCTGGACGACAAGTACCGCTTTCTGGTGCCCGGCGCGCGGGTCGTGGATCTGGCTGCGCCCCCGGCGGCTGGTGCCAGGTGGCCGTGGCCCGCGTGAACGCGCTGGGCGAGAAATCGGGCAAGAAGGTCGGGCGCGTGCTGGGCCTGGACCTGCAGGAGGTCGACCCGATCGCGGGGGCCGAGATCCACGTGCTGGATTTCCTGGAGGACGGGGCCGACGACCAGGTCAAGGCCTGGCTGGGCGGGCCCGCGGACGTGGTGATGTCGGACATGGCGGCATCGTCGTCGGGCCACAAGAACACCGACCACAACCGCATCGTGGCACTGGTCGAGGCGGCGGCCCAGCTGGCCTTTGACGTGCTGGAACCGGGCGGCACGTTTGTGGCCAAGGTTCTGGCGGGCGGGGCAGAGACCGACATGCAGACCATGCTGAAGAAGAACTTCACCAAGGTCGTGAACGTGAAGCCCCCCGCCAGCCGCAGCGATTCGTCCGAGAAATTCGTGGTGGCCACCGGGTTCAGGGGGCGCGAGATCCCCGCCGAGGACTGATCGCCCTTTGCGTCCCGCGGCGCCGGGGGACTGGCCGTCCCCCGGACCCCCTGCAGGG
>NZ_BBPH01000011.1 GCF_000787695.1 Paracoccus sp. PAMC 22219 | reverse complement strand
CGCTGCTTCGGCGGGGCGCGCGGCTGGCCCGGCTAGACGCAGCGCTGGCCGTCGCGGTCGCGGCGCTGGCTGGGCTGCTGGTCCTCGCGGTACTGTCGCTGGCGGCGCTGGCGGTCTGGTCGGTGACGTTCTCCTGGCGCTGGCCCGACCTGTGGCCGGACCGCATGTCGCTGGCCGCCTGGACCGGCCGCGCTGGCTGGCTGCAGGCTGCATCGACCGCCCTGTGGATCGCGCTGGCCGCCACCGGAATCGCGGTGCTGCTGGCGATCGGCTGGCTGGAGGGCTGCGACCGCAGCGGGCGGCGGGGGCTGCATGGCTGGATGCGCGCAGCCATAGCCCTGCCCCTGGTGCTGCCGCAGCTGACGGTGCTGATCGGGCTGTCCGGCCTTCTGTTGCGTACGGACATGGCCCCGATGATGGCCGTGATCTGGGGCCACGTGCTGTTCGTCTTTCCCTATGTGCTGATCGCGCTGGCTGGGCCGTGGGCCGCACTGGACCCGCGTCTGGACCGCGCCGCCGCCGCCCTTGGGGCAGGGCGGTGGCGCAGGCTGCTGCGGGTCAAGCTGCCGGTCCTGCTGGCCCCCCTGTCACTGGCCGCATCCCTAGGATTTGCGGTGTCCATCGCGCAATACCTGCCGACCCTGTTTCTGGGTGGCGGACGCATCATGACCCTGACGACCGAGGCCGTCGCCCTGTCCTCCGGATCGGACCGACGGGTGGCGGCGGTTCACGCGACTTTGCAGGCGGGCCTGCCATGGGTGGTCTATCTGGCCGCGCTGGTCCTGCCCGCGCTGATCCATCGCAACCGCGCCGCATTGAGGGGAGAGGCGGGATGAGCCTGGAGCTGAGGCATCTGTCCGTGCGGGCACCCGATGGTGCAATGTTGTTCACGGATCTGGATCTGACCATCCCCGCGGGCCAGGTCCTGACGATCACCGGCCCGTCGGGGGTCGGGAAATCGACGTTGCTGGATGCCGTGGGCGGGCACCTGTCGCCGGGGTTCCGCATGACCGGACAGGTCGTGCTGAACGGGCGCGACGTGACCCGCCTGCCCCCCGAGACGCGGGGCATCGGCGTGATGTTCCAGCAGGCCGTCCTGTTCCCGCATCTGTCGGTTGCCGACAATCTGAGCTTTGGCCTGTCCCCTGCCGTGGCCGGGCGGGCGGCGCGGCAGGCCGCGGTCGAGGATGCGCTGGCGCAGGCGGGGCTGGCCGGGATGGGCGCGCGCGACCCCGCGACCCTGTCGGGCGGCCAGCGCGCGCGGGCCGCGTTGATGCGGACCCTGCTGGCCCGCCCGCAGGCGGTGCTGCTGGACGAGCCGTTCTCAAGCCTGGACCCCGAACGGCGTCACGACATCCGCGGCTTTGTCCTGACCACCATCCGCGACAGCGGCATCCCCGCGCTGCTGGTGACGCATGATGATCAGGACGCACGCGCTGCAGGCGGCCCGGTGATCGCCCTGACCTAGCCAAGCCTCAGGTTCGACAGCGTCGCGCGCAGCTGGCTGTCGGTGTCGTCGCTGTCGGCGGACACGGCCAGCCCGACCAGAACCTCGGGCGCGCCGCCGAAGGCTGCGGCATGATCGCGGGCCAGATCGACCTGCGCGCTTGCCGTGCCCGTCCCCGCAGGGCGCAACGCGACTGTGAACCCGCGTCCGCGCAGATAGGGGCTGGCCAGCATCGCGCCCGGCGCATGGTTGCCGCCCCAGACATAGATCAGCGTCCGCGCTGACCGGCTGGACAGCAACCGCTGCGGCGAGGTGTCGGGCGACAGCCGCGCCGCGGCCCCGGCATCCATGAAGACGAAATAGACCGAAATGTTGCGGTCATCGCCCCCCTTGCGCGACAGGTCTGTGGGCGGCACGCTTTGGCTGACAGCCCAATCCCACCGGGCCGTGCGTGCCCCCCGCGCCCCGTCCGGCACGGGCCGATAGATCAGCGAGGAACTGGTATCGGCCGCGATCGACAGCGTCGCACCCCCCAGCCCATAGCGTGTCGACGCCAATCGGGGAAAGCTGACTGAACGCCAGGCGCTGTCGAATGGGATGGAGGCCGCCTGCTGGGCGTGGCTGACGCCCGCCAGGCCAGCGGCCGCGACCGATGCCACCCCTGTGGCCAGAAAAGAACGACGCTGCATGATGGTGCTCCTGCGTTGGCTGCTCAGAATAAAGTCTCCGGTTGGGGCGGGTTGTTACAGCGATCACGGCGAAGTGTTGAGCCGTCCCTGTGACGCCGTAGCAATGGCACAGCCTGCGTGTCCCATGACCAGTCGTCCAGACCCCGGACTGCGGTGCCATCGTCTCGCGAACGGCAAATGCCCTGCACGACCGTGCGTGCAGCCACGGTGCGGTCGATTCCGGGCAGCGGCTGGTAGTGCGGGACACGGATCCTAGGATCGGGGCACCGGGCGTGTCGCGGTTTCAGCGGCTGCGATCCTTGCGCAACCGGACTGAGGCCGCGATTGGGGCAGTCGGGCCTATATCACGGGTCGGGAATTGACATGCGGGTCGTTCCCGTGACGCATGTGGCATGCGTGTTCCCTTGCCCCTTTTCCTTGCAGCTGGGCTGTTGCTGCTGGTCTTTTCCGTGTCCGCATGCAACGGGCGGGACGAGGCCGTGCCTCCGCCGGCGATCGGGGCGCTGCGGGTTGCGACGATGAACACGCATTACATCCTGCTTGATGCGACGGATGACGGGCCCTGGTCCGTCGCGGGCTGGCAGCGGCGGCGCGGGGCCATGGCCGACGTGCTGACAGACCTGGATGCCGACCTGATCGCGTTCCAGGAGATGGAGAGCTTTCGCCGGGGCGACGACGGTTCGGTCAACCTGGCCCGCGACGACCTGCTGGCCGCCGTGCCGGAGTTCTCCCTGGCCGCCAGTGGCGACTGGCGACGGTTTCCCGCGACCCAACCGATCTTCTATCGGACGGAACGCCTGCAGATGCTGGAACAGGGGTGGTTCTTTTTCTCTGACACGCCCGACGTGATCTATTCCCGGACATTCAACGGCTCATATCCCGCATTCGCGTCCTGGGCATGGTTTCAGGATCGCCGCACCGGCACGCGGCTGCGCGTGGTCAACGTGCATCTGGATTTCCGCAGTGCCGAAAACCGGCTGGAATCGGCCCGGCTGGTGGCCGCGCGCCTGGCACCCTGCTGAGCGCCGGAGAGCATGTGGTCCTGGCTGGTGATCTGAATGCGCTGGCGGACAGCCGGACCGCGCGGATCCTGACCGATGCCGGGATGGTTCTGACCCCGGCCCGTGGCTCCAGCTTTCACTTCAACCGCGGCCTGAACCTGTTCGGGGCGATCGACCATATCCTGCACGACTGCGCCACCAGGCTGACGCATCGGCCGGTCGCTGTCCGGTCGCGGCCGGGTGGGCAATGGCCTTCGGACCACTATCCGGTGCTGGCCCAGATCATTCCGGGCGCGGCCCGCTGCGGTCAGCCCTGAAGGCTGGCCATGAAGCGTCGGTCGATCCTGTCCTTCAACCGCCACAGCCACGCCCCGCGCAGGGTCAGCCCCCGCCAATCGGCCAGCGCCGTCCTGCCCCCAAGCGTGATGATCTTGAGGTAATCATCCTGCGGCTCGTACCGGCGCATGGGCTTGCCGGATGTCCCGGCAGCCAGGTTGGCGGCAATGACAGGTGCCTGACGCACCGCGAACACCCCGGCCTTGGGGCGCGGTGCATGCATTATTGCGGCGCAGTCACCGGCGGCAAACAGCGTCGGGTGCCCCTCGACCTGCAGCGCCGGGGTGACGCGGACGAAACCGGCAGGGTCGACAGGCAGGGTCCGGGCCATCCAGCCATGCGCCCGCGCGCCCGCAATGCCGATGGTCAGCGACGATGCGATCCGCGTGCCGTCCGTCAGGACAACAGCGTCACGCTGGACCTGTGCGATCCGGGCATCCGTCACGACGCGGATACCGGCACGCCCGAGGGCCGCCATCAGATGCCTGCGCGATCGCGGCTGCAGGGCCGCACCCACGACCGGCCCCGCCTCGATCACGGTGACCTCGCGTGCCCCGCGATGGTGCAGGGCAAGGGCGATCTCGGCACCCGCCACGCCGCCCCCGATGATGGCAGCACGCGCTGCGGCATGGGTTGCCCCAAGCCGCGCGTTGAACCCGTCAAGCGGTTTGATGGGAATGCCGTGTTCGGGGAAACCGGGTATCTCCGGCATGGCGCTGTGACTGCCCACATCCAGCACCGCAACGTCATAGGCCATGGTCGTGCCGTCCAGCAGGGACACCTGCCGGGCCAGCGGTTCCACGGCGGCGATGCGCCCCTGAATGAACACGATGCGCTGCCGCTCCGCAAGGCGAGCAAGGTCGAGCCGCATCTCGTCCAGCGCGTAATGGCCGGCGATATGTCCGGGGAACATGCCTGAATAGCTGGCCTGCGCCGCCGCATCGATCAAGGTGATCCGGGCACGTGGGATCCCGTCCCGCAAGGCGCGCACTGCCAGCAGGTTCGCATGCCCCGCACCAAGCAGCAGGATCCGTGGACTGTCAGCAGGTGTCATCTGTCACTCCTGCGAGGCACGTGAGCGGCGAAAGGCCCCGCGCCTGTTGCTGGTCATCAAGACCGGATGGGATGGCGATTGACGCGGAACTGCCGCAGGATGATCCGGAACCGTCACCAAAAGGACTATGTGAATGCGCCATCTTCTTGCAACCATCGCCCTTAGCCTTGCCATCACTTCGGTGGCACATGCCGAGGACTGGGTCATCAAGTCCAGCCCCCATGATGTCACCGCCACGGCCGATCGGCTGGAGACAATCATCGAGGACAGTCCTGCCACTCTGGTCGCCCGTGTCGACCACCAAGCCGCAGCGGCAGATGCCGGGCTGCAGATGGACCCCGCCACAGTGCTGATCTTTGGCAACCCCCAGATCGGTACGCCGCTGATGCAGGCAGATCCACGTGCCGCGCTGGATCTGCCGCTGCGCGTACTGATCTGGCAGCAGGACGGAGAAACCAGTGTCGGCTATCTCTCGGTCGAGGCGCTGGCGGATCGTCATAACCTGGATGGCGCCGATGAGGCGCTCGCCGGCATGGCACAGGCGCTGGACCGCATGACGAATGGAGCCGTCGCTGCGCAATAAGCGGCCCTGTTGTCTTGCATGCGATCACCGGTGTCGGCCCAAGTCAGCGTCCCATGATCGCAGTCTCCCTCCAGATACGGCTTCACGATCCTGAAATATGGCAAAAGGGCGAAATCGCGGGGAGTGAAGAGCGAATGGAGGCTAATATGCAGGATCTCGCGTCAGGCCTGTTCTCCCGCCTCCCGAACCAGCCGGTGATCCGGCAGGATCGGACAATGGGCTGATCGCCCGCGTCGGACGACTGGATCCGAGCGTCGGCATCTGCTGGCGCCATCGAAACGGTATAGGAGAGTTGGTTAGAACATAACGGAAGCGGTCGGCCATGTTTATCAAAGCGCGCTGACAATCCCCGGCGTCCAATCCCACCGGTCGACAGAGACCTGTGTTGCGACGCTCGTAGTTCTCCAGCGAAGCAGAGACCCAGTACTCACCAAGCGTCACCTAAACCAGCCGATGACGATCTGCACGGTAGGGGGCCATTTCAAATGCCAAGCCCATGGACTTGGCGGCAGGCAACCATGGCGGTCGAGCTATATGTCTGATGGCGTTTGAAATCTGTTCACGACCCTTGATTAGCAACACGTTAACCGCAGCGCTCAGCCTCATACTCATCACCGACAGCACGAGCGTTGCAATGAACCCGGCGACCAGACCCGATTGTAAAAGCGCCACAGCGCTAGTCCGTGTGTTCATGACTTAGAGCCTGAATACAGCTCTGCTTGTCCGATCGGACAAGAATGGCCTTTATTTCCCCATTGACGCCCTCATCAGCCGTTGGCCTAGTAACGGCGGCTTTTGTCAGACTATCGGTCATTTCTATCTGTCCGATGAAGGTCCGGCATCCCTTGCCCATCGCCGGATGCAGTCGAAGCTTCAGTCGCTTCATTAGACTTAGTTCTTTCTAAACTAACGCGCTGGTTCGCTCTGCGACTTTCTTACAACTGAGCACCGTTCAGGATCCCTTGTCTGGTGTCCATGAGGACGGGACATCGGAAAAATGGATCTGTGCTCTGCCCCCTGAGAACT
>NZ_BBPH01000012.1 GCF_000787695.1 Paracoccus sp. PAMC 22219 | reverse complement strand
GATGCCCGCGGCCAGGCCCAGCACCCAGTCCAGGTTCAGCGTCGCCGCCATGTTGGTCTGGACCTGCGTGACCACGCCCGGCACCGGCAGGCAGATGACATAGCCCGTGCCCTGATCGTTCAGATGCACGCGGTCGGCGGTCACGGCGCGCAGATGCACCCCGGTCGATCCGACCGTCGAACAGGCCACTTCGCCTGCCCCGCCCAGCACGCCCGCACCCAGCGCGGTCATCACCATGTCGACATAGCCCAAGGATACCGGCGTGCCTGCCAGCAGCCCTGTCTGCCGCGCGGCATCGGCGGTCAGCGGATGGGTCACCTGCGTCCCGTCGATGATCGGCGGCAGCAGGCCGCGCCGATGCGTCAGGCCCAGCGCCTCGATCACCGCGTCGTCATAGGCGCGGGTGCGGAAATTGCCGAAGGTAAAGCTGGCCTCGGACGGGTCGGTCGCGCGGATGCCGGTCAGGTTCAGATACAGCCAGTCCTTGCAATGCAGCGCGACCTGGGCACGGTCCAGCAGGTCGGGGTGATGGGCATCCATATGCGCCATCTGCGCGCCCTGCTGGCAGGTGTTCAGGCCGGTGCCTGTCGCCTCGAACCGGGCGCGGTTATTGCCCAGACGGTCGACGGTCGGCGCGGCGCGCGCGTCCAGCCACAGCCAGGCGTCGCCCACCGGGCCGTCATCCCCGACCAGCCAGGTGCCGTCGCCCTGCCCCGTCACCGACAGCGCGGCGGTCCGCGTTGCAAGGTTCGGAATGTGGTCGGCCAGCCCGCGCAGGGCCGCCGCGCAGTCGTCCCAGGTCCGCGCCATGTCCTGCGTCGCGGCACCCTGTGCCCCTGTCGCATAGCGATTCGGCACCGCCGCCGCGCCCAGCTGCCTGCCCGACAGATCGAACCCCACGGCCTTGATGACCGAGGTTCCGGCATCGATTCCGATCAGCACGTCGCGCTGCTTGTCCGTCATGATGCCTCCATCCCTTGGCCACGGTTTATATCACGATCATCGCACAGGAAACGTATTTTTTTACGGACACGGCAATTTATTTCATCTAAGCTGACCCTGTTCGCGTCCGAATGGATGCGCGGATTCGCCGCAATCACAGGCCCGCGCCACGCGAATCGACCGGAGGGGAGGCCGGACCGCATGACGACTTTCGCCAGCATAGGCTTGCGCCGCGCGTGCCGCCGCGCCATGGATGCGGCCCGCGCAATGACGCCCGGACGGTGGGTTTCGATGCGCTTTCTCCACGCGAGGTCGATCACGTGAAGTTATCATCAACCATGAGATGTGCGCCCGCCCGCCCCGTGTTCCAGCCAGAGGCAGACCGATGACCGACAGCTCCACCGCCCCCCGGGCCCCTGCCGCCAGCCGCCGCGGCCTGATCCTGTCCGTGGCCCTGGGCCTGGGCGTCATGGCCGCCATCGCGCTGGACACCACCGTGGTGCAGGTCGCTCCGAAGCCGATGCGCGCCAGCAGGCGTTTTCGCCCGACACCTATGGCACGCAGGAATTCCCGCGCATCCGCGACGCGGTGATCGAACGCGCGGTGCCCGCCACCGACCTGGCCGCAGCCATCGCCGCCGATCAGGATGCGGCCATCGCCGAATACGGCACGCCCGCATCCACCGGCGCGATCATGATGGTCACGGTGACCGGCACCGCAGGCGAACCGCGCGCCGGGGTCTATCCGCTGACGGTCGAGGGCCTGCCCGACGACCTGCGCATCCGCGTGCAGACCGGCCCCGCGATCAACGGCACAGACCTGCGCGACGCGCCTGGCGACATCGCGTTCGGCGCCTTCAAGAACCAGATCGAATACCAGGACGCCGGATCGGGCATCAACCGCGCCATGGCGGCCGAGGTGCTGGCGGTCATCGACACCGCCGCCCTGGCGGGCAAGCAGGTGACGGTGACCGGCGCGTTCCGCCTGATCAACCCGGCGAACTGGCTGATCACCCCCGTCGCGATGGAGGTCCAATGAGCGCCGAGGTCGTCCTTGCCGCCCGCAACGTGGCGAAATCCTATGGGCAGGTCCATGCGCTCAAGGGCGTGAACTTTGACATCCATCGCGGCCAGGTCACCACGCTGTTCGGGGAAAATGGCGCCGGGAAATCGACGCTGATGAAGATCCTGTCAGGCGTGATTCAGCCCACCGCGGGCCAGATCGTGCTGGACGGCCAGCCGGTGGCGTTCGCCAACGCCAACGACGCGCGCGACCGGGGCATCTCGATCATCCACCAGGAACTGTCGCTGGCCCCGAACCTGTCGGTGCGCGACAACATCTTCATGGGCCGCGAGATCATGGGCACCCTTGGCGTGGACTATGCCGAGGAGGACCGCCAGACCCGTGCCCTGATGGAGGAGCTGGAGGAGCAGATCGACCCCTCGACCCTGGTCGAGAACCTGCGCCTTGGCCAGCAGCAGATCGTCGAGATCGCCCGCGCCCTGTCCGTCGACAGCCGCATCCTGATCATGGACGAACCCACCAGCGCCCTGTCGGCCAGCGAGGTCGAGGTGCTGTTCAAGGTCATCCGCGACCTGACTGCGCGCGGCGTCAGCATCGTCTATATCTCGCACCACCTGGAGGAGGCGCTGACCATCACCGACCACGCGGTGGTGCTGCGCGACGGGGTGATGACCGCCTATGCGCCGCGCGCGGACATCGACCTGGAATGGATCGTGCGCAACATGGTCGGCGAGAACTACGACCTGGGCAGCCCGCCGGACAGCACGATTGGCGCGGTCGCCCTGTCGATCCGCGACCTGTCGGTGCCCGACGCCACCGGCCAGGACCTGGTCCGCGGGCTGAACCTGGACGTGCGGGCAGGCGAAATCGTCTGCATCTATGGGCTGATGGGTGCGGGCCGCACCGAATTGCTGGAGACGGTCGCCGGCCGCCTGCGCGCCACCGGCGGCCAGATCGTGCTGGAGGGCCATGAGATCAGCCACCTGTCCATCGGCGACCGCATCGCCCGCGGCTTGGCCCTGGTCCCCGAGGACCGCCAGCGCGACGGCCTGGTCCAGACCATGAGCGTCGGGCAGAACCTGTCGCTGGCCTCCATCGCGCGGTTCACGCGCGGGCTGTTCACCAGCACCCGCGCCGAACGCGAGCTGGTCGACGACAGCATCCGCCGCGTCACGGTCAAGACATCGGGCGGGGCTGCCCCCATCGGGTCGCTGTCGGGCGGCAACCAGCAGAAGGTGGTGATCGGAAAGATGCTGGCCACCCGGCCCCGCGCCATCCTGCTGGACGAGCCGTCGCGCGGCATCGACATCGGCGCCAAGGCCGAGGTGTTCCGCCTGCTGGCCGAAGGCGCTAAGAACGGGCTGGCGGTGGTCTATTCCACCTCCGAGGTCAGCGAATGCCTGTCCATCGCCCACCGGATCATCGTCATGCACAAGGGCCGCATCACGGCCGAATTCGACAGCACCGTGTCCAAGGACCGGATCATGGCCGCCTCGGGCGAGTCCGTGGCAGCCTGAGGGAGAAGACCCATGTCCGCAACCACCACGACCGCCCCCGCGAAAGGCCGCCAGTTCCATCTGGGCCGCCTGCTGCTGGAAGGGCGCGCCTTCTTCGCGCTGATCGCCATCATCGCGGTCTTTTCGTTCCTGTCGCCGAACTATTTCACGCTGTCGAACCTGCTGATCATGTCCAGCCAGGTCGCGATCTTTGGCATCCTGTCCATCGGCATGCTGCTGGTGATCCTGAACGGCGGGATCGACCTGTCGGTGGGCTCCATCCTGGCGCTGTCGGGCGTCGTCGCGGGCGCGATGATGCAGGGGGTCGAGCTGGATGCGCTTGGCGTGATCCTGTACCCGCCGGTCTGGGCGGTCGTCGTGCTGACGCTGTGCGTGGGTGCGGCGGTCGGCGCGGTCAACGGCGTGCTGGTCGCGATCTTCAAGGTGCCGCCCTTCGTGGCGACGCTTGGGGTCATGTACGTGGCCCGCGGCATCGCGCTGCTGATGACCAACGGGCTGACCTACAACAACCTGCGCGGGTCCGAGGCCCTGGGCAACACCGGCTTCAACTGGCTGGGCTTCTACCGCATCGGCGGGGTGCCGATCAGCGTGATCGTGCTGGCGGTCGTTGCGATCGCCGCGGGGCTGATGCTGGGCCGGTCGGCCTTTGGCCGCTGGCTTTACGCGTCGGGCGGGAACGAACGCGCGGCGGAACTGTCCGGGGTGCCGGTCAAGCGGGTCAAGATCACCGTCTACATGGTGTCGGGCGCGCTGGCCGCCGCCGCGGGGCTGGTGCTGGCGTCGCAGCTGACCTCGGCCGGGCCCACGGCGGGCAACGCGTACGAACTGACCGCCATCGCCGCGGTCGTGATCGGCGGCGCGGCCCTGACCGGCGGTCGCGGCAACGTGCGCGGCACGATGCTGGGCGCCTTTGTCATCGGCTTCCTGTCGGCGGGCCTGGTGATCATCGGGGTCAGTTCCTACTGGCAGACGGTGTTCACGGGCGCGGTGATCGTGCTGGCCGTGCTGATGAACTCGCTTCAATACGGCAGCGGCACGCGCAAGACGTGAGGCCCCGCCACCGACCTTCCCCGCGCGCCACAGGGATGGCGCGCGGAAAGACTGCCCCCCACCGGGCAGGACCACCACACCAAGGGAGAGAGACCAAATGATGAAGATGACGCGCCGGATGCTGATGGCTGCCGTGGCCACCGTGCCGCTGATGGCCGGATCGGCCTGGGCCGAGGGGCTGATCACCGTGATCGTGAACGATCCGGCCAACCCCTACTGGTTCACCGAGGGCGAGGTCGCCAAGGCCACCGCCGAGGAGCTGGGCTATACCGCCAACGTGGCCGCCCATCGCGGCGACACGAACACCGAAAGCACGCTGATCGACACCGCGATCACCAACCAGTCGGTCGCGATCATCCTGGACCCGGCCAATGCCGACGGGTCCGTCGGCGCCGTCCAGAAGGCCGTCGATGCGGGCATCCCGGTGTTCCTGGTGAACGCCGAGATCAACCAGGAAGGTCTGGCCAAGGCGCAGCTGGTGTCGAACAACGCCCAGGGCGCGGCGCTTGGCGCGCAGGCCTGGGTCGAGGCGATGGGCGAAGAGGGCGGCCGCTATGTCGAACTGTTCGGCGCCCCGTCCGACAACAACGCCCAGACCCGGTCGAACGGCTTCGAGACCGTGTTGTCGCAGTACCCCGAGTTCGAGAAGGCCGGCGAGGAGGTCGCCAACTGGGACCGCACCCAGGGCTATCAGCGCATGCAGTCGCTGCTGCAGGCGAACCCCGACATCACCGGCGTGATTTCCGGCAACGACGAGATGGCCCTTGGCGCCATCGCGGCGCTGAAGGAGGCCGGCAAGCTGGAGGCCGTGACCGTGGGCGGCTTTGACGGCAGCCCCGACGCCGTCGAGGCCGTCAAGGCCGGAGAGATGGCCTATACCGTCCTGCAGCCCGTCGCCGTCTTTGCAGAAGCTGCCGTCCGTCAGGCCGACACCTTCATCAAGACCGGCGAAACCGGGGTCGAGACCGAAAAGCAGCTGTTCGACTGCCTGCTGATCACGTCGGAGAACGTCGACAGCTACAGCGCCGCCTTCGTTCTGGACCAGTGATGTCATCGGGGTGCGCGCCGTCACGCGCGCGCCCCACCCACGCAAGGGCCGCATCGTCATGGACATGATCTCCTCGGACAGCCGCCAGGCGCGCCTGCAGGCGCGGCGCCAGCTGATCGCGCAGGCCGTCATGGCCGAGGGCAGCCTGCGGATCGAGGATCTGACCGACCGGTTCGGCATCAGCCTGATGACCGCCCATCGCGACCTGGACGAACTGGCCGCCCGCGGCCTGCTGCGCAAGTCGCGCGGCATCGCCTCGGCCGCCCCGACCAGCCTGATCGAGGCCAGCGACCTCTATCGCGACACCCGCCAGGGCCCGCAGAAATCCGCCATCGCGCAGCTGGCGGCCCAGCAGGTCGAACCGGGCCAGGCGGTGTTCCTGGACGACAGCACCACCGTGCTGCGCATGGTCCCGCACCTGGCCGCGCGGGTGCCGCTGACGGTCATCACCAATTCGCTGACGCTGATGACCGCCATCAAGGAGATCGGCGACATGACCCTGCTGGGCCTGGGCGGTCAGTTCCACCACTGGTGCAACGCCTTCATGGGGCCGCAGACCACCGCCCAGATCCGCCGCCTGCGCGCGGACGTGGCGATCCTGTCGATGGCCGCCATCACCGATGCCCAGGTGTTTCACCAGTCCCCGGAAATGGCCGAGACGAAACGCGCCATGATGGACGCCGCCAGCCGCCGCATCCTGTTGGCGGATCATACCAAGTTCACCCGCCGCGCCCTGCATTCGATGGGCGGCATCGAGGATTTCGACCTGATCATCACCGACGACCGCACGCCCCCCGACCAGATCACCGCCCTGCGCCAGCGCGGCGTCGCGGTCCAGATCGCCGCGACCGGGGACTGAGACGATGCTGATCCTGGGCATCGACAACGGGCTGACCGTCACCAAGGCGGTCATCTTTGACGCCACCGGCCAAGTGCTGGCCACCGCGCGCCGCCGCGTCGCGCAATCCATGCCGCGGCCCCGCCATGTCGAACGCGACATG
>NZ_BBPH01000013.1 GCF_000787695.1 Paracoccus sp. PAMC 22219 | reverse complement strand
CGACCGGCGAACGCGCGCTGCTGACGGGTGACAACACGGCCCTGCCGCTGCTGGAATTCGTGGAACAGGCCGACAACATGCGCCCCGGCGACCGTGTGGTGACATCGGGCGACGGGGGCGTGTTTCCGGGCGGGCTGCTGGTGGGCCAGGTGGCGCAGGGCAGCGACGGGCGGCTGCGCCTGCGCATGGCCGCCGATTACGAACGTCTGGAATTCCTGCGCGTCCTGCGGTCGCACCCGGCCGAGGCCGTGGTCGACAGCGCCGCCGTCATCCTGGGTCAGGACGACGGGCTGATCGGGCCGCAGCTGCCGGTCTCTCCGGTGGATGCTGCGGCGGCCAGCGATCCGCTGGACCCGGGTTCCACGCCATGATCCAGCTGCCAAGCCGCAGCTTCGTTCTGGGAACGCTGGTGTTTCTGGCCTCGGTCTGGGCGCTGCTGTTCGTGCGGCTGCTGCCCCTGTCGGCGGGGATCATGGGCTGGCCCGGGCCCGACCTTGCGCTGGCGCTGATCCTGGCCTGGGTGCTGCGCCGCCCCGACCAGCTGGCCGCCCCGGTCATCGTGCTGGCCATCCTGGTCGAGGACGTGCTGCTGATGCGTCCCCTGGGCCTGTGGACCGCCATCGTGCTGCTGGGATCCGAGGCCGCACGTCTGCGAGAGCCCCGTTGGCGCGATCAGCCATTCATGGTTGAATGGTTCCGCGTGGGCATGCTGATCGGGCTGATGATGCTGGGCTATCGTCTGGTGCAGGTCGTGTTCATGCTGCAGGTGCCGGCCTTGGGGCAGGCGATCCTGCAGTTCCTGGCGACGGTGGCGGCCTATCCGCTGGTCGTCTTCGGGGCGCGCTGGCTGATCGGGCTGCGCCGCCTTGGCCGCGGCGATCCGACATGAGGACAAGGACATGAAGAAGTCCCAACGCGAGATCATGGACAGCACCCGCCAGATCACCCGGCGCGGTCTGATGCTGGCCGGCATCCAGGTGGCCACGGTCACAACGCTGGCGCTGAAGATGCGGTCGATGCAGCTGGACCATGCCGAGGAATATCGCACACTGGCGGACGGCAACTCGATCAAGATCCGGCTGCTGCCGCCGTCGCGCGGGCTGATCCTGGACCGCAACGGGATCATCATCGCGGGGAACGAACAGAATTATCGCGTCACCCTGACGCGAGAGGAGGCGGGCGGCGACGTCCAGGCCGTGCTGCGCCGCCTGTCGCAGCTGGTCCCCATGACCGAGGCCCGCATGGCCGAGCTGATGGAGGAGTTTTCCCGCCGCAGCGCCATCACCCCGATCGTCCTGGCCGACCGCCTGTCCTGGGAACAGTTCAGCGCCATCGCCGTCAACGCCCCGTCGCTGCCCGGCGTCACGCCCGAATCGGCGCTGTCGCGCGCCTATCCGCGGGCGGGCGATTTCGCGCATGTCATGGGCTATGTCGGCCCGGTCAGCGATTACGACCTGTCGCGGATCGAGGATCCGGACCCGGTCCTGCTGCTGCCGGATTTCCAGCTGGGCAAGATCGGCGTCGAGGGCCGCATGGAGGAGATCCTGCGCGGCAAGGCCGGTGCCAGGCGCGTCGAGGTCAACAGCCAGGGCCGCGAGATGCGCCAGCTGTCACGCCAGCAGGGCGAACAGGGCGCCACGCTGCAGCTGACGCTGGACGCGGCGCTGCAGAACTATGCCGCGCAGCGGATGGGCACCGAAAGCGCCGCCGCCGTCGTCACCGACTGCCAGACCGGCGAATTGCTGTCGATCTGTTCGTCGCCCAGCTTTGACCCCAACAAGTTCGTGCGTGGCATCAGCAGCCCCGAATACCGCGCGCTGATGGATCACGACCACCGTCCCCTGGCCGACAAGACGGTGCAGGGCGTCTATCCGCCCGGATCGACCTTCAAGATGGTCACCCTGATGGCGGGCCTGGAGGCCGGGGTCATCGACGCGGGCACCCGGTTCTATTGCCCCGGCCACACCGAACTGGGCGGCCGGCGGTTCCACTGCTGGCGGCGCGGCGGGCATGGCACGGTCGACGCGATCAAGAGCCTCGAGGAAAGCTGCGACGTTTATTACTATGAGCTGGCGCAGCGGGTGGGCATCGACCGCATCGCGATCATGGCCCGCAAGCTGGGCCTGGGCCAGCGCCACGACCTGCCCATGTCCGCGGTGGCCGAGGGGATCGCCCCCGACCGCGAATGGAAGATGGCCCGCCACGGCCAGGCCTGGCAGATCGGCGACAGCCTGAACGCCTCGATCGGGCAGGGCTTCGTGCTGGCATCGCCGCTGCAGCTGGCGGTGATGACCGCGCGCATCGCCTCGGGGCGCGAGGTGCGGCCCCAGCTGATCCGGTCCATCGACGGGGTGCGACAGGCGGTGCCCGAATATGCGCCGCTGGACATCAGCGCGGCGTCGCTGCGCGTCGCGCGGCTTGGCATGGACGCGGTGATGAACAGCGCGCGCGGCACCGCCCGCGGCGCGCGCATCACACGCGAGGACTGGCGCATGGCGGGCAAGACCGGCACCAGCCAGGTCCGCAACATCACCGTTGCCGAACGCGCGCGCGGCGTCATCTCGAACGACCAGTTGCCCTGGGCGCGGCGCGACCATGCGCTGTTCGTGGCCTATGCGCCCTATGACGCGCCGAAATACGCGATCTCGCTGGTGGTCGAACATGGCGGCGGCGGATCGGCCGTGGCCGCGCCCATCGCGCGCGACATCCTGCTGTTCGCGCTGAACGGCGGGCTGCCGCCGCTGGACGCAGTGCCCTCCGATCAGCGCGCCGCGCTGGAGGAGCGCCACAACGCCATGCACCTTTACAAGCCCGAGGCCCCGCGCCCCGGCCGCAGCAGGGCGTAAGGCGATGTCCTATCTGGACTATCAGGTGGCGCAGGTCCCCACGGGGTTCCGCAAGATCCTGTACATCAACTGGCCGCTGGTCCTGCTGATCACCGCCGTCTGCTGCATCGGGTTCCTGATGCTGTATTCGGTTGCGGGTGGGCGCATGGACACTTGGGCCGAACCGCAGATGATCCGATTTGCCGTCGGCATGGTGATCATGCTGGGGCTGGCTTTCGTGCCGATGTGGTTCTGGCGGGGGATTTCCGTCGCGGCCTATGTGGTGTGCTTCCTGATGCTGGTCGCGGTCGACCTGTTCGGCGTCATCGGCATGGGTGCACAGCGCTGGATCGATATCGGCCCGATCCGCATCCAGCCGTCCGAACTGATGAAGATCGCCGTGGTCCTGCTGCTGGCGGCCTATTACGACTGGCTGCCGCTGAACCGCGTGTCGCGGCCCCTGTGGGTCATCGTGCCGGTGCTGGTGATCCTGGCGCCCACCGCGCTGGTGCTGATGCAGCCGGACCTTGGCACCTCGATCATGCTGATCGCGGGGGGCGGGATCGTGATGTTCGCGGCGGGCGTGTCGCTGTGGTATTTCGGGGCGGTGATCGGGGCCGCGGTCGGGCTGGTCGTGGCGGTCATGCGCAGCCGCGGCACCGACTGGCAGCTGCTGCGCGACTATCAGTTCCGCCGCATCGACACCTTCCTTGACCCGACATCCGATCCCCTGGGGGCGGGCTACAACATCATCCAGAGCCAGATCGCGCTTGGATCGGGCGGGTTGTCGGGACGCGGCTTCATGCAGGGCACGCAGTCGCGGCTGAACTTCCTGCCCGAAAAGCACACCGACTTCATCTTCACCGTCCTGTCCGAGGAGTTCGGCTTTATCGGCGCGTCGTCGCTGCTGGTGCTGTACATGCTGATCCTGGGGTTCTGCCTGTATTCCGCACTCAGCAACCGCGACCGCTTTGCCAGCCTGATCACCATCGGCATCAGCGCGACGTTCTTCCTGTACTTCTCGATCAACATGGCGACCGTGATGGGGCTGCTGCCGGCCAAGGGGTCGCCGCTGCCGCTGGTCAGTTACGGGGGGACGTCGCTGATGATCCTGATGCTGGGGTTCGGCCTGGTGCAGTCCGCCCATGTCCACAGGCCCCGATGAGGGTCCGGTTCTCTGCCCGCGACGATGCGTGGTCCGAATGGGCCCCGGCCCTGCGCGCGGCCTGCCCCGAGATGCAGCTGGACCGCGACGGTGACCCGGCCGCGTTCGACGCGATCATCTATGCGCCCGGCGGCGACATCACCGATTTCGCGCCCTATGCCAACGCGCGGGTGGTGCAAAGCCTTTGGGCGGGGGTCGAACGCATCGTCGGCAATGCGACGCTGACCCAGCCCCTGGCGCGGATGGTCGATCCGGGCCTGCGGCAGGGGATGGCGGAATACTGCGCCGGATGGGCGATGCGCGCTCATCTGGGCATGGACCGCTATGCCCAGGACGGCATCTGGCGCAACGGCCAGATCCCGCCGCTGGCCGCGGAACGCCCGGTGACCGTGCTGGGGATGGGAGAGCTGGGGCAGGCCGCGGCGGCGATGTTGACCGCCTTGGGCTTTCCGGTCACCGGTGTCAGCGCCTCGGGGCGGGCGGTGCCGGGGGTGTCGGTGCTGCCCATCGCGCAGCTGGACCAGGCGCTGGCGGGGGCGCAGATCCTGATCTGCCTGCTGCCCGACACGCCTGCCACGCGCGGGCTGCTGGACGCGGATCGGCTGTCACGCCTGCCGGACGGCGCTTGGCTGATCAATCCGGGCCGCGGCACGCTGATCGACGACGAGGCGCTGTTGCGCGGTGTGGACCGGGGGCGTCCGGGGCATGCGGTGCTGGACGTGTTCCGCACCGAACCGCTGCCTGAGGGTCACCCGTTCTGGGCGCATCCCGGCGTCACCGTCACCCCGCATATCGCCGCCGAGACCCGCCCCGCGACCGCAGCCCCCGTCGTTGCCCGGAACCTGCGCCGCGCGATGGCGGGGCAACCGCTGTTGCATCTGGTCGACCGCGACCGCGGTTACTGACCCGGACCGCCCTTGGCCCGGTCCGCCGCCAGCTGCGCCGCGCGGGCCGAGGCGCGGGCGATGCGGTCGGCCATCTTCTTTTCGCGCCGCCGCTGATACGCGATGAAGATCGGCACGGTCAGGTAATGCGTGATGACCCCCGCGATGGACCCCAGGATGATGCCGCCGACCATGTAGGGCCAGAACACCTGCGCCATGAAATCGCCCAGGTTGTACCAGTGCATTTCGGACGGGCCGAACAGAGCGCGCAGATTGTGCCACAGCTCTCCGGTGGCCTTGGAGAATTCGTGGAAGATGAACTGGGGCGTCAGGTCGCCCTCCTGGCCCAGGATTTCCCGCCCCAGCTTGACAGACATCAGCGCGATGAAGGGCAGGGTCACCGGGTTGCCGACAAAGGTCGCCAGCAGTGCGGCCAGCACGTTGCCGCGGATGATCCAGGCCACCGCCGCCGCCGACAGGAAGTGGAACCCGAACAGCGGCGTGAAATTCACCATGATCCCCGCCGCAACCCCGCGCGCGATGCGGTGCGGCTGGTCGGGCAGACGGCGCAGCCTGTGCGCCACATAGGCGCTGGCCCGCCGCCAGCCGCCCGGCGGATAGATCATCTGGCTGGCCAATTGGCCGTAGCTGCGCGGTTTGCGGCGTTTGAACAAGGCGAACCCGATCCGTGACGGGCAGGGGTCGCCTGCCTCAGGGTTTCAGTGCCGGGTCCCGCACGCGCGAGACCTGCGCGACATCGCTTTCCGCCTCGAGGGCGGTCAGCAGGTTGTGCAGATGTTCATGGTCGCGCAGCTCGACCTCGACCTCGATGCGGTAGAAGTCGGGCTTGCGGGCGATGAACTCCAGGTTCGAGATATTCGCCCCCTGCGCCCCGATCAAGGTGCAGATGCGTCCCAGCACCCCGGCATCGTGCCGGATCGTCAAATTGAGCACGGTCGAATAGGCGGCGGGGTGGCGCCCCTCGCGCCATTGCAGGTCGACCCACCGGTCGGGGCTGTCCTCGAACTCGGCCAGCACCGGGCAGTCGATGGCATGGATGACCACGCCCGCGCCGCGATAGGTGATGCCCACGATACGTTCGCCCGGCAGCGGCGCACAGCAGGGCGCGCGCTTGAAGTTCGCGTCCGCCTCCAGCCCGGCAAAGGGACGCTTGCCGTCGATCTCGTCGTGGTGGTCGGCCAATTCCGGATAAAGGACGCCCAGAACCTCCTTGGCGGAATTCTCGGCGCTGCCGATGCGGGCCAGCAGATCCTCGGCCGAGGGCAGGCCCATTTGCTTGGCTGCCGTCCGCAGCGCCTTGTCAGTGACCTTGCGGCCGACATGCTCAAAGCTGACGCGGACCAGTTCGCGCCCCAGACGCATGAAGCGGTCGCGATCCTCCTCGCGCAGGGACCGCCGGATCGCGGCCTTGGCGCGGCCGGTGACCACGATGTCCAACCAGGTCGCCTGCGGCCGCTGGCCCGAGGCAGAGATGATGTCCACCGACTGGCCGTTCTTCAGCCGCGTCCACAGGGGCACGCGGATGCCGTCGATCTTGGCGCCCACGCAGGAATTGCCAAGCCGTGTGTGGATCGCATAGGCGAAATCGATCGGCGTCGCGCCGCGCGGCAGCTGCATCACGTCGCCCTTGGGGGTGAAGCAGAACACCTGGTCCTGATACATCTCCATCTTGACGTGTTCCAGGAACTCGTTGTGGTCCTCGGTGTCGAACCGGTCGGTCAGCTGGGCGATCCACTCGGCGGGATCGACCGCGAACGGGTTGCGGGTCCGCACGCCGTCGCGATAGGCCCAGTGGGCGGCGACACCGGCCTCGGCGACTTCGTGCATCTGGCGGGTGCGGATCTGAACCTCGACCCGCTTGCCGTCGCGGCCCGACACGGTGGTGTGGATCGAGCGGTAGCCGTTCGATTTCGGCTGGCTGATGTAATCCTTGAACCGGCCCGGCACGGCGCGCCAGCGGTGGTGGATCACGCCAAGCGCGCGATAGCAGTCCATTTCCGTGCGCGTGATGATCCGAAAGCCATAGATGTCGGACAGCCGCGAAAAGGCCAGCTGCTTTTCCTGCATCTTGCGCCAGACGCTGAAGGGCTTTTTCGCGCGGCCGAACACGTCGGCCTCGATGCCTTCCTTTTCCATCTCGGTGCGGATGTCGGCGGTGATCTGGCCGATGATGTCGCCGCTGTCGCGCTGCAGGCTGACAAAGCGGCGGATGATCGAGCTGCGGGCCTCGGGGTTGATGACCTTGAAGGCCAGGTCCTCCAGCTCCTCGCGCATCCACTGCATGCCCATCCGGCCCGCAAGGGGCGCATAGATGTCCATCGTCTCGCGCGCTTTCTTGACCTGCTTGTCGGGGCGCATGGACCGGATGGTGCGCATGTTGTGCAGCCGGTCGGCCAGCTTGACCAGGATCACGCGCATGTCGCGGGACATGGCCATGAACAGCTTGCGGAAATTCTCGGCCTGCTTGGACTGGGTGCTGGACAGTTCCAGGTTGGTCAGCTTGGTGACCCCGTCGACCAGCTCGGCGATCTCGGCGCCGAACATGCCGACGACCTCGTCCTTGGTCGACCGCGTGTCCTCGATCGTGTCGTGCAGCAGGGCCGTCACGATGGTCGCGTCGTCCAGCCGCATTTCGGTCAGAATGGCGGCGACGGCGATGGGATGGGTGAAATAGGGTTCCCCGGAATGGCGGAACTGCCCCTCGTGCATGCGCATGCCGTATTCATAGGCATCGCGGATCAGGGCGCAGTTGCTGCGGGGATTATAGTTGCGGACAAGGGCCAGCAGGTCTTCGACGTCGATCATGATGGTGTCGAAGACCTCTGTGATGGCAGTGTCAGGCGCGCTGGTTCGCTTCCAGCATCATGCGCAGCATCCGTTCCTCGGATTCCTCGTCGGACGGCTTGGGACGATCGACCTCGGCGCCCAGCAGCAGGGCCATGGCGTCCTCTTCGGGCTCGTCGACCTCGATCTGGGTCTGGGTCGATTCGATCATCCGCTCTCGCAGATCGTCGACGGGCTGGGTTTCCTCGGCGATTTCGCGCAGGGCGACCACCGGGTTCTTGTCGTTGTCGCGATCGACGGTGGGGGCGCTGCCAGCCGCGATTTCTCGGGCGCGATGCGAGGCGAGCATCACCAGATCAAAGCGGTTGGGAACCTTGTCGACGCAGTCTTCGACCGTTACGCGGGCCATGGATCACCTGTGCAGTTGCGAATCGGACATTCGGGGCGAACCGGACTGATGGTCGGCTCAGCCCCGATTGTCAAGGAAAACCTGGGGATTCGGCCGGCGTCATTCCGTCCAATGCGCCGGGTCCAAGCGCCGTCAGCATTGCCGCCACGGTGGTCCCGGTCAGGGGATGGCGCCAGTCGGGCGCGATCTCGGCCAGGGGGGCCAGGACAAAGGCGCGATCCTGCATCCGCGGATGGGGCAGGATCAGCCGGTCGGGCGTCTGCACCCCTTGGCGATCGGTGGGCAGGTCCATCCACGCCCGCAGGTGGTCCGCATCGGGTTCGATCCGGTCGTCCAGCGCGATCAGGTCCAGGTCCAGCACGCGCGCCGACCACCGGCCCGTGCTGCGGTCGCGGCCATGGTCTGCCTCGATCTTGTGCAGCGCCTCAAGGACCTGCGGCGCGGTCAGCGACGTGGCGATCAGCGCCACCGCATTGGCAAAGTCGGGCCCCGATCCCGCAGGCATGGCGGGAGTCCGCCAGATGCGACTAATCGCGGTGATTGAAATGCCCGGTGCGCTGTGCAGAATGCCCATCGTCGTGCACAGGGTCGTTACGGGGTCCTGATCCGACAGGGGAAGGTTGGCCCCAAAAGCAACGATACCAAAAGACAGGTTAACCACGCTTTCCTCTTTCCTTACAGGTCCATGGCATGGGCCCGCGCATTACAGGTCCCTCACCCTGGCCCGCGCTTGTGCCGTGAAGACCGGGTTCATCAAAGGCAACATCCATGTTTTACAAAGACGACAGGTTGGCAATCTTCATAGACGGCGCCAATCTCTATGCCGCCGCGAAGGCGCTTGGCTTTGACATCGACTACAAGCTGCTGCGCCAGGAATTCGACCGCCGCGGCAAATTGATGCGTGCCTATTACTACACCGCCCTGATCGAGGGCGAGGAATATTCCCCGATCCGCCCGCTGGTGGACTGGCTGCACTACAACGGGTTCTGCGTCGTGACCAAGCCGGCGCGCGAGTACACCGACGCCCTGGGCCGCCGCAAGGTCAAGGGCAACATGGACATCGAGCTGACCGTCGATGCAATGGAACTGGCGCCCCGGATGGATCACGCGGTCCTGTTCTCCGGCGACGGCGATTTCCGCCCGCTGGTCGAATCGCTGCAGCGTCAGGGGGTCCGGGTGTCGGTCGTGTCCACGATCCGCAGCCAGCCGCCGATGATTGCCGACGACCTGCGCCGCCAGGCCGACAACTTCATCGAACTGGACGCGCTGCGCGACATCATCGGGCGCCCGCCGCGCGAACCGGCCCAAGTCGAGACGTGAACCCCCCGCGCACCGGGGCGTGACCGCGCCGGTGCCGCATGACGCGATGATGGTGCGGACGGCGGGACTTGAACCCGCACTTCCGTTCGGAAAACAGATTTTCGTACCACTTCGACTTTCGCCGCCGGGGGTGCGATGCCCCGTTCGTGGTCTGGACTATCCCTTCGCCATGGCCCGCAAGGACGTTAGGCGCCACCCGTCTAGTCTCTACACCTTCCCCGTCTCCGGGGCTTGGCTCGGGATTGGCACGGGGCCGGGGCCCCACAGCTTTCCCCGAATTTGAGCGGTTCTGCACCGGCGGTTTCCGGCCGGGCACTCCAATCGTCAAAGTCTGCTGCGTCTACCGATTTCGCCACGTCCGCATCATCATCAGTTCTGCATATCGCAGGCCGCGCGGCGCAGGGCAAGCCGATGAACAAAACATAGCCGACCGAATCAGGAACCCTTTGCATCGGCCACGGTTGGACAGGCAACGCGCCAGCACAGGAGGACGTCATGTCCAGCATCAGCGAGACACGCGGCAACGGCGGAGAAATCCACCAGACCGGCGACGAGGCCCTGACCACCAATCACGGGGTCCCGATTTCCGACAACCAGAACAGCCTGAAGGCGGGGGCCCGCGGTCCCACCCTGCTGGAGGACTATGTCCTTCGCGAAAAGATATTCCATTTCGACCATGAACGGATCCCGGAGCGGATCGTCCACGCACGCGGTTCGGGCGCCCACGGCTATTTCGAATGCACCGCCCCGATCCCGGAATTGACCCGCGCGGGCGTGCTGGCCAATCCGGGCAAGACGCCGGTCTTCGTGCGCTTTTCCACCGTGGCCGGCGGCGCCGGCAGCGTGGATACGCCGCGCGACGTTCGTGGTTTCGCCGTCAAGTTCTATACCCAGGAAGGCAACTGGGACCTGGTCGGCAACAACATCCCGGTGTTCTTCATCCAGGATGCGATCAAGTTTCCCGACCTGATCCATTCGGTCAAGATGGAGTCGGACCGCGGCTATCCGCAGGCCGCCAGCGCGCACGACACCTTCTGGGATTTCGTGTCGCTGATGCCCGAATCGATGCACATGATCATGTGGGCGATGTCCGACCGCGGCATTCCGCGCAGCCTGCGCATGATCGAGGGGTTCGGCGTCCATACCTTCCGTCTGGTCAATGCCGAGGGCAAGTCGACCTTCGTCAAGTTCCATTGGAAGCCCAAGCTGGGGCTGCAGAGCCAAGTCTGGAACGAGGCGGTCAAGACGGCCGGCGCGAACCAGGACTATCACCGTCAGGACCTGTGGGAGGCCATCGATTCGGGCGATTTCCCGGAATGGGAACTGGGCATTCAGACCTTTGACGCCGAATGGGCCGCCAAGCAGCCCTATGACGTACTGGACGCCACCAAGCTGATCCCCGAGGAGGACATTCCCGTCCGCATCGTCGGTCGAATGGTGCTGGACCGGAACCCGGACAACTTCTTTGCCGAGACCGAGCAGGTGGCGTTCCTGCCCACCAATATCGTCCCGGGCATCGATTTTTCCGACGACCCCCTGCTGCAGGGGCGGCTGTTCAGCTATCTGGACACGCAGAAATCGCGGCTTGGCACGACCAACTTCCACCAGATCCCGGTCAACGCGCCGAAATGCCCGATGCACAACTTTCAGCGCGACGGGATGATGCAGATGGCGGTGCCCAAGGGCCGCGCCAATTATGAGCCCAACAGCCTGGATCAGGCCGGAGAGGAGCCCGGACCGCGCGCAAGCGATCAGGGGTTCGCGACCTATAAGGACATGACCGATCTGGGCAACCAGCCGGACGAAAAGCTGCGCGTGCGGGCCGAACTGTTCGGCGACCACTACAGCCAGGCGCGGATGTTCTATCGCAGCCAGACCGAGGTCGAGCAGGGTCACATCGCCGATGCGATCACGTTCGAGCTGTCCAAGGTCGGTCTGGGTCACGTGATCCAGCGCGTGCTGGGCCATCTGCGCGTCATCGACGAGGATCTGGCCGAGACCGTGGCCGAAGGTCTGGCCGAGGATCTGCCCGACGCTGCGACCCCCATGCGCGAGCCGATCGACATGGCCCTGTCCGACGCGCTGTCGATCATGAAGCAGGCCAAGCACAGCCTGAATGGCCGCAAGGTCGGCATTCTGATCGGCGATGGCGGCGATCAGGCCAAGGTCGATGCCCTGCGCGACGCGGTCGAGGCCGAGGGTGGCACGGTGACGCTGATCGCCAAGGAACGCGGCAAGGCCGAAGCGCAGCTGGCGGGTTCGCCGTCGGTCCTGTTCGACGCGGTGGCACTGGTCATCAGCGCCGACGACGCGGCCAAGCTGGCCAAGTTCAAGCCCGCGGTCGATTTCGTGTCGGATGCCTTTGCGCACCTCAAGGCGATCGGTGCCGACGATGTCAGCGCCAAGCTGCTGGCGGCGGCAGGGGTGCAGCCCGACAAGGGCGTGACCAAGCTGGACCCGGCGGCCTTTGTCGAGGCGGCGGCGCAGCGGTTCTATGACCGCGAAGCTAAGGTCTGGTAAGGTCCCAGGCCGTCAGTATCGCAAGGAAAGGGGGCGGGCCGGTGGTCCGCCCCTATCCATAGCTGCGGGTCGGACGGTCAAAGACCTTGCGACCCATCAGGCTGCCGACCAGGTCGACCATCAGCTTCGCGGTGCGGCCGCGTTCGTCCAGAAACGGGTTCAGCTCGACTAGGTCCAACGACGTGACCAGCCCCGATTCGTGCAGCAGTTCCATGACCAGATGCGCCTCGCGGAAGGTCGCGCCGCCGGGGACGGTGGTGCCGACCGCCGGCGCGATGGAGGGGTCGAGGAAATCCACGTCCAGGCTGACATGCAGCATGCCGTTGGCGGCCCGCACCCGGTCCAGGAAGGCGCGCAGGGGCGCCACGATGCCTTGTTCGTCCAGAACCCGCATGTCGTTCACGGTGATGTCGGTCGGCTGCATCAGCGCCAGTTCAGCGGGGTCGACACTGCGGATGCCGAACATGCAGATGTTCTCGCCCGGGATGGGCGCGGGGAAGGGCGGAAAGGGGTCGAACCCCTCCAGCCCGTTGGCATAGGCCATCGGCGTGCCGTGCAGGTTCCCCGACGTGGTGGTGGCAACGGTGTGGAAATCGCTGTGCGCGTCCAGCCAGATCACGAACTGGGCGCGGCCCTGTTCGGCGGCATGGGCCGCAACGCCCGCGACGGTGCCCAGGGCCAGCGAATGGTCGCCCCCCATGATGATCGGCATGCCATGCGGCAGGGCGTCCTGGGTCGCCTTTCGCAGGGCGCCGGTCCAGGCGATCGTCTCGGGCAGGTGGTGGACTGCGGGATTGGCGCAGGTGTGGTCGCCCAGGGGGTCCGGGGTGACGTCGCCCCGGTCCTCGACGCTGTGGCCCAGGGTGGACAGGGTGGCGGCAAGGCCCGCGGTGCGATAGGCGGCGGGGCCCATCAGGCAGCCGGGGCGGCGCTGGCCCTCGTCCACGGGGGCTCCGATCAGGATGCAATGGGTCATGGGCTCTCCGGCTGGATTATGCCCCGTTTGAACACGCCCGGCCGGGGAAAGTCCACCGGCCGGGCGCATCCCCCTAGAAGTTCGAGGTCAGGCCCAGCCACAGTCGGCGGCCCTCGCCTTCGGTGTTGTTGGCGGCCATGGTCACGTCGCGGTCCAGCAGGTTGTAGATCGCGCCGTTCAGGCTGACCCGGTCGGTCAGCTGGTAATCCGCCCCCAGGTCCACCGTCAGGTACGACCCGTATTCATAGGCGATGGCTGTCTCGTCCGGGTCAAAGGCCACCGGACGCCCGTTGGTGCCGATGCGCGCCCCGGCGGCTGTTTCCCGACCGTGATAGATCACCGACCCCCAGGCCCCCAGCCCCGCGACGGGGGTCACCCAATCGGCGGTCACGCTGGCCTGATGGCGGGGCGTGCGGTCCAGCGGCAGGCCCGCGAAATCGCCCGACCGCTGTTCGCTGTCGGTAAAGCTGTAGCTGGCGCGCAGGGTCAGATCAGGGGTGGCGTCCCAGTCCGCGGTCAGCTCGACCCCCTGCAGGCGGGCGCTGCCGATATTGTACCATTCCCACCGGTTGAAGCTGGTGCCGCCGATCACGACCTGATCGTCGGTGCGCGCGCTTTCGATCTTGTCGTCGAAATCGGTGCGGAACAGCGTCGCGCCCACCTGCCACGTCGGGGTGTCGTACAGCGCTGCCAGTTCATAGCTGGTGCTTTCCTCGGGCTGCAGGTTGGGGTTCGACACGATGGCGCCCGCGCCGCGTTCGGTGGTGTAGAAATAGCCCGGCACGACGGACCGCAGGTCGGGTGCGCGGAACCCGGTCGACACGCCGCCCTTGACCGTCAGCCCCTGCGTCGCGTTCCACACCGCATAGGCGCGGGGCGTGATGTTGCTGCCGTATTCGGCGTGATCGTTCAGCCGCGCCCCAAGCGTCAGGGCGACATCGTCGCGGATGCGCCATTCGTCCTCCAGGAACACCGCCCGCTGCGAGGTCTTGAAGGAATAGGTCCGCCCGTCGCCCAGGCCGGGGTTCTGGTCGCGCAGTCCGGTGCGGTTCAGCTGGCCGCCAAAGACCAGCGTATGGCTGCCCTGCCATTCCAGCGGTGCGGTGAATTTCGCGTCATAGACGGTGTTCGTGACCTCTGGCGCGCGGTCGCCCGTGACCAGCGCCCCGTTGCCCGATGCCGTGGTACGCTGACCCACTTCGCGCAAGACCGACAGGTCGGCCGCGACATTGTCCCATTGCCCGGCATAGGACAGGGCGGCGCGGTCGCGGGTGTTGTCCTGCAGGCTGTCGTTCTGCGGCGTGCCGCGGAAATCGACGGGCGCGATGGTGCGGCCGACGCGGCCCAGATCCTGGATGGTGGTGCGCCCGCCCTCCAGGTGGAGGGTGTGGTCGGGGTCGGGCGTCCAGCTGAGCCGCGCCGACAGGTCGGTCAGGTCGCGGTCGCGCAGCCCGTCCACGATCCGCGATTCGGACCGATCGAAACGGCGGCCCCAGACCTGCAGGCCCAGCTGGTCGGCGATCACCGGCCCGCTGCCAAAAAAGGACAGCTGGCGCGAACTGGAATCGTCGCCGTCCTGGGGCAGGGTGGTCTCGGCCGTGACGGATCCGGTCCAGCGATCGGCAACCGGCTTGGTGATGACATTGACGACGCCGCCCATCGCGTCGGACCCGTACAGCGACGACATCGGGCCGCGCACCACCTCGATCCGGTCGATGGCGGCGACGGGGGGGATCCAGTTCTGCTCGATCCCGGCGCTGCCATTGGTGCGCGATTCGCGGGTGCCCTGGCGTTTGCCGTCGACCAGGATCAGCGTGTACTGGCCCGACAGGCCGCGGATGGTGATGTCCTGTTCGTTGGCGGTACCGGTGGTCGCGACGCCCTGCACCCCGCGCAGCGCGTCCGACAGGGTGGTGATGTTGCGCCGCGCCAGCTCCTCTCCGGAAATAACCGAGATGCTGGCGGGGGCGTCGGCGATGTTCTGTTCGAACCCGGACGCGGTGATCACGATCTCGTCCAGCAGGATGGGGGCACTGTCCTGCGCCAGTGCGGGCGCGGTCAGGGCGGTCAGCGCCAGCAGGGTCGCGCGAAGGGAGGGGGTCTTGGGCATCATGGGCCTCGGAGTCGGAGGGGACATGCTGCCTGGGGTCGTGGCCAGAGGGAAAAGCCGATTACCTGGGTAATTCAGTCGCCTTTACGGCGGGTTGGCTCGGGGGCAAGGCCTGCGCCCGCCCCCCGCGTCACTGTGGCACGAATGCAACAGTCAGGCGCGGACGCCCTGGAAACGGGCGGCCCAGGTCTCGCGGTCCTCGTCGCTGATCTTGGCGAACATCACCTCGGGGACGGTGAAGGCGTGGCCGGGCGCCAGCGCCTGCAGGGCCTGTGCCACGTCCACGGGCCAATCGGCGTCCTGCGCGTCCATCGCCTGCAGCATCGCGGCGGATGCGAAGGGGATGAAGGGCTGCGACAGGATCGCGTAAAGGCGGATCAGGTTCAGGCCCATGCGCACCTGCATCGCCGCCTGGTCGGGGTCGGTCTTGAACACCGTCCAAGGCGCGGCCGATTGCAGGTATTCGTTGCCCGACACCCAGATGGCGCGCAACTCGGACGCGGCCTTGCGGACCTCCATCGCCTCCATGTTGGCTTCATAGGCGCGGATGCGGGTGGTCAGCGTGTCGATCAGGGCCAGTTCGGCGGGGCCCAGGCCGGGCCTTCGGGGACGGCCTCTCCGAACTTGGCGCGGCAGAACTTGGTGATGCGGCTGACAAAGTTGCCCAGCACGTCGGCCAGATCCTTGTTCACGGATTGCTGGAAATTCTCCCAGGTGAACTCGCTGTCGCCGGATTCCGGGGCGTGGGACAGAAGCCACCAGCGCCAGTAATCGGCGGGCAGGATCTCCAGCGCGTGGTCCATGAACACGCCGCGCCCCTGCGAAGTGCTGAACTGTCCGCCCTGATAGGTCAGGTAATTGAAGGACTTGATGTAATCGACCATCTTCCACGGCTCTCCCGAACCGATCAGCGTGGCCGGGAAGGACAGGGTGTGGAAGGGCACGTTGTCCTTGCCCATGAACTGGGTATAGGTCACGTCCTCCGCGCCCTGATCCAGGCGCCACCAGCGACGCCAGGCGGCGTCATCGGCGCCGGTCGCGTCGGCCCATTCGGCGGTCGCGCCGATATATTCGATGGGCGCGTCGAACCAGACGTAGAAGACCTTGCCCTCCATCCCCGGCCAGTCGGCGTCGCCGCGTTTCACCGGCACGCCCCAGTCCAGGTCGCGGGTGATGCCGCGGTCCTGCAGACCGTCGCCGTCGTTCAGCCATTTGCGCGCGATCGAGGTCGTCAGGATCGGCCAGTCGGCCTTTCCGTCGATCCAGGCGGCGATGTCGCCTTTCAGCGCGGACTGGCGCAGATAGAGGTGTTTCGTCTCGCGCACCTCCAGGTCGGTGGACCCGCTGATGGCGCTGCGGGGGTTGATCAGGTCGGTCGGGTCCAGCTGTTTCGTGCAGTTCTCGCACTGGTCGCCGCGGGCCTTGTCATAGCCGCAATTGGGGCAGGTGCCCTCGATGTAGCGGTCCGGCAGAAAGCGGTTGTCGGCATGCGAATAAACCTGCTTTTCCACGACTTCGCGGATATAGCCCTGATCGGCCAGACGGCCCGCGAAATGCTGGGTCAGGGCGCGGTTCCGGTCGCTGGAGGACCGGCCGTAATGGTCGAAGGACAGCCCGAACCCGTCGGCCAGCGTGGTCTGGACGCCGTGCATCCGGGCGCAGTAATCGGCCACGGCCTCTCCGGTCTTGGCGGCGGCCAGTTCGGCCGGGGTGCCGTGTTCGTCGGTGGCGCAGATGAACATGACCTCGTGGCCCCGCGCCCGCAGATAGCGGGCATAGAGGTCGGCGGGCAGCTGTGAACCGACGAGGTTCCCCAGATGCTTGATGCCGTTGATATAGGGCAGGGCAGAGGTGATCAGGTGGCGGGCCATGGCATGCGTCCTTTCGGGGTCGCGCATCTCTAGCCCTGTTGCGCCGTGATGAAAAGCGGGGCGCGCGTTGCATGGCCGGTGCGCGCAACGGGGCGGGGGCGGCGATGGTCCGATCGCCAGCGATGGCTGGCGATCGGGGGCGCACAGGGCGGGCACCACGCAGGCACAGCCCGTGCACAGGCTGTACACAGGTTGCGGGCGTGCGCGGGGTTCAGTGGGCCAGCATCTCGTCCACGATCTGGGCGGGGGTCATGGCGGCGGGATAGTAGGTGGGCCAGGTCGTGACCTCGTCCAGCAGGGCGGCACGGTCGTCGCCCCAATAGAGGTGGAAGTGACCCGCCTTGGCCGGCGCGATGCCATGGTCGCTGAACTGGATGAAGGCGGGGGCGCCCGCGTCGCCTTCGGTCTTGGCAAAGACAAAGCGGACGCCGCGGTTGCCGCGGGCATAGGTCAGCACCTCGTGCCCGTCATCGGCATAGGTGCCGGACAGCTGCGTGTCGCCCGCGTAGAAGGTCACGACATCGCCCTCGATGGTGATGCGGTCGGTGTCGGTGGCATAACCGGTGTCATAGTAGGCCGTGTATTCCTCGGCGGTCTGGTCGCCCTTTTCGGCCTTGCGGGCCATCACCGGGGCCAGGGTGCCGTCCTGCAGCAGCGGATAGACCGACTGCCAGTCGCCCGCGTAATCGGACAGGGGGCGGTCCGCGACCTGATCGTCGTCGAAGTAACCGTCATAGATCGCCTGGGCCTCGGGGGTCCGGGCATGGGCGTGATCATGGTCATGCGCGTGGTCGTGATCATGGGCATGATCATGCGCGGGGGGCGTGGCGCTGTTCTGGGCGAGGGCGGGGCCGGTCAGCGCAAGCGTCGCGGCGATCAGCAGGCTGGCGGGGAGGGGCGAACGGAGGATCATGGGACCGGTCCTTCTGTGGGTCTTCCGAATCATGCAATGATATATCATTACATCAGAAGGACGCAGTAAGGGGCGCGGGCGGGGTTGGCAAGGCCGGGCGGGCCATCGCGGCCCGCCCGAAAAGGATCAGCGGCGACGGTCGCGGCGCGACGACATCGGCTGGAAGGCGACGCCGACATGGGCCTCGCAATAGGGTTTGCCCGCGACCGAAGGCAGGCCGCAGAACCAGAACTTGTCGGTGGCCGGGTCGCCGATGGGCCATTTGCAGGTCCGCTCGGTCAGCTCCATCAGGGTCAGCTTCTTGGCGCGCTTTTCGACCTCGCGGACCGAGGCCAGGGCTTCGGGGCTGATCTCGTTGGCGGAGGGCTGGGGTGGCAGGGGCTGGCCCGCGGGCACGATCGGGCGGCGCGGGACCGGCACGAAGGCCGGCTGCGTGCTGGGTTCGGGTTCCGGTGCCGGCTGGGCCGCGACCGGTTCCGGCGTGGGTTCGGGCGCACGGGGGCGACCGCCGGCTGCGGGACCGCGCGGGGTGCCGCGGGCT
>NZ_BBPH01000014.1 GCF_000787695.1 Paracoccus sp. PAMC 22219 | reverse complement strand
AGCCGGGCAATTGCCCGGCTTTTTGCATCATCGATGGTCAGGATCAGCGACGCGGCGTGCTGTCGTCGTCTTCGTCTTCGTCATCAGTGTCGGGCAGGTTGAAGAACGTGTCCTTGTCCAGCTCGCGCTCGGGCTTGTCCTCGTCGCGCGACAGGCTGAAGTTTTCCAGTCCGGCGATCGAGCTGGGCAGGCGCGGCTCTTCCGACATGGCCAGCGAGGTCTCGGTGCTGACCAGCTTGCGACGTTCGTCATCGGTCATCACGCCACCCTCGGCGGCTTTCTTCTTGGCGGCCTTCTGGACGGCGGCGTCCAGTTCGGTCTGGCGGCACAGGCCCAGGGCGACCGGGTCGATCGGCTGGATGTTCTGGCTGTTCCAGTGGGTCCGCTCGCGGATCGACGCGATCGTGGGCTTGGTCGTGCCGACCAGCTTGGCGATCTGCGCGTCGGCCAGCTCCGGGTGGAACTTGACCAGCCACAGGATCGCCGCAGGACGGTCCTGACGCTTGGACAGCGGCGTATAGCGCGGCCCGCGACGCTTTTCCTCGCCATCGGCGGCAGGGTTGTGCTTCAGGCGCATGCGATAGATCGGGCTGCCCTCGGCGCGCTTGATCTCTTCGGGGTCCAGCTGGTTCGAGGCGACGGGGTCATAGCCCTTGACGCCCGCGGCCACGTCGCCATCGGCGATGCCCTGGACCTCAAGCTCGTGCAGACCGCAGAAATCGCCGATCTGCTTGAAGCTGAGCGTCGTGTTGTCGACCAGCCAGACGGCGGTGGCCTTGGCCATCAGCGGCTTGCTCATGTCAGTCTCCTTCGCGTGTCTCTTGGTCCCGAACATGGGGATGAGGGCCGGAAAAACGGCTTCGGCTTGCGCCATTCCTCGTTTTCGGGGGGAATTGGCAGGTCGTATACCGATTTCAGGGGCCGGGGAAAAGAGGATTCGCACGATTGCCGGTGCATGCCCGCGCGGCGTCGCTATTGTCGCAGGATGCGCATCCTGTTCCTGACCTTGGCGGTCCTGCTGACCCCCCTGCCCCTTGCCGCCCGCGACGTCGCGGGGCGGTTCGATTACTATGTGCTGGCGCTGTCCTGGCAGCCGACCTGGTGCAGCACGACGGGCGACGACCGTGATGCCCCCGAATGCCGCGACGGCACGGCGCGCGATTTCACCGTGCACGGGCTGTGGCCCCAATACGACCGCGGCTGGCCGCAGGATTGCACGACCCGCGAACGCGATCCGTCGCGCCGCGACAGTGCCGCGATGGCAGATGTGATGGGGTCCGGCGGCCTGGCTTGGTACCAGTGGCAGAAACACGGCCGCTGCAGCGGGCTGTCGGCCGCCGGTTACTATGACGCGACCCGCCAGGCGGCGCGGGACATCGTGATCCCGCCGGTGCTTGACGACCTTGCCCGCGACGTCGCGGCCCCGCCCGCGGTGATCGAGGAGGCGTTCCTGGAGGCGAACCCCGGCTTGGAGCCCGACGGCGTCACGATCACCTGCCGCAACGGCGCCCTGACCGAGGTTCGGATCTGCCTGACCCGCGATCTGGAACCGCGCACCTGCGCGCCGGACGCGCGCCGCGACTGCGACGCGCCCCGGCTGCTGATCGAGGCAGTGCGCTAGCCCGCGACCTTCAGGACGATCTTGCCGATATGGTCGCTGCTCTCCATCCGGCGATGCGCGTCGGCCGCGTCGGCCAGCGCGAATTCGCTGTCGATGGTGACGGCCACCGACCCGGCGGCGATCATCGGCCACAGCTGCTTGCGGATCTGGTCGGCAATCTCGGCCTTGGCGACGTCGGATTGCGGGCGCAGGGTCGATCCGGTGATGGTCAGGCGGTTCACCATGATCTGGGCAAAGTTCAGCTCGACCTTGGGGCCCTCCAGAAAGGCGATCATGACCAGCCGTCCGTCCTGGGCCAGCGACTTGATGTTGCGCGGGATATAGCTGCCCCCGACCATGTCCAGGATCAGGTCCGCACCGCCCGCCTCGGCCAAGACCTTGGTGAAATCCTGGCTGCGATAGTTGATGGCGGTGGCGCCAAGCGCCGTGATGGCCGCGCATTTGTCGTCGCTGCCGGCGGTGGCAAAGACGCGCGCACCAAGCGCGTGGGCGATCTGGATGGCCATCATGCCGATCCCGGACGTGCCGCCATGCACCAGAAAGCGGTCGCCCCCGGTCAGACCGCCCCGCTGAACCACGTTCGACCAGACGGTGAACGCGGTTTCGGGCAGGCACGCGCCCTCGCGCAGGGTCAGGCCCTTGGGGATGCGCAGCGCGTGATCTGCGTGGCAGACCGCGTATTCCGCATATCCGCCGCCCGGCAGCAGGGCACAGACCTGTTCACCCTTCTTCCAGCGCGTGACGCCCGCGCCAAGCCCCACGATCTCTCCCGAGGCCTCCAGCCCGGGCAGGTCGGACGCGCCCGGCGGCGGGGCATAGCTGCCCGATCGCTGCAGCACGTCGGGCCGGTTCACGCCTGCATAGGCGATCTTGATCAGGATCTGGTCGTGGCAGGGCACCGGCACGGGCCGGGTGGTGGCGCGCAACTGATCGGCGGCGCCGGGGCCGGCGATCTCGATGGCGGTCATCTGGTCGGGAAACATGCGGTCGTCCTTATCGGGTCTTGCCGGGCAGCGCCCGGTCGCGGGGCGCGCGGATCCAGCCCAGGGCGGCATCGGCCAGCTTGGAAGCGCCGGGCAGGCTGCGCAGGCGCGCCTTGACCGTCTCGACCGACATCACGCCGTCGATGCGGCGGTCGATGAAGGCGCGGGTGTCGGCGCGACCTTCGGAATCATCACCCAGCCAGAACAGCACCGTCGCCGAAATCACCGCCGTCAGCGTCGCGCGTTTCGAATACCAGTTCACGTCCTGCGACCGATCGCCCAAGGCGGTCCAGATCACGTCCGCCGTCTCCCAGACCAGCCGCGCGGCAAGACCCGCGTTCTGCGGCAGGGCCAGCGTCGCGGCACCGGCGCGCACCAGTTCGGGGTCCGACAGTTCCAGCCGCCGCCAAACGGCCTGGGCCACGCGGTCGCGGAACCGCCCCTCAAGCGGCGTGGCGGCCAGCGTCTCGCGCAGCGTCCGGTCGGCGCGCCGATGATAGGCGGCGGCCAGCCCGGCACCGCCCTGCGGGAAATGCACCCGGATCAGGGCCGCATCCATGCCGATGTCGCGCGCGCCGGCGGCCAGCGCCCGTTCGTTCATCCCCTCGAAGGGAACATGGATCAGTGCGGCATCCAGCAGCGCGTCTCGGTCGGTGTGGGTCATGCATACCTCGTCTGGACATTTGCGCCCGCCGCTGTTAGGGGGACGCTTCCTGCAATCTATCAACTCTAACCTAGGAAGGTGGTGACAACCACATGCAGGTCAATGTTCGCGACAACAACGTCGAGCAGGCGCTCCGTGCTCTGAAGAAAAAACTTCAGCGCGAAGGTGTCTTTCGCGAAATGAAGCTCAAGCAACATTTCGAGAAGCCGTCGGTCAAGAAAGCCCGTGAAAAGGCCGAGGCCGTTCGCCGTGCCCGCAAGCTGGCCCGTAAAAAGGCACAGCGCGAAGGCGCGCTGTAAGACGACGCGATCTTGTGTCATTTGATAACCCCCGCGGCGCCATGCCGCGGGGGTTTTCTTTTGTCAGGCATCGACCCGGGGCACGATCAGCCGTTGCTGTCGGACCCGCCATCGGATCCACCGTCAGAACCGCCATCCGAATCACCACCATCGGAACCGCCGTCCGACCCGCCATCCGAATCGCCGCCATCGGCACCGCCGTCCGAACCGCCGTCAGAACCGCCATCGGCACCGCCATCCGCGCCACCGTCAGCACCGCCATCGTCAGACCCGCCGTCATCGGCACCATCGTCTCCGGTGCCGCCATCCGTGCCGTCATCGGTTCCGCCGTCGTCGGCATCACCGCCGTCCGCATCGCCCGGCGCGTCGGCGCCGGCCTGATCCGATTGGTCGCCGGAGGACGACGGTTCGGCATCGGGGCGCGTCTCGACACCGTCGACGGACACCAGCCGCCCATTGGCGGTGCTGTAGACCAGTTCGGTCGGCACGCCGGCGCGCTGTGCGGTGACCGTCAGGATCGGCCCCTCGCGCTGGATATAGATGTCGGAATAGCCCTGATCCGACAGGGTCTCGGCGATCGCCTCGTAGTTTTCCAGGCTCTCGAAGCGGGGATAATCGCTTTCCGCGATGAACCCGCCCGACGGCGATTCCTCCAGCGCGTCATCGGGGACGATAACGGTCGATTGCGGGGTCTCGATCTGGGTGGTCTGGGCGATGGCGGTGGTGGCCATCAGGCTGGCTGCGGCAATCTGGCCGCCCATCAGCAGGGCCTTGAACGGAGTCTTCAACATCGTGCGTCTCCTGTTGTCTGTCTGACAGGATAACGCACATGCAGGCCGGCAGGGTTCCCTGACCGGCGATCAGACCGGAATCGCGGTGGTGCGGAACACCGTGCGCAGGGCAAAGCTGGAATGCATCTGGGCGACCCCCGGCAGGCGCGACAGGTGCTGGCGGTGGATGCGGGCGAAATCGTCCGTATCCTCGACCACGATCTTCAGCAGATAGTCGGCGGTGCCCGCCATCAGGTGGCATTCCAGCACGTCGGGAATGGTGCGCACGCCGCGTTCAAAGGCGTCCAGAACCTCGTCCGCCTGCCCCGACAGGGTGATCTCCACGAACACGGTCGTCTGCCGCCGCAACGCGCGTGCATCCAGCAGCGCGACATAGCCCGAGATGACGCCCGCCTCCTCCAGCCGCTGCACACGCCTGTGGCAGGCAGAGGGGGACAGATGCACCCGCAGCGCCAGTTCGGCATTGCTGATTCGCCCCTCTGCCTGAAGCAGGGACAGGATTCGTCGGTCTGTTGCGTCAAGTTCGGCCATACCGGCAGATTCTTCGAACATGGCGGAAAATGCCAGTGGTTTCTTCGCAGATGATGCGCCGATCAGGGGCAGGTTCGCAGCACCTTGCGGGCCGGACGGGGCATCATCGGACCACACCTCTGGGAGGAGAGACCATGAAGATTGGATGCCCCACCGAGATCAAGCCGCAGGAATTCCGCGTCGGCCTGACCCCTGCCGCCGCGGCCGAGGCCGTGCTGCGCGGCCATGACGTGCTGGTCCAGTCCGGCGCGGGCCAGGGCGCCGGCTTCGCGGACAAGGATTACATCGATGCAGGCGCGCAGATCGCCCCCGACGCGGCGACCGTCTTCGGAGAGGCCGAGCTGATCATCAAGGTCAAGGAGCCGCAGGCCGCCGAACGGCGGATGCTGGCGCGCGGCCAGATCCTGTTCACCTATCTGCATCTGGCGCCCGACCCGGACCAGACCCGCGACCTGCTGGACAGCGGCGTGACCGCCATCGCCTATGAGACGGTGACCGATGCCCGCGGCGGCCTGCCCCTGCTGGCCCCGATGTCCGAGGTTGCAGGCCGCCTGGCCCCCCAAGTCGGCGCATGGGCGCTGCAAAAGGCCAATGGCGGGCGCGGCGTGCTGATGGGCGGCGTGCCCGGCGTGCGGCCCGCGAATGTCGTAGTGATCGGCGGCGGCGTGGTGGGCACCGCGGCGGCGCGCGTGGCCGTCGGCATGGGTGCCAACGTGACGGTCATGGACCGGTCGGTCCCCCGCCTGTCCTATCTGGACGACATCTTCATGGGCCGCCTGACGACGCAATTCGCCAGCGCCGCCGCCACGGCCGAGGCGATCCGCACCGCCGACATGGTCATCGGCGCGGTCCTGATCCCCGGCGCGGCCGCGCCCAAGCTGATCACCCGCGACCAGCTGTCGACCATGCCGCAGGGCGCGGTGCTGGTGGACGTGGCGATCGATCAGGGCGGCTGTTTCGAGACGTCGCGCGCGACGACGCATCAGGACCCGATCTATGACGTCGACGGGATCGTGCATTATTGCGTGGCGAACATGCCCGGCGCGGTGGCGCGCACCGCCACGCAGGCGCTTGGCAACGTGACCATGCCGCATCTGCTGGCCCTGGCCGACAAGGGCTGGCGCCGCGCACTGACCGACGACGCGCATCTGCGCGCCGGCCTGTCGGTGCACGAGGGCCAGCTGACCTCGCCCCCGGTGGGCGAGGCTCTGGGCCTGGAGGCCGTCACCCCGGCATCGATGCTGGGGCTGTAGCCGTCAGGCCGGGCTGGTGCGGTCGGCCAGCAGGTCGCGGATCTGCGCCAGCAGCTCCTCCTGGCTGGGGCCGGAGGGGGCGACTGCTTCCTTGGCCTCCTCCTCGCGCTTGACGGTGCGCTGCAGGCGGTTGACGCCCTTGACCAGCAGGAACACCGCCCAGGCCACGATCAGAAAGTTCAGCACCGCCATGGCGAAGGCGCCATAGGCAAAGATCGCCGCCCCGGAATCGCGGGCGGCGGCTAGGCTGGCCCCGTCCGGGACGTTGCCCGACAGCGCGATGTACTTGTCGGTGAAATCGATCCCGCCGGTCATAAGACCCAGGATCGGGTTGATCAGGTCGACGACCAGCGAATTGACGATGGCCGTAAAGGCCGCGCCGATGATGATGCCGACGGCAAGGTCGATGACATTGCCGCGGGCGATGAAAGTCTTGAATTCCTGAATCATGACACACTCTCCCCGTGCTGCGCGTCAATTCCGCGCCCGCCGATCCTGCGACCATGCCGGACGAAAATCAATCGCGCGCGTGCAGGACCCCGTCACGGGGCCCTGCGGGGCAATGCGTCACTCCGCCGGGGCGGCCTCGGCCAGCTTGGTGTCGATGATCTCCTTCATGCTGTCCCAGGGCTGGTTCGACACCTTTTCCCCGTCGATGATGAAGGTCGGGGTCGCCTCAACCCCGTCGGCGGTCGCGTTCGTCTGGAACGTCGCGATCAGTTGTTCAACCTTTGCGGTGTCTTCCCAGCACGCGGTCATCTGATCCTCGGTCATCCCGGCCTTGAGGCCGATGCGACGCAGGTTCGTCGCGATCTCGTCGCCCGAACCGCCGGCCAGCCACTGTTCCTGTTCGTCAAACAGCATGCCGGACACGGGATAGAACTTGTCGTCACCGCCGCAGCGCGCCAGGATTCCGGCCCACAGGCCCGGCTGGTCGAAATAGACGTCGCGCTGAACAAAGCGGACCTTGCCGGTGTCGATGTATTCCGCCTTCAGCTGCGGATAGACGTCGCTGTGGAAGTTCGCGCAATGCCCGCAGGTGAAGCTGGCATATTCGACGATGGTCAGGGGCGCGTCCTCGGCGCCCTGCGCGATGTCGGGCAGGGTTTCGGGGGTGGCGGCGGCATCCTGTGCCAGAACGGGGGCGGCCAGGGTCATCGCGACGGCGGTGGCGGCAAATCGCAGAAACATGGAAAGTCCTTTCAGGTCGTGCATGTCATGTCAGGTCCGGCGGCTGGCGACGTTCATCGCCAGTTGCGCCATGGCCTGGGCCAAGGTCGGATCGGAGAACTGCTGCCCCACCCCCTGGGCCTGCGCCACGATCGCGGGATCGGGCGCGCGGTCCGGGCGGGGCGCATGGGAAAAGGCCGCCTGCCCTTCGGCAAAGCCTGTGGCGGCGGTCTGGGTCAGGGTGATGCGGCTGACCGCGTTATAGCCATAGCAGGCGTTGACCCGGTCGCGCAGCCTGGGCAGCTGCATCTCGACCATGGGCGCCATGGGGCCGGTGGTCAGCAAGGTCAGCGTGGAGCCAAGCCCGTTGCGGGCATGGCTGATGCGGACCGGGCGGGTGACGGGGGCCAGTTGCGGGCCGGCGATCTCGGCCCAGTTGGTCAGCAGGCGGGTCACCGCGAATCCCCGCCCCTCGGCCGCCTTCTGGACGCGGTCGGCCAGCAGCGTCGCCGCCGCCTGAAAGCCACGGCTGCGACGACGGATCCGGGTCTTTGGGGCGTCGGACGGGTGGGCCATGGGCGCCTTTGCTGCTATCACCCGGCCATTCTTAGCCAGCCATCCCCCCGGATGAAAGCGCGCCCTTTTGCAAAGGCTTACATAATTGCGTGAAAGCAAGGTGATCGCCCCCGACCTGCTGGACTGGTACGACCGCCATGCCCGCAGCCTGCCCTGGCGCGTGCCGCCCGGCGGCGCCCCCGCCGACCCCTATCGCATCTGGCTGTCCGAGGTGATGCTGCAGCAGACCACCGTCGCGGCGGTCAAGGCGTATTTCCTGCGCTTCACCGCGCTATGGCCGACGGTCCAGGACCTGGCAGCGGCCGACGATGCGCGGGTGATGGCCGAATGGGCGGGCCTTGGCTATTACGCCCGCGCCCGCAACCTGCTGGCCTGCGCCCGTGCAGTGGCAGACCGGGGCGGCTTTCCGGACTTGCGCGACGGGCTGACGGCCCTGCCTGGGATCGGGGCCTATACCTCGGCGGCGATTGCGGCGATCGCCTTTGACCGGGTGGAAACCGTGGTGGACGGCAATGTCGAACGCGTGGTGTCGCGGCTGTTCGCGGTCCAGACACCCCTGCCCCGCGCGAAACCGGAACTGGTGGCGCTGGCCGATACCCTGACCCCGGAGGCCCGCCCCGGCGATTACGCGCAGGCGATGATGGATCTGGGTGCGACCCTCTGCACGCCCCGCAACCCCGCCTGCGTCATCTGTCCCGTCCAGGCGCATTGCGACGCCCGCGCGCAGGGGATCGCCCCCGAACTGCCGCGCAAGACGCCAAAGGCCGCCAAGCCCACGCGTCAGGGCGTGGTCTGGCTGGCACGTCAGGGCGACGCGCTGGTGCTGGAACATCGCCCTCCCAAGGGGTTGCTGGGCGGCACGCTGGCCTTTCCGTCGGCGCAGTGGGACGGGCGCGACATGCCCCCGCCGGGGCCCGCGGACTGGCGCGACCTGGGGACCGTGCGCCATGTCTTCACGCATTTCACGCTTGATCTGACCGTGCTGCTGGGCGACCTGACCGGCAATCCCACGCGCGGGGAACTGGTCCCCCTGCGGCAGATCGACCGCGATGCCTGCCGGGGCTGATGCGCAAGGCATGGGATATGGCGCAACCGCATCTGCAACGCTAGCATCGGCGCATGAGCCATGCCCCCGTCCCCGCCGCGGCGCCTTTCTGGCTGTCCGTCGCCCTGATCCCCCTGGTCGCGCTGGCGGCCTGGGGTGGTGGGATGTGGTGGCTGATCGTGCCGGTGTATGCGTGGTATCTGACCACGGTGCTGGACCGCATGCTGGGCCTGAACGAGGCCAATCCCGACCCCGATACCGCCACCGACCAGCTGTTCTGGCACCGCGCCGTGACGCTGATCTGGTTCCCGCTGCAGGCGGCCACGATGCTGGCCTGCCTGTGGCTGGCGGGGCGGACGGACCACCTGACCGGGTGGGAATCGCTTGGCCTGTTCTTTGCCATCGGGGTGATGTCGGGCAGCGTCGGCATCGTCTATGCGCATGAACTGCTGCACCAGAAGACGCCCGCGGAACGCTGGCTGGGGGATCTGCTGCTGGCCTCGGTCCTCTATTCGCACTTCCGCACCGAACATCTGCTGGTGCATCACAGCTGGGTATCGACCCCGCGCGACGCCGTCTCGGCCCGCTATAACGAGGGGTTCCACCGATTCTTTGCCCGCGTTCTGGTCGACGGCCCCCACAGCGCATGGCGAGCCGAGACGCGGTTTCTGGCCCGCGCAGGCCGCAGCCCGTGGGACCGCCGCAACCCCTTCTGGCGCTATGCCGCGCTGCAGGGGACGATGCTGGTGCTGGCCGTCGCGGTGGGGGGCTGGACCGGTCTGGGGCTGTTCCTGTTCCAGGCCCTGATCGCCATCTGGCAGCTGGAGCTGACGAATTACGTCGAACATTACGGGCTGTCGCGCAAGCATCTGGGAGAGGGCCGCTATGAACCCGTCCGCCCGCGCCACAGCTGGAACGCCAGCCACACCGCGACGAACTGGCTGCTGATCAACCTGCAGCGCCATTCCGACCACCACACCAAGCCCGACCGCCGCTTTCCGCTGCTGCAGACCTATGGCGCGGACGAGGCGCCGCAGCTGCCGATGGGCTATCCGGCGATGACGGTGCTGGCGATGATCCCGCCGCTGTGGCGCCGCCGGATGAACCCCCGCGTGCGCGCCTGGCGGCGGCAGTTCTATCCGGAAATCACCGACTGGACCGACTATAACCACGGCACGCTGCCGATGCCCCGCAACGCGCTGTAGCGCGCCTGCCGCAGGCGCCCGGAAATATCGGTAAAAGGCTGCGCAGCTTGTCCCGGCCGTGATCTTGCATTGTGTGCACAAAACAGAAAAATGTCCCAAGGGCGCAACAGGGACCGACCGGAATGAACGACGATTCTTTGCAGATGCACCGCGATGCGCAGCCCTATCATTTCGCCGCGGGTGACAGTCTGGGCTATCTTCTGTACCGCAGCGTGGCACGACCCGGCCTGGAACGCGACGACCTGGACCGCATCCTGCGCCATGCGCGCGACCGCAACCGGGCGGCGGGGCTGACCGGATGCCTGCACCACGAGGACGGGCTGTTCTTCCAGTGGGTCGAAGGGCCGCGCTTTCGCCTGTTCCGCCTGATCGACGTGCTGCGCGAGGATGACCGCCACCTGAACTTCACCGTGCTAGACCAAGGGCCGCTGCAACAGCGTCTGTTCACCGAGTGGGAGATGCGGTTTTCCGACCGCGAGGCGGCATCGCTGCTGGAATGGCTGGCCGACCGCCGGGACCGGACCGGCAACGATCAGGACGACGCCGAAAGCATCGCGGCCTTCATGCGGTCGATGAAGGGCTGACGGACGAAAAACCCCCGCCATGCGGACATGGCGGGGCAAGGTGGTTCCGGCCGTGCGCGATGCGCACGGGGGAACTGGCGAAGGGTGAAACTCAGTTGGGCCGGGGGGCGTCGCCTTCCATCTCGGCGCGGATCTGCTGGCGCAGGATGTCCAGGGGGATCATCTTGCCCTCGCGCCGGAAATGCCAGTAGGTCCAGCCGTTGCAGCTGGGCGCGCCTTCCAGCGCGGCGCCGACTTGGTGGATCGACCCCTTGACGTCATTCCCGATCAGCGACCCGTCGGCACGGACCTTGGCCTTGTGCCGGTTGCCGATGGAGAACAGCTCCTCTCCGGGGCGCAGCATGCCGCGTTCGATCACCTGACCGAACGGAATCCGCACCTCGGCGCGCTTGGCGCGGGTGGTGGCGATGGCGTCGGCGTCCAGGCGGCGGACGCGGGACAGGCGGCGGTCCGCGACCTCGCGGTACGCCTCCTCGCGCTCGATCCCGATATAGTCGCGGCCCAGCATCTTGGCGACCGCGCCGGTGGTGCCCGTGCCGAAGAACGGGTCCAGCACCACGTCGCCGGGGTTGGTCGTGCCCAGGATCACCCGGTGCAGCAGCGATTCGGGCTTCTGCGTCGGATGGGCCTTGTCGCCCGCCGCATCCTTCAGCCGTTCGCCACCGTTGCAGATCGGCAGGACCCAGTCGCTGCGCATCTGGATGCCCTCGTTCAGCGACTTGAGCGCCTCATAGTTGAACGTGTATTTCGAGGTTTCCGATTTCGCCGCCCAGATCAGCGTCTCGTGCGCGTTGGTCAGGCGCTTGCCGCGAAAGTTCGGCATCGGGTTCGACTTGCGCCAGATCACGTCGTTCATGATCCAGAACTTCTGGTTCTGCAGCTCGGCGCCCACGCGGAAGATGTTGTGATAGCTGCCGATCACCCAGATCGCGCCGTTGGGCTTCAGCAGCCGGCGCGCGGCGGCCAGCCAGTCATGGGTAAAGGCGTCATAGGTGGCAAAGCTGGAAAACTGGTCCCAATGATCGTCCACCGCATCGACCAGGCTGTTGTCGGGCCGATGCAGGTCGCCCTTCAGCTGCAGGTTATAGGGCGGATCGGCAAAGATCAGGTCAACGCTGCCCGCGGGCAGGCCGTTCATGATCTCGATGCAATCGCCGCCCAGAATCTGGTTCAGCGGTAATGGTCGCGCGGAATCCGCGCGCTGGTCCTTGGTTTTCGTCATGCTCTGCCTTCGGGAAATGCCGACTTTTGCCGGTCTGGTATGTCCCCAAAGATGATTCAGATGCGAATCGCCGTCAATTTCTTTTTCGAATCAGTCACTTACCAAAGGGGCTTTACACAAGATATTGTGTACCGGCCTGAACGACCGCCTATGATGTGGGGTTATCCCCAGATCTAGCAGGGCGCGTTTGTGGCCGGGCGTCGGGTATCCGGCATTCACGTCCCAGCCATATCCGGGGTGCTGTTGCGCCAAATCCACCATGATGCGGTCGCGCAACACCTTGGCCACGATAGAGGCCGCGGCGATCGACAGGCAGCGCGCGTCGCCCTTGACCACCGCCTGCGCGGGCAGGGTCAGGTCGCGGGGCAGCATGTTGCCGTCGATCAGCACATGGCAGGGCGGCTGGCGCAGCCCGGCCAGGGCGCGGCACATGGCGACATGGCTGGCGCGCAGGATGTTCAGAGCGTCGATCTCGACCGGCTCGACATGGGCCACGGACCAGTCGCAATGCGCCATGATCCAAGCGGCCAGCGCCTCGCGCCGGGCGGCGGTCAGCTTCTTGCTGTCGTTCAGGCCGTCGGGGATATTCTGCGGGTCCAGCACCACGGCCGCCGCGGTGACGGGACCGGCCAGCGGACCGCGCCCGGCCTCGTCCACGCCGGCGACGCGACGCGCGCCCCCGGCCATGGCCAGGGTCTCGACGCTGTAATCGGGGGTCATGCGGTGACCCGCACCGCGGGGATGGTGACTTCCTCAAGGTTCGTGCCGGTCCCCTCGCGGTCCACGACCAGGAAATCGGCCGGATGGTCCAGCGGCGTCAGCACCCCGTGCCACGTGCCCGCATGCAGGTTCACGCCCGTCCGCGCCGGGATCAGAAACGCCCGCAACGGGCCGGGGCGGCCGTTATCGTCGGGCGCCACCACCGACAGCCACGGCCGGTCGCCAAGCGGCATGAACGCCTGCGACCCAAGCGGGTGGCGTTCCAGCAGCGTGCAGTCGTAGGGCAGGCTGACAGCCTCGCTGCGGAAGATGGAGATGATCGCCTCGCCCCCGCCCCGTTCGACGGTGGCCAGGGCGTGGTGGCGTTCGCAGCGGCCCGCATTGATCATGCGGTCCGGCGTGGCGCGCGGAGTCAGCACCTCGCCAAAGGGGGCGAAGGCGGCGGCGGTCAGGGGTTCGATGCGGATCGTGCTCATGGCGCTGTTCTAGCGCGCCGCCGCCAGCCCGTCGAGGATCAGACGCATCACCTCCGCACGCGCGGCGGGGTCGCGCAGATGCGCAGCCTCGACCCGCGCGGCGCGCGACATGGCGCGGCATTCGTCGGGATGGGCACGGGCCCAAGCCAGCTTGTCCTCCAGGTCGGTCAGGTGGCGGGCGACGGGAATGAAATGCACCCACGGCCGGAAACGCCCGGAATAGAAGACCTGCCAGCCGTCATCCTCGGCCAGCAGCACGCCGTTCTGGTCCAGGCCTGAGATGAAGTTCGACCCGTGGTCATAGCCCGACAGGCACAGCTGATACCGATAGGCCCTGAAATCGCGCGGCCTCATGCGCGGGCGGCAATAGGGTGCGATCAGCGGATCGTCGGCATGCTGGCGAAAGCCATGCGCCATGACGATGCCCACGTCGACATCGGGATGGTCGTGAAAGCGGCGGACAAAGGCCATGCGGTTGGTGCGGCACAGCCCCTGCCAGGCGGCATCGCGATCCGCGGGCGTCGCGGCATCGGCCAGCCGCTGCAGCCAGACATGGCTGGCGGGGCCCGGCTTGACCCCGTCGCGCATTTCCGACCCCGAGATCATGCCGCGCCAGACCAGCCGGTCCTGCTTTTCATCCCAGGGGATGTCGTCGGCAGGCGATGCCGGATCGAACCACGGCAAACCGATCGCGTGCTGGTCCGGCAGGGGCCACAGGACCGCGTTCACCGCGCCCGCCCGGCGGTTGTGGCACAGGACCGGGCGGTCAAGTGGCAAGCCTTGGGAACTGCCGAACCAGCGGCTGTCCTCCATGTCGATCCAGACCGGGTCGCGGCGGTCCAGCGACAGGATGTCGTTGATCACCCCCTCGGCCCGGATCAGCTTGAAGGGGCGTCCCTCTCGCGCCAGGGCCAGGGGGCGGTGGCCGGGCGGCGCGACGATGGTGAACTGTCGCGGCGCGCCCGCGGCATCGGTCACCGCGCCGCTGCCCGACAGGGTGCCGTCCCAGTGGCAGGCAAAACCCGACAGCCCCTGCGGTCCGCCCGCCACCTTGGGGTCAAGACCCGCAAGGCAGAACCGCGCGACGTCCTGCGCCCAGTTCTGCGGCGCCATGGGCGTCGGCGGCGGAGCCGTGACGGGGTCAGGGTCGGGCCAGCGGTCAGGCAGCCCTTTGTCCCGCGCCAGCAGGGGCCGCAGCCGCGCGGCCAGGTCGGCGGGGGTGCTGGTGGTCAGGTCCAGCTCGATCAGCCGCGGGTCGCCCGCGAACAGCGCGCGCGTCGCATCCAGATGCGCCTGCATCCCGTCCGGCCAGCGGTCGCGGGCCGGGACGGTCAGCAGGAACAGCGCGTCGGGCAGACGCTCGCGCAGGAACGCGACGCAGCGCCAGGCCTGCAACGTCGGACGCCAGTGCGGCCGGTCGCGGAACAGCCCGGCGATCAACCGCGCGTTGGGCCAGCCGCGCAGGGGCTGCGTGCCCTGCCCCATCGCATAGATGATGTCCGCGGCCAGTCGCCCGCCGTCATGGCAGACCGCACGATGGCCGTTGGCACGGAACATCCGTTCCAGCGCCGCGTCGATGGGGCCGTCCGGGCCGACATGGATGACGACAGGCGCCCCATCTCAGCCGAAACTGCGCCGCGGCAGCAGGATCGTCAGCAGCCCCAGCACTGGCAGGACAGAGCACAGCAGGAACACCGACCGGATCCCCTGCGCATCCGCCAGCACCCCAAGCGCCGCGGCCGAGATCCCGCCCATGCCGAACGAAAAGCCGAAGAACAGGCCCGCGATCATCCCCGTGCGGCCCGGCACCAGCTCTTGCGCGAACACCACGATGGCCGGAAAGGCCGATGCCAGGATCAGCCCGATCAGCACCGCCAGAACGCCCGTGGGCACCAGCCCGACATGCGGCAGCGCCAGCGTCAGCGGCAGGACGCCCAGGATCGACACCCAGATCACCGTCAGCGGCCCCACCTTGTCGCCGATCACCCCGCCCAGCATCACGCCCGCCGCCATGCCCCCCAGGAACAGGAACAGCATGATCTGCGCACCTTGGGTCGACAGGCCGAACCGGTCGATGGTGAAGAAGGTGAAATAGCTGCTCATCGACGCGCTGTAGATGTTCTTGGTAAAGACCAGCACCGCCAGCACCGCGATGGCGCGGATCACCGTGGCGCGCGGCAGACGCAGGGTGCGGTTGGGCGTGGCGGTGTTGGCGCGGCGGCGATCCTCGGCCCAGGTGCCCACCTGCCACAGGATCGCGGCGCCCAGGGCGGCGGCGACTGCGAACCATGCCACGGCCGGGCGGCCAAGCGGCACCACGATGAACGCGGCCAGCAGCGGCCCCAGGGCCTGCCCGCCATTGCCGCCCAGCTGGAACAGCGATTGCGCGGTCCCGAACCGCCCCCCCGACGCGATCCGCGCCACGCGCGAGCTTTCGGGATGAAACACCGCCGATCCGATACCGATCAGCATCGCCCCCGACAACAGCCAGCCATAGCTTTCGGCCAAGCCCAGCATCAGCACCCCGCACAGCGTCGAGGCCATGCCGAAGGGCAGCGAGCGCGGCTGTGGATGGCGGTCGGTCGCCATCCCGATCAGCGGCTGCAACAGCGACGCGGTGACCTGAAAAGCCAATGTCATGACACCGATCTGGGCATAGGACAGGTCGAATTCGACCTGCAGCAGCGGATAGATCGCCGCCAGCATCGACTGCATCACGTCGTTGATCATGTGGCACAGGCTGATCGCCATCAGCACCCCCCATGACGTCAGGGAGGCCGGGCCGGGTGTCACGGAAGGCTGGCTGGTCGAGCGCATCGGAAATCCGCCATCATGCTTGCACGATCTGCATTTATCAGACATCCTGCGAAAGGAAAGCGTCGCGCGCCCGTCCGCCTGGGGTTTTTCCCCAGCCTGCGGACCTCTTTGATGTCGCATGGCGAATTGGACAGCTTCCATTCTTGTGCGTATCATTTATCAAGTCTGGACAGGTATATGTCACGAGTTCTTCAAAATGGCCAAGTTGTCCCAAGGTTCGTCCGTTACGATCCGCTCTTCCGGCGTCGATGCCGAACGGCGGCGACTCAACACCTGGCAGGCGATCCGTGCGGATGTGCTGGGCCGGATCCGATCAGGAGAATGGCCTCCGGGCAGCCTGATCCCCACCGAACAGATGCTGTCGATCGAGATGGGCTGCGCGCGCGCCACGGTGAACCGTGCCCTGCGTGAGCTGGCCGACAGCGGCATCATCCAGCGGCGCCGCAAGGTCGGCACCCGCGTGACCGCCACCACGTCCCGCCGCACGACCCTGTCGCTGCCGGTCCTGCGGGACGAGATCGAATCGCTTGGCGCGCGCTATGCCTATCAGATGACCGAATGCCTGCCCTGCAATCCCAGCCCCGCCGCGATGCAGGCGCTGCAGGTCGATGCCGACGACATGATGCTGCTGGTCAAGTCGCGCTATCTGGCCGACGACCGGCCGCATTGCTGCGAGGCGATCTGGCTGAACCCACGCGCGCTGGCTTTGCCCGATTTTCACCTGTTCGCGCACGAGCCGCCGCAGGAATGGCTGGCCCGCAGCCTGCCCGTCACGCAAAGTCGGTTCTCGATCCTGGCCGAAGGGGCCAGCGGGTCCTGTGCGGTGAACCTGACCATCGATCCCGGCACGCCGGTGATGACGATCGAACGGGTGAACACGCTGGATTCGCTGCCGGTGTCCTTTGCTCGCCAGTTCTATCCGCCGATGCACCGCCTGGTGCTGGAGGACTAAAGGCCCAGCAGGTCCGCGAAATGCGCGACCAGCCGGTGTTTCAGCACCTTGCCCGTCGCCGCCGCGGGCAGCGCCCCGGTCAGGATGATCCGCGTGGGCCGCTTGTAGGCTGACAGTCGCGCCGCCGCATGGGCGGCCAGCGCATCCGCCGTGACCGCATCCGGCGCGACCAGCTGACAGAAGGCCAGGATATCCTCGTCCCCTCCCTCGCGCGCGCGGCCGATCACGGCGGTCTGCAGGACCGCGGGATGATCGTTCAGCGCCGCCTCGACCTCGGGGGGATAGACGTTGAAGCCGCCGCGGATGATCAGCTCCTTGCAGCGCCCCACGATGTGCAGGCGCCCCTGCGCGTCGATCCGGCCCAGATCGCCCGTTCGCATCCAGCCGTCCCGCAACACCTGCGCCGTGCCCTCCGCGTTGCGGAAATAGCCGCGCATGATGTGCGGGCCGCGGGTCAGCACCTCTCCGGTGCCGGGTTCGCGGCCGATGGCCTCGTCCAGCGCGATCTGGACCCCCGGCAGCGGGTGCCCCGCCGACGGATCGGGATCGCCGATGGCATTGTCGGTCACGGTGACGCCAGCGGTCGTTTCGGTCATGCCGTACCCGTTCTGCAGCGCGATGCCATAGAACGCCTCGGCCCGCCGCTTCCAGTCGGGGTCCAGCGGCGCCGCGCCACTGCTGACATAGCGCAGGGGGCGGGCCAGCCGGTCCAGACCCTGCGCACGCGCCTCGGCCATGATGGCCGCGTGCATCTGCGGGACGGCGGGCAGCACGGTCACGTCCGATTGCAGCGCGGCCAGCGTCTGCGCGGCGGAGAAGCGCGGCTCCAGCCGCACATGCGCGCCCGCCGCCAGCCCCGCGCACAGCATCGAGGTCAACCCGAACACATGGGTCAGCGGCAGCACGCCCCAGATCACGTCACCCGCCTGCATCCCCCGCAGCCGGGCCGAGCTTTCGCCGCCAAAGATCAGGTTGCCATGCGTCAGCATCACCCCCTTGGGCGTGCCGGTCGTGCCGGTGGTGTACAGGATCACCGCCGTCATCGCCCGGTCCGGTTCGACCTGTTCCGGCACGGCATCGAACGGCCCCGCGACATGCGCCGCTGCCCCGGCCAGCGTGACGGGCCGCGCGTCGCCCGCATGCGCCCGCGCCGGGTCGCTGACATCCGACAGGAACACCGTCAGGCGCGGTTCGGTATGGGCCGCCAGCTTCTCCAGTTCAGGCGACGTCATGCGCGCGTTCACAGGCACCAGCACCGCGTCCATGCGGCTGGCGGCCAGCAGCAGGACCGGAACGCTTGCGGCGTTTTCCGCCACCACCAGCAGACGGTCGCCGGGGCGCAGGCCCATCGCCGCCAGATCTGCCTGCGTGGCACGGACCAGATCGTCCAGCGCCCGGTAGGTCAGGCCGCGTCCGGTCCAGTCGGTCAGGGCGGGTCGGTCGGGATAGGCCGCCAAGGCGGCGTCGAACAGCTGGTGGATACGGGTCATGTTCCTCGCGCAATCTGCGGAAATCGGGGGGGCGCTTGGACAGGAAGGCGGTGATGCCCTCGGCTGCCTCGGGCGAGGCAAGGGCGGTGGCCATCGCGTCGCGCTCAGCGGTCAGTTGCGCCTCCAACAGGGTCTCTCGGGCGCCGGTCAGCAGGCGCTTGATCGCGGCCTGGGCGTCGGCCGGGCCCTGGGCCAGACGGTCGGCCAGGGCCATGGCGGCCATGATCGCCTCTCCGGGATCGGTCAGTTCCGCGATCACGCCCAGGGCGTGCAGCCGTTCGGCACCCACCGGCAGGCCGGTCAGGGCCATCTGCGCGGCCATCTGCGGCGGCAGGCAGGCGGTCAGCGCCGCCGTCAGCCCCCCGTCGGGGACCAGCCCCGCGGTCACATAGGCCGCGGTGAACCGCGCATTGCGGGCCGAGATCACCATGTCGCAGGCCAGGGCCAGCGACAGGCCGGCGCCTGCGGCCCCCCCCTCGATCACCGCAATGACCGGGCGCGGGCAGGCCACGACCGCGCGGATCAGGTCGTTCAGCGCGTCGATGCGGGCGCGGCGGGCATCCTCGGGCATGTCCTGCGCGGTGATCAGCATGGTCAGATCGCCGCCCGCGCAGAAGAAATCGCCCTCGCCCATGATCAGGACCGCGCCGATGCGGGGGTTCTCCGTCGCCTGGCGCAGGGCATGGTGCAGCCCGTCATAGAATTCCGGCGTCAGCGCGTTGCGCCGCGCGGCGTTGCGGTTTTCAACGACCAGGCGATCGCCCAGGTCGCTGATCTCGCAATGGGGGTTGGTATAGGGGGTCATGGGACGGCCTTTGTCTTGCGAAAGACGCCGGTCGCGGTGGCGATCAGCGTGCCGTCCTCATGCCGCAAGGTGCCCTCGATGAACAGGGTCGCGCGCCCGCCCCCCGTCACGCGGCCCCGCGCGGTGACGCGCCCCGCATGGCCCGGCGCCAGAAAGTTCACCGTCAGCGCCAGCGTGGTGAACGGATGGCGCCCGCTTTCGTCGACCGTCAGGCTGCCGGTGGCGCCCATCGCGCTGTCCAGCAGCGTCGCGGACAGCCCGCCATGCAGGATGCCCTGACGGTTCAGGTGCCGGTCGTCCAGGTCCAGGATGCAGGCCGCGCCATCACGGTCGGACACGTCCAGGACGTATCCGATCAGGCGCTGCGTGCCGGTTTCCCCCTCGATCACCGTCATGCGAAGGCAGGCTCGCCGCGGGCAAAGCGTTCAAGGTGGTAATCGGCATCGCCCATCGCGGTGTCCGCGGCCAGCAGGCGGCGGATCATGCCGCCCAGCGCGTACTCCTCGGTCATGCCGATGCCGCCGTGCAGCTGCACCGACTCCTCGGCCACCAGCCGGGCCGCACGGCCCAACGTGACCTTGCAGGCCTGCAGGTGCCGGTCGCGCAGCGGCGCATCGGCGTCCAGATGGCCCGCGAAATTGGTGACGGCGGAACGGGCCTGTTCCACCTCGACCGACAGGTCCGCCGCGCGATGGGCCAAAGCCTGAAAGGCGATCAGCGGCTGGCCGAACTGCTTTCTGGTGCGCAGATAGTCCATGGTCAGATCGACCGCAGCACTCAACGTGCCCAAGGCATAGGCCGCATGGGCCAGCACGCCGCGCGCCAGCACCGCGTCGAAATCGGTAAGCCGCCCAAGCCGCGTGGCGGGCGTGCCGTCAAAGATCAGGTCGGCACCGCGCTGATCGTCCATCAGCGGATAGGGGCGGACGGTCAGCCCCGCCGCGTCAGCTGCCACCAGCCACAGCGCATCGGCGGTGGTGACGACGATCGCTGTGGCCCCTTCGGCCCCCGCCACCATCGTCTTGCGCCCGGTCACGCGGTCGCCGTCCACGGTGATCGCCACGCCGCGATCATAGCGCGTGCCCGGTTCGGCATCGGCAAAGGCGATGGTGGCACCGTCATCGGCAGGCTGGCCCGCCTGCGCCAGGGCGGCGACGCCGATCATCGTGCCGATCAGCGGCAGGGACGCGCCCGCCCGGCCCAAGGCCTCGAAGATCAGCGCCACGGCGGCGCCCGATCCGTCAAAGCCGCCCTCGGCCTCGGTCAGCAGGGCCTGCGGGACGCCGGCCTCGGCCAGGGCGGGCATCAGCGCCTCGCCGGAGTGGCGGGTCAGGATGCCGCGCAGGCTGTCCTGCAGCATGCGATGGTCGTCGGAAAGCTGAAAGTCCATGGGCTTATCCTTTCGCCAGCGCGCCAGAGATGATGCTGCGCTGGACCTCGTTCGAGCCGCCATAGATCGACAGCTTGCGGTTGTTCAGCCAAGTGGCGCTGGCGGCCAGGGCCTCGTCGGCACCTTCGGGGCCTTCGTTGCCCTCTAGCGTCAGCGCCATCGCCTGCCCGCCATAGGCGCGGCGGGTCAGCGCATCCAGACGCTGGCGGATCTGCGTGCCTTGATCTTGAGCATGCTGCTCTCGATGCCGGGCGCCTGGCCTTGGGCGGCGGCGGACAGCATGCGCAGGTTGGTGGTGGACATGGCCATCAGCTCGATCTCGACCGACGCCATCTCGGTGGCGAACAGGGGATCGTCGGACAGGGGCTGGCCGCGATGGCGCTGCGCCTTGGCCACGCGCTTCAGGTTGTCCAGCGCGGCGGTGGCAAAGCCCACGCCCGCGATGTTCGTGCGCTCATGCGTCAGCAGGTATTTCGCATAGGTCCAGCCGTCGTTTTCGGTGCCGACCAGATTGGCGGCGGGGACGCGGACATTGTCGAACCAGACCTCGTTCACCTCGGCCGTGCCGTCCAGAAGGACGATGGGGCGCACGCTGACACCGGGCGTGGTCATGTCGATCAGCAGAAAGCTGATGCCTTCCTGTTTCTTGCCGGTGGCATTGGTGCGGACCAGGCAGAAGATCATGTTGGCGTGCTGGCCAAGCGTGGTCCAGGTCTTCTGCCCGTTCACGACATAGTCGTCGCCATCACGCACGGCCTCGCAGCGCAGGCTGGCCAGGTCCGACCCGGCGCCCGGTTCGGAATAGCCCTGGCACCACCAGTCGTCACCGTTCAGGATACGCGGCAGCCAATAGTCCTGCTGCTCTTTCGACCCGAATTTCTGCAGGACCGGTCCCAGCATGGCGATGCCGAAGGGCACGATGCGCGGCGCATGCGCCCGGGCCGATTCCTCCTCAAAGATATGACGCTGGATCGCGGTCCAACCCGCGCCGCCGAATTCGGTGGGCCAGTTCCCGGCCAGCCAGTCCTTGGATTGCAGCTTGGCGTGCCAGCCCTCCATCTCGGCCTTGGTCAGGTCGTGGTGCAGGCGAACCTTGCGCGCCAGCGCGGGGTCCAGCTCGGCCTTGAGAAAGGCGCGGATGTCGTCGCGGAAGGCGGTTTCCTCGGCGGTAAAGCTCATGTCCATCAGAAGATCTCCAGAAGTCCGGCGGCACCCTGGCCGCCCCCCACACACATGGTGACGACGCCCCATTTGGCACCCCGCCTGCGACCTTCGCGCAGCAGGTGGCCCGCGGTGCGCGCGCCCGTCATGCCGAAGGGATGGCCGATGGAAATGGCGCCGCCGTTCACGTTGTATTTCGCAGGATCGATGCCAAGCGTGTCGCGGCAATAGAGGCACTGGCTGGCAAAGGCCTCGTTCAGCTCCCACAGGTCGATGTCGTCCACCGACAGCCCGTGGCGCTCCAGCAGGCGCGGCACGGCAAAGACCGGGCCGATGCCCATCTCGTCAGGCGCACAGCCCGCGACGGCAAAGCCGCGAAAGGCGCCAAGCGGTTCGAGGTTCAGCGATGCGGCCAGATCGGCCTCCATCACCAGCAGCGCCGCCGCACCGTCCGACAGCTGGGACGCGTTGCCCGCGGTCACGAAATGGCCCTCGCCGCGTACGGGCTCCAGCTTCGCCAGCGCCTCCAGCGTTGTGCCGGGGCGGTTGCCCTCGTCGGCGGTGATGGTGATGTCGCGGTTGGCTGTCTCGCCGGTCGCCTTGTCGGTGACCGACATGGTCACGGACATCGGGATGATCTCGTCGTCGAAGATCCCGGCGGCCTGCGCGGCAGCCGTGCGGGCCTGGGATTCGACGGCATAGGCGTCCTGCGCCTCGCGGCTGACGCCGTAGCGGGCGGCCACGATGTCGGCGGTCTCGATCATGGTGACGTAGAGGTCGGGGCGGTTCGCCTCGATCCACGCCTCGCGCGAATTGCGGACGGGCGGCTGGACCATGGAAATGCTTTCCACACCGCCGACCAGCACCGCGCGCGAGCCCTCATGCGCGACCATCTGCGCGCCCATCGCCAGCGCCTGCAGGCCGGATGCGCAGAAGCGGTTGACCGTGGTCCCAGCAACGCTGTCGGGCAGGCCCGCGCGGATCACCGCCTGACGGGCAATGTTGCCGCCCGTGACGTATTCCGGATAGCCGCAGCCCCAGATGCTGTCCTCGATCAGGGCAGGGTCGATGCCGGCGCGCTCGACCACGGCGCGGGCGGTGGCCGCGGCCAGCACGGCCCCGTGGGTCTGGTTGAAGGCGCCGCGTTTCGCGCGCCCGATAGCGGTGCGGGCGGTCGAGACGATCACGGGCTGTTTCATGCGGATGTTCCTTGGTTCAGGTCGGCGAACTGGCGACCGTCGGCCACCAGATCGGCCAGCAGCGGCGCGGGCTGCCAGAAATGGTCGTCTTCCTGCGAAAGACGGCGGATGTCGGCCAGGATGCGGTCCAGCCCGTGGGCGTCGGCCCAGAGCATCGGCCCGCCCCGCCAGCGCGGAAAGCCGTAACCGTTCAGCATCACCACATCGACGTCCAGCGGCCGCAGGGCGGTGCCGTCGGCCACCGTGCGGGCGGCCTCGTTCACCATCGCGGCCATGGTCCGGGCGACGATTTCGGCGTCGTCGAAATCGCGGGGCGTGATGCCCAGATCGGCGCGCACCGCGTCCAGGATCGCAGGCAGGTCCGGGTTCGGCTGCGGCTTGCCATCAGCATAGACGTAATAACCGCGCCCCGTCTTGCGGCCCAGATCGCCCTGTTCGTACAGGCGGTCGGCAAAGACCGGGACCCGGTCGCGCGGATGGCGGTCGGCCGCCTTGCGCTGGCGGGTCATCGCGCCGATGTCCAGTCCCGCAAGGTCGCTGACCGCATAGGGGCCCATCGCGAAACCGAAATCGGTCAGTGCGCGGTCGACCTGTTGGGGCGACGCGCCGTCCAGCACCATCGCGTCCACCGCCGCGCGGTAATGCGACAGGATGCGGTTGCCGATAAAGCCGTCGCAGACGCCCGCGCGCACCGCGATCTTGCCAAGCCGCTTGGCCAGGGCAAAGCCGGTGGCCACCACCTCGGGGGCGGTGCGGTCGGCGACCACCACCTCCAGCAGGCGCATGACATGGGCGGGGGAAAAGAAGTGCAGGCCGATCACGTCGCGCGGGCGGCGCGTCGCGTCGGCGATGCGGTCGACGTCCAGATAGGAGGTGTTGGTCGCCAGCACCGCGTCGGGTTTCGCCACGCGGTCGATGGCGGCAAACACCTGCTCCTTGACCTCCATGGATTCAAACACCGCCTCGACGATCAGATCGGCCTGGCCCAGGGCCGCGTAATCCGTGTCTGTGCGGAACGCCCCGGCCAGGATCGCGTCGCGGCGGGCGGCGGCCAGCTTGCCGCGAGAAACGGCGCCCGCCAGCAGGTCGCCCACCGTCGCCTGTGCCCGGGCGGTCGCCTGCTCGTCGCGTTCGATCAGCGTCACGTCCAGCCCGGCCAGCAGGCAGGAGGCCGCGATGCCCGCGCCCATGGTGCCGCCGCCGATCACTCCGATGCGGTCCAGCGGGCGCGGCGCCACGCCCTTGATCTGCGGCAGATGGGCCACGGCACGTTCGGCAAAGAACGCATGGATCAGTGCCGCGCGCTGCGGGCTGTCAATCAGCGCCAGAAAGCCCGCGCGTCAACGGCCATGCCATGGTCGAAAGGCTGCGCCAGACCGTCGGTCACCACGTCGACCGCTGTCGCCTGCGCGATCTGGCCGGGCAGCTTGCGCGCCAAGGTGGCCTTGAGCGCTTGCGCGGCGTCAAGGTCCGGGGCGGGTGCGGGCAGATCGCGCGTCCGGCGCGGCGCCTGGCCCGCCAGCGTTTCGGCCAGCGCGATCGCATCCGCGGTCAGATCACCTTGCGCCATGGCGTCGATCAGGCCCAGCTCCTGCGCCTGCGCGGCGGGAACCTGGCGGGCGCTGGTGATGATGTCCAGGGCGGCGGCGGTGCCGATCAGGCGCGGCAGGCGCTGTGTCCCACCCGCGCCGGGCAGCAGGCCCAATGTCACCTCGGGCAGGCCCATGCGGGTGCCGGGGGCCGCGATCCGCGCGTGACAGCCCAAGGCCAGTTCCAGCCCCCCGCCCAGGGCAGTGCCGTGCAGCGCCGCGACGACGGGCTTGTCCAGGCCCTCGATGGCGGCGATCACGTCGGGCAGGATCGGCGCCTGCGAGGGCTTGCCGAATTCCGAGATGTCGCGCCCGCGACCCAGGTGCGGCCCGCGCACAGGATCACGGCGGCATCGGCCCCCGTGTCGGCGGCAAAGTCGCGCGCCGCGTCCATCAGGCCCTGCCGCACGGCATGGCCGGTGGCGTTCACCGGCGGGTTGTCGATGGTGATCAGGCCGATGCGGCCTTGGCGGGCATAGGAAACGGGCATCTGGGAAAACCTTTCAGTCATTCGGGCTGCCGGACCAGGCGGGCACGCCGTCGGCCCCGACCAGCCGCTGCAGGCGGGCGACGGTCTCGCGCAGCACGGGGCCGACATGGGCATGGATGCGGTCGTCGGGCAGCACGTCGTCCAGCGCCCCGCAGGAGAACATCACCGGCCCCGCCAGCCGCGCCGACCGGAACGGCACCGACACCGCCGAGATGTTGGACGAATAGCGCAGCCCTTGGCGCACCACGGTATAACCCTTGGCGATCAGCTGGCCGCGCGCCTCCAGCCGCAGATCGTCCAGCGTGCCGCCGTCCAGCGGCGGTTCGGGATGATCGGCCAGCAGGCCCGCGAATTCCTCGCGCGTGGTGGCGCCCAGCAGGGCCAGCCCGGACGACGATCCGGCGATGGGTAGGCGGTGGCCCACCTCTAGCCAGATCGACGCCGCGCGCTGCGGCCGCCAGGTGCGCATCAGCGCGACCTTGTCGCGGTCGCGCACCGCGAACAGGACCAGGGTGCCGGTCTGGTCGCCAGGGCCTGCATCATGCCCTGCGCCGAATCCAGAAAGGCCAGCGATGCCGCCGCCACATGCCCCATCGCCAGCAGCGTGGGGCCGGGGCGATAGCGGTCGTTGCGCTGCGGCTGCGTCAGGTAGCCCAGGCAGCCAAGCGTATAGGTCAGCCGCGACACCGTCGATTTCGGCAGGCCGGTGCGTTCCGCAATCTGCGCATTGCTCAGCCCGTCGTCATCGGTCCGGAACGCCCGCAGCACCGACAGCCCGCGCGCCAGCGCGGTGGCAAAGTTGCGGTCGTCCTCATAGTCGGGACGCGTTTCCGGGGCCGGGGTCATCACATCGACCCTGGGATCAGCAGCGAGATGATCGGGAACAGGATCAGCAGCAGCAGGACCAGCATGTCGACCGCCAGGAACCGCGTGACGCCCGCAAAGATCTTGTCGATGCCCACCGACTTGGTGACGTTGCTGACGACGAAGACGTTCAGGCCCACGGGCGGCGTGATCAGCCCGATCTCCAGCAGTTTGACGACGATGACGCCGAACCAGATCAGGTTCAGGCCGTAGCCCTCGATCAGCGGCACCATGAAGGGCAGCGTCAGGACCATGATCCCGATCGGGTCCAGGAACATGCCCAGGACCAGATAGATCACCACGACGACCAGCATCAGCATCATAAGCGACAGTTCCGCGTCCGACACCATGCCGACCACCGCACCCGCCATGCCCGTCAGCGCGACGAAGCTGACGAATATCTTGGCGGCGCCCGCGATCAGGAAGATCGCCGCCGTCTGGGTCAGGCTTTCGCGGATGGCGCGCCACAGCACCCCAAGCGTCAGGCGACGTTGGGCAAAGCCGATCAATGTGGTCATCACGACGCTGACGGCCGCAGCCTCGGTCGCGGTGAAGATGCCGCCATAGATGCCGCCGACGATGACCACGAACAGCAAAAGTGCGGGCCATGCGGCAAGGGCCGCGTCCGTCCGGCTAGCGTCGCCACGCTCGCCGCGGGGGGCGGCGTCGGGGTCGCGGTTCACCCACCAGGCGATGACCAGCAGCATGCCGACCAGCGACAGGATGCCCGGCAGGATGCCCGCCAGGAACAGCTGCGCGATCGATGTCTCGGTGAAGATGCCGTAGAGGATGAACAGCACCGATGGCGGGATCAGCGACCCCAGGGTGCCGCCCACTGCCACCGACGCGGTGGCCAGTTTCGGATCGTACCCCATGCGCAGCATTTCCGGCACGCAGATGCGCCCCATCGTCGATGCGCAGGCGATCGACGACCCGGAGATGGCCGAAAACCCGCCGCAGCCCAGCACGGACGCCATCGCGACCCCGCCCCGCAATGGCCGCAGCCAGACCGCCGCCGCATCATAGATGCGCGTGGTGATGCCGGCATAGAAGGCGATGTTGCCCAAGGCCACGAACAGCGGCACCATCGACAGGTCATAGGAATGGACAAGGTCGAAGAAGTTCGAGAAGACCACCGAACTGGTGGGGTTCAGCGCCCGTTCCGGCATCCAGTCGCCAGTGCGGGTCGCGTAGACCAGGAACGTCCCGGTGCTGGCCACGCCCGCCAGCGCGAACGCGATGGGCACGCGCAGCGCCAGCAGCACCAGAACAGCCGCCATGGCGACAAGGCCGATCGTCATCGGGTCCATCAGTTCACCTCGTTTCCGTCGGCATCCAGGATCACGTCGCCGTGGCGCAGCTGCTTCAGGTCACCGACCAGCAGGATCGCCAGCCGCACCCACATCAGCACCAGCCCGGCCATGAACAGCGCCACGCCCGGCCAGCGCGGCAGGTTCAGGTCGCCGTAATAGAATTCGCCCGATGCCAGCGCCTGTCCGGTCACCCGCCAGGCCGCATAGATCAGCGGCATCAGCGCCAGCAGGCCCACGACATGGCCCAGCACGATCAGGTTCGCGCGCAGGCGCGGCGGCAGCCGGTCCGACACGAAGGTGACGGCGACGTGGCTGCGCGCCGCCGTCGCCGCCGCCAGGGGCAGCAGGATGGCCGCGACCATCAGTTCGCGCACCAGGATGATCGCATCGGGCACGCTGGTTCCCAGCAGCGCGCGCATCGCCACGTTGGCAAAGATCACCAGTCCCAACGCGATCAGCGCCAGCACGGCCAGGTCCAGCAGCGTCCGTTCGATCATGCGCATGGGATCAGCCGCGCTCCCAGGGATAGCCCTGCGTTTCAAGCTCTTGCGAATACTGCGCGATCAGACCGCGGTATTCGTCCAGCAGCGCCTGTCCGTCCAGACCCCGGGCGTCGGCCCGTGCGATCCATTCGTCCAGATAGGGCTGGCCGGCCTCGGTCAGGCGGGCACGATCCTCGTCGGAAAAGCTGACGATCTCCTTGCCGGCATCTTCCAGGATCTTGATCGATTCGGCGTTCGCCTGTTCGATAATGCGCCCGAACTCGTCGGCCAGACCCTCGCCCGCGGTCATGATGACCTGCTGCTGTTCGGGGGACAGCGAATCATACATCGACTTGTTCATGACGATGCCAAGCGCGCCGACCTGACCCCAGTCGATGAAGGTGTAGCTGTCGAAGACCTCGTCGAACTTCAGCGCCGCGACCAGATAGGAATAGGTCTGGGTGCAATCCAGCAGGCCGTTCTCCAGGCCCTGGTAGGCCTCATAGACGCTCATGTCGACCAGGGTCGCGCCCAAGTCGCGGAAGGTCTGGCCATAGGCGCCGACGCCGCGGACCTTCTTGCCTGCCAGCTGGTCGACCGACGTGACGGCCGGCCCCTTGCAGCCCATCTGCACCGCAGAGGTCGTGTAGGTGCCCACATAGACCAGGTTCTGCGCGGCCAGGTTCGCGGTGATCTGTTCGTTGTTGCGCATCAGCGCGTCGGTGGCCTTCATGCCCACCCACGGATCGGGGTTGTCCAGCGGCAGATCGGCGATGCCATAGGCCACCATGTCCTGCGGGAAATAGACGCCGATGACGCTGCCCAGGTCGGCCACGCCGTCGCGCAGCGACTGCACCGCGGCCTTTTCGGAAAACAGCGCGCCGCCCCAGGTGATGTCCAGCGTCAGGTCGCCGCCCGACTGTTCGGCAACTTGGTCGGCGAACCACTGCGTCGCCTCGGCGCGCGCGCCACGGTTGGGACCAGGCTCGCCATAGATCAGCGTGGTCTGCGACATGGCGGGGGCGGCAAGGGCTGCGGTCAGACCGGCAGCCATCAGCGCCGTGCGATACGACGGTGTGGTCATGATAAAACTCCTCCCAGTTCCACTTAGCAGGCTGGCATTCCGCAGTGCGGAACGCAACCTTGAATTGACCTGATTGTGACCACTGCGCTATCTGGCGGTTTTCCGCCTGATGCCGGATGTTGCGCCTTCACGATCGGAGCTTCCCATGACGCCCCACCCTGTCCGACCGCTGCTGCTGGCCCTGGGCCTTGCCCTTGGCCTCGCTTGGCCCGCCGCGGCCCAGACCCCGGATCTGCCCTTCACCGCCGCCCAGATCGAGGCCGCGCAGTATGACGGCAGCGATCTGCCCCGGGGCCGGTCGGCCCTGACCGCCAAGGTGCAGCTGCTGCTGGACCGGTCGGGCACGTCCCCGGGCGTCATCGACGGCTTCAAGGGCGGGATGAGCCAAAGCGCGATCAAGGCGTTCGAACGTCGCACCGGCCTGCCCCAGGACGGGGTAATGGACCCGCATGTCTGGAACCTGCTGCAGTCGTTCGCGACGCGCCCGGTCACCCAGACCTATACGATCACCGCCGAAGATGCGGCCGGGCTGGCCGCGTCGATCCCCACGGATTACGCCGAAAAGGCGCTGATGCCCGCCATGGCCCATACCAGCGTCGCAGAACGCCTTGGCGAGCGGTTCCACATGGACGAGAAATTCATCGAATTCCTGAACCCCGGCGTGGCCCTGGTGCCCGGCGCCACCATCCAGGTGATGGCCCCGAACCCCCACCTGCGGGGCCAGGTCACGCGAATCATCATCGACAAGGATAACCGCAGGGTTGCGGGATACAACGCGCGCGGCCAGATGGTCGTGGACTACCCGGCGACCATCGGCAGCAGCGTGACCCCCTCGCCGCAGGGATCGCACAACGTGCGCACCGTCGCGATCAACCCGAACTATACCTACAACCCCGACGTCAATTTCCGGCAGGAGGGCAATGACAGCCCGCTGGTGATCCCGCCGGGGCCGAACGGGCCTGTGGGCACCGTCTGGATCGGGCTGACCAAGCCCACATACGGCATCCACGGCACGCCCACCCCGTCGCAACTGTTCGCGAACCAGTCGATGGGCTGCGTGCGCCTGACCAACTGGGACGCCGAGGAGCTGGCCGGCATGGTCAGCATCGGCGGCACCGAGGTCCAGTTCCTGGATGCAGGGGTCACCATCGCGGACGTGACCGGCAGCGGCACGGCGGTCAGCCCGCCCGTGGCCGACATCGCGCTGCCCCAAGGCACGACGACGCCCATCGACACGCCCGACCCGGCGCAGCCGCTGTCGCTGCCCGACCCGCTGGCCGCGCCCGCGGTTGTGGACCGTGCGATCCCGGACCCGGCGGCGGTTCCGGTCGTCCCCGACGCCGCGGTGCCTGCGACGCCCGATCCGCTCAGCGATGCCCTGACAGGTGCGCTGCCCGAAGGATTTGTCGTCGAGCCCCTGGAAGAGGCTCAGCCATGATCCGCGCGGCGGGGACGATCATCGCTTTGACATTGGCGGTGGTCCCCGCCCTGGGTCAGGACCGCCCGCCGGATGCCCCCCAGACAGACGGGGCACAGACCGAACAGCCGGACGCCGAGCGCCCGCCGGAACGCCCCGATGTCCCCGAGCCTGCACCCCGATCCGACGACCCCGCCGCGGACACCCCGGCGGACCAGCCTTCTGGCCCCCCCGCCCCGACCGAAT
>NZ_BBPH01000015.1 GCF_000787695.1 Paracoccus sp. PAMC 22219 | reverse complement strand
ATCTGGACTATCTGCGCGGCAGCCACGCCTTTCGCACGGCCATCGATCCGCTGCTGGACGCCGGGTCACGGGGGATCGGCTGGCGGCCTGTGATGCTGTCGAATGCGACCGCGCGCGATCTGGCGGACCTTGGCGCGGCCCGCCCGTCCCCCGTGGCCCCGCCCGCCCTGCCCGACGCCGCCGCCATCGCGGGGGCGCTGTATGTGGTCGAGGGGTCGGCCATCGGCGCGACCCTGATCGCGCGCAGGGCCGCGGCCCTTGGATTCACCGCGGATCACGGCGCGTCGCACTTGGCGCTGCAGACGGGCGATCCGCGGCGGTGGCGGCGGTTCCTGGACTGGCTTCAGGTGGCCGATCCCGACCCTGTGGTGGCGGTGGACGCCGCACGGGCGGTGTTCCGGACGGCCATGGCCGCGTTCATGCTCCGATAAACGAAAAGCAATTGGACCGCTGGACCCGCCCGGCTTAGAAATCAGGGATGTCGACCGCGCATTCCAGCCTTGCCCATGCCGATGACCTGACCGCCTGCGACCGTGAACCGATCCATATTCCCGGATCGATCCAGTCGCATGGCCACCTGTTGATCGTGGACCCGGCCAGTGGGCGGATCGTCGGCGCCGCGGGACGATCCGACAGCCTGACGCGCGATCTGATCGGCCAGGACTTGGCGCAGGTGCTTGGCGGCGCGCTGGATGGCATGACGGACGCCGTGCCCGATACCGGTCCCGTTCCCCTGGGCTCCGTGCAGATCGACGATGTGTTCTGGGACCTGCTGGCCTATCGCAGTGGCGCGCATGTCGTGATCGAGATGCTGCCTGCGCTGGACCAGCCGCCGCTGGACACCCGGTTCCTGGGCCGGATGCAGGCACTGGACGCGGCGCTGGAACGGTCGTCGTCGCTGCCCGACCTGATGCGGAACGCGGCCACCGTCTTTCGCCAGCTGACCGGCCATGCGCGGGTGATGATCTATCGCTTCATCGACGACGAGGCCGGGGCCGTGGTGGGCGAAAGCCGGGCCGACGGCATGGGCACGTTCATGAACCACCATTTCCCCGCGACCGACATTCCCCGTCAGGCCCGCGCCCTGTACGTGCGCAACCGCGTGCGCGTGATCGCCGACGTGCAGGCCCCCGTCCAGCCGATCACCGGCAGCGTCCCCGGGATCGAGACCATCGACCTCAGCGATTCGATGCTGCGCAGCGTATCCCCCGTCCACCTGCACTATCTGCGCAACATGGGGGTGGGCGCGTCGGCGTCCATGTCGATCATCAAGGATGGCGCGCTGTGGGGGCTGGTCGCCTGCCACCACCCCGAGCCGCGCGATCTGTCGCTGGCCACGCGGCTGGCCTGTCAGTCGATGGCCGACAGCCTGGCCCGCCAGATCCGCCTGCGCGAGGAGACGCTGCTGTACCGCGAACGCATCCGCCTGCGCGCGCATGAGGATACGGTGCTGGCCCGGCTTGGCCCCGATGACCGGCTGGACCAGTTCTTTGCCCAATCGGCGGGTCCACTGGCCGAGCTGGTGGGGGCCGATGGGTTCGCCGCCGCGCAGGGCAGCGAGCTGTTCCGGTTCGGCAGCTGCCCCGATGCGGCGGCGCTGCGCCATCTGGCCGACCATGTGCAGCAGTCGGCCTCGATCACGCCGTTCGTCAGTTCCGACCTGGGGCGCGACATCCCCGCGGCGCAGGCCTATCGCGACGTGGCCAGCGGCATGCTGTCGGTCACCATGTCGACCGAAGTGCCGACGATCCTGATGTGGTTCCGCGCCGAAAAGCTGCAGGTCGTGACCTGGGCGGGCAATCCACACAAGGACGCCCCCGCCGTGCCCGGCGCCACGCTGGAACCCCGCGCCTCGTTCGCGGCATGGTCGGACGAGGTGCGCGGCAAGTCCCGCCCCTGGACCGCCGCCGAGATCGAGGCCGCCAGCCGCCTGGTCCGCCTGATGCTGGAGGCGCGCAGTTCGCGCCGCATCCGCCGGCTGAACGCCGAACTGTCGATCACGTTGCGCGAGAACGAGAACCTGATCCAGCAAAAGGAATTCCTGCTGCGAGAGGTCAATCACCGCGTCCAGAACAGCCTGGCGCTGGTGGCATCCTTTCTGCGCATGCAGGGTCGCGGTGCCGACCCGCAGGTTCGCGCACAGCTGGACGAAGCGCAAAGCCGGCTGGCGGCTGTCAGCCTGGTCCACCGCCGCCTGTATCAGGATGACAGCGCCCAGATCGTGGACCTGTCGATCTATCTGGAAGAATTGCTGCACGACATGAAGTCGTCGCTGGACCCGGCATGGTCCGACGCGATCCAGACGGAATTCGCGCCGATCCTGGTGTCGGCGGACAGGGCGATCAGCATCGGCCTGCTGGTCAACGAAGTGGTCGCGAACGCGATCAAGTATGCCTATGGCGGCCAGCCGGGCCCGGTTTCGGTGGTGCTGTCGCAGACACGCACCGGGTTGCTGCTGTCGGTCACCGACAGCGGCGTGGGGTCGGACGGGTCGATCAAGGGCACCGGGTTCGGCATGCGGATGGTCGCGTCGCTGGTCGAACAGCTGGACGGCCAGTTGCAGTCGGACGGCAATGCGCCCGGACTGCGCGTGGTGATCACCGCCCCTCTGGACTGACGCCCCACTGCGCGGCAAAGGACGGCGATGCGACGAAGCTGCCCGGTTCCGGCGACACCGGGGGCGGGTCGCACACGCCCTCCTCCAGATACTTCAGTGCCGCGACAAAGCCGGCCGAGGAAAACGGCTTGGCGATGACGCCATGGGCGCCGTCAAAATCGTCGGGGATCTTCTTGGGGTTTGCGGTGACAAACACCACGATCGTATCCGGCCACTGTTTCTGGATGGCACTGTTCACCTGCAGCCCGGTGCTGCCGCGCGCCAGCTGCATGTCGACCAGCGCCACGTCGGGGGCCTTGTCGGCGGGCAGCGCCATCACGTCCTGCAGCGACGAAGCCACGGCCAGAACCTGATGGCCGGCATCCTCGATCATCATCTCGATATCCATCGCGATGATGAACTCATCCTCGACCACAAGGATCGACAGCGGCGCCTTTGGGCGGTTCATGAATTTTCCTTGTCGATGACGACGGTGACCTGGATCGACCCCTGGTCGGTCCTGGACCAAGCCACGCGCGTTCGTGTCTGTGCGGCAAGCCGCGAAATGATCTGTTCGTTCACCCCGGACGGGGAATAGACCGGATCGGCCCCCCGGACCGCCATCTCGGCCGGACCAAAGCCGATGGACAATTCGACCCGCGCAGGGGTCGTCCGCGAGGAGATGTCGAAGACCTGCCCCGCTTCGGCGTTTTCGGGGCGGATCATGTGGGTCAGTATCTCGTTCACGATCAGGCCGATGGCCGCGGCCTGTCCGGCAGGCACCTCGGCCCGGCCCAGATCGGCGCGGATGCGGATATCGCAATCGGCCCGGCTTTGCGTCAGGTCGGAGGCCAGGTTCACCGCATAGGACCCGATGTCGAACCGCGTCACGTCGTCGGCTTGGTACAGATGGCGGTGCACGGTGGCCAGCGCGTCGATGCGGGTCATCATGGCACGCAACATTTCGGCGGTGTCGCTGTCGGCAGCCTCGCGCAGCTGCAGACGCAGGATGGACCCGATCATGGTCATGTTGTTCTTCACGCGGTGGTCGACTTCGTGCAGCAGCAGACGCTGTGCATCCAGCGAATCACGCAGCTCGGCCACGCGACGCGTCACCTCGGCCTCGACCCGGGATTTCTCGCGCGCCATGCGCGACTGCACGTCCACCCTGTCGGTCACATCCAGCTGCGACGCGAAAAAGAACCGGATCGTGCCGTCGTCATTGCGTACGGGGCTGAGGTACAGGCCGTTCCAGAACGATGTGCCGTCCTTGCGATAGTTCAGGATGTCGATCGATATATCCGTGCCCTTGCCGACCGCTTCCCTGATCTGTGCGATGGAATCGAGGTCGGTATGCGGCCCCTGCATGAAACGGCAGTTCCGCCCGATGATCTCGGACCGGTCATAGCCTGACAGGCGCTGGAATGCGTCGTTTGCAAAGACGATGGGGTTGTCCGGCAGGTTCGGGTCGGTGATGACCATCGACATCCGCGTGGCACGGACGGCGGCCGCGAACGGATCGCCCCGGCCCTGTTCATGATGCAGCGCCTCGGTCAGGTGCCAGTCTTCCCGTTCGTCCACGTCGCGTCCCTTGTAAACCTGCGCCAGACCTTGTCGTCTGCTTCAAGACACTGCCGCCTTGATTGGTTCCGGCTTATCGGAAAAGGATCGACGCGACACGGCCCTGCAAGGTGACATGATGACCGCGACGACACAGCTTCCCGACCTGATCGCCCGGCTGCGCGATCTGGCCCAAGGTCCTGGCCGGTGCATGGTCGCGCTGGCGGGGCCGCCGGGCGCGGGGAAAAGCCACGTGACCGACGCGCTGCTGGCCGATCTGCCGGGGGCGGCGCTGCTGCCGATGGACGGATACCACCTGGACGACCGGCTGCTGTCGGCGCGCGGCGATCTGCCGCGCAAGGGGGCGCCCTGGACGTTCGATCTGGACGGCTTCGCGGCGATGCTGGACCGGCTGGCCGCCGATGACGGGCGCGGCGTGCTGGTCCCCGTGTTCGACCGCGACCTGGAGATCAGCCGCGCCGCCGCACGCGAGATCCCGGCCTCGGCCCGGCTGATCCTGGTCGAGGGGAACTATCTGCTGCTGGACCGGCCCGGCTGGCGTGATCTGGCGCATCACTTTGCGTTGACCGTGATGCTGGACGTGCCGCAATCGGTCCTGCGGGCGCGCCTGACCGCCCGATGGCGCGACCTGCCCCCAGATCAGGCCCGCGCCAAGCTGGAGGCCAACGACCTGCCCAACATGGAACTGGTCCTGACCGCCAGCCGGGCGCCCGACCTGATCCTGCCGAACGGCTAGGCCGCGCGCCGCCTGCGCGCGACCTCGTATGCGATGGCGCCGATCACCGTCGCCACGATGATGATCAGCGCCAGCGCGTTCACCGCGGGCGTCAGCCCGGTGCGGACCTTGGTGGCGATGAACACCGTCAGGGGCGTCTCGAACCCGCGCACGAACAGCGTGGTGTTGTAGTTCTCGATCGACTGCAGCACCGCAAGGCCCGCCGATGCGACCAGCGCGGGGCGTAGGAACGGCAGCGTGACGCGCCGGAACACCATCACGCGGGACGCGCCAAGGCCCAGGGCCGCCTCCTCCTGCGTGCGGTCGAACCGCTGCAGGCGGGCCATGACCATCAGCATGACATAGCAGATGATGAAGGTGGACTGCGCCAGCACGATCAGGAACACACCGCCGCCGACGCCCATCTGCCGCCACAGGATCAGGGTGGAAATGCCGATCACCACCCCCGGCGTCAGCAGGGGCGACACCATCACCGCATAGGCGAAACTGCGCGCCCGTGCATGCAGCGATGTCAGCACCAGCGCCGCGGCCGTGCCCACCGGCACCACGATCACGACAACGCAGACCGCGACCAGCACCGACGTCCACAGCGACTGCCACATGGCGGCGTCGGCCCACATGGCCGCGAACCATTCGGTGGTCGTCCCCTGCCACGGGATCACCGTAGGAAAGCGGCTTTCGTTGAAGCTGGCGGCACCCATGATGATCAGCGGCGTGAACAGATAGGCCGCGAACACGACCAGATACAGCCAGAACATGGCGTTGAAGATGCGTTCCGCCCTCATTTCGCGACATCCGTCAGGTTGACGCGGAACAGCCGCAGGGTGACCAGAACGACCGCCAGGCACAGCACCAGCAGCACCAGCGCATAGGCCGCACCCCGGTTCCAGTCGCCGCCCTCGAAGAACCAGTTGTAGATGATCTCGGTGAACCATCGGCTGCCCGGCGACCCCAGCAGCGCGGGCGCGACATAGCTGCCTGCGGCCAGCATGAAGGTGAACACGAAGCCCGTGGCGATGCCCGCCTTGGCATGCGGGATCACGACACGGGTGTGGATCCGCCAGCGGGATGCGCCCAGGTCACGGGCGGCCTCTATCTGGGCTTTTTCCAGCGATTCGATGGCATTGTAGATCGGCAGCAGCATGAACAGGATATAGGCATAGACCATCGCGGCCAGCACGCCGCCATTGCCCTGCCAGCGGATCGGGGCCTCGATCAGGCCGATGTTCATCAGCACCGCGTTCAGCGGCCCGCGATAGGCCAGGATGATGAACCAGGCCAGCGTGCGCAGAACCTCGTTGATGAAGAACGGGATGATGATCAGCATCAGCGCGATCGCCAGCTGACCGGTCGTCGCCCGCTGCGCCATCCAGAAGGCGATGGGATAGCAGACGGCAAACGTCACCGCCGCCACCAGCCCACTGGCCCAGATCGTCTTGAAGAAGATCGCCCGATGGGTGGGTTCCCCCGCCAGATACAGGATGTTCGACAACGTATAGGTGTCGTCCGGCCCTCCAAGCGCGGCGGGCGGCAGGTTCGGGCGCAGGGCGTAATCGATCATCATCAGGTTCGGGGCCAGGACCATCACGGCCAGCCAGAACAGGACCAGGATCAGGAAGATCGTCGAAAGCCCCGGTCCGAAACGGTTTTTCAGATCACCCATCGCCCAGCACCACCGCATGTGCGTGCTGGAACCCGAACGACGCGCGGTGCCCCGGCACGGGCGCATCGGCCAGCCGCGTCGACGGCACCGAGGCCGTCAGCGCCGCGCCGCTGTCAAAGCGGCCATGGACCAAGGCGAACGAGCCTTCAAAATCGACCCTATCTATCTGCGCCTGCAGGGGGTTTTCACCGCCGCCGGGCATCAGCGCCTCGGGGCGGACATAGATCGTGCCCTGAGCGCCCGGCACCGCACCCTGCCCCGCGCGGCCCAGCAGCGGGCCCAGTTCGGTGTCGATGCGGGCGGTGCCTGCCTGCACATCGGTGATGCGGCCCGGAATGGCGTTCGTTTCGCCCACGAAACGGGCGACGAAGGGGGTGGCGGGGTTGTCGTACAGCTCGCGCGGGGTGGCCACCTGCTGCAGCAGGCCCGCCGACATCACGGCGACGCGGTCCGACATGGCCAGCGCCTCGGACTGGTCGTGGGTGATGTAGATGAAGGTGACGCCCGTGCGTTTCTGCAGCGCCCGCAGTTCGGCGCGCATGTGCTGGCGCAGCTTCAGATCCAGCGCGGACAGCGGTTCGTCCAGCAACAGGACACCGGGTTCCACGGCCAGGGCGCGGGCAATCGCCACGCGCTGACGCTGGCCGCCTGACAGTTCGCCCGGCATGCGGTCGCCGTATCCCTCCAGCGCGATCAGGCGCAGCAGGTCGTCGGCCTTGGCGCGGCGTTCCGCACGACCCACGCCGCGGGCCTCAAGGCCGAAGGCGATGTTGTCGCGCACCGACATCAGCGGGAACAGGGCCAGCGACTGAAAGATCATCGCGGTCGGGCGCTGGTTGGGACCAAGCCCCTTCATGTCCTGATCGCCGATCAGCACGCGCCCGTCGGTCGGCTCGATAAAGCCCGCGATCATGCGCAGGATCGTGGTCTTGCCGCAGCCGGACGGGCCGAGGATGGAAAAGAACTCTCCGGCCTCGACCTTGAAGCTGACATCGCTGACGGCGCGGGTGGTGCCAAAAGTCATGCCGATGCCGGCAAGTTCGACCGAATGGGACATTGTGTCTCCTGCAAGGAAGGGGGGCGGCGGTGGCCGCCCCCGGTTGGGTTCAGGCCGACAGGAAGCGGTCCTGATACTCGTTGCGCTTGGTGATGTACCAGCTTTCCTGGATCGGCCACCACCACAGCTTTTCAAGCGCATCGCCCGGATAGGCGGCGGCGAAGAACGCCTTGGCCTCGTCCGAGGTCAGCTGATCGGACCCGACCGCGGTCGAGTTGATCTTGGTCGCGTTTGTGTACATGGCGCCGGCCTCGGGCGTCAGGAACCAGTTGATGAAGGCATAGGCCCCGTCCAGGTTCTCGGCGCCCGTCGGGATCGACAGACCTTCCATCCAGGCCAGCGCGCCTTCCTTGGGCGCGACGAAGCCCACGGGCAGACCCTCGCCCGCCAGCGCGGCGGCGGTCGAATCCCAGGTCTGGCCGACGGTCGCGCCATTGACGCGGAATGCGCCCTGGGCCTCGTTCTCGTTGGTCCAGAACTGGATGATGTTGCCCTTGCGCGCGATGGCCTCGGCCAGGATCACGTCAAAGATCTCGATCTGCGCGTCGGGATCGGTGAAGGCATCCAGCAGCGGCCGCGGCAGCTTGCCCTCGGCCTCCAGCCACAGCCCCAGGCCGATCAGCGAGGAATGCCCGCGCACGGTCGCCTGCGCGCCGTCCTTCCACAGATCGCCATACGACGCGGTGCCGTATTCCAGCGGGTTCTGGTCGCTGTCAAAGGCGATCGCCTCGGTGCCCCAGTCGGTCGGCACCTGGTACCGCGCGCCGTCCACGACCGCGCCCAGGTTGACCGAGTTTTCCCAGGCACTGGGCAGAACCTTGGCAACCTCGATGCGGGATTCGTCCAGCGGCTGGATCAGGCCGAACTCGACATAGTTCGGGACGCGGTCGACGGTCGGCCAGATCAGGTCGAACCCGCCGCCATTGTTGGCGCGCAGCTGGTTCAGCAGCTCGTCATTGGTGCCATAGGGGGTGAAATTCGGGGTGATGCCGGTGGCCTCCTGAAAGGCGCCCAGGATCTCGTCGTTCAGATAGCCGGCCCAGGCAAAGATGTTCACCTGCCCCGCGCCCTGCGCCATGGCGCGCCGCGCCAGGTAGGGAGAGGCCAGCGCCACGCCAGCCGTGGCCGCAGCCCCGCGCAGAAGGCCGCGTCTGTCGATCCGTGTCATAGAAAGATCCTCCATGTCGTTGTCACTCAGCCGTTTCCCGTTATCGGGCATGCGTGTCGATAAAATGACACGCCGCCAAGGGCTTTGGCTTGGCCCGCAGCCTAGACCGGGGCCGCGCCAAGGCAAAGTGTCTTGTTGGGCAGAGGGGCGCGCCATGGAAAAAGGGCCGCCCCGGATAGGACGGCCCTTGCTGCGCTGCAGGCGTTTCGATCAGCGGGCGGTTTCGCGCACCAGCTGGCCCTGCGGGTCCAGTTCCAGGGTGACGGTCTCTCCGTCGGGGTTGGTCGCGTCCAGCATGACGCGCGGCCCCTCCTGGCGCATCAGGCCAAAGGCGCTGTAGCCCGCCTGCGTCAGACGCTGGTTTGCGGCCACGGTGTCGAACTGCGGCGCGGGGGG
>NZ_BBPH01000016.1 GCF_000787695.1 Paracoccus sp. PAMC 22219 | reverse complement strand
CAAGGTTGGGGAGCAGCGCAGAACCCAAGCTTGTTTCCGGTTCTCGATGCTGGCCCTCAACTGGCAATCATACAATCCCTGAACATCGTAGTTCGGCAAGTGCAACCCGTCCAGGATCTGGGATAGCATTTGAGTGTCCACCTTTGGCCGTTGATAGTCCGCTCCTGTTTCAGGCAGTGCATCCTAGCGTTGCCTTTAAGCGGTTCTGGTTCACTATCTTCCATCTGAAGTCAAAGTGATGTGACATTTAGGAGCCAATTCTACCCTTCCGAAGTATCTCCGGCCAGTTCGGCCCATGGCACCGCGGTAGTTTGAGCATCGCTTAGAAATGCCCGCGGGCGAGCAGGTAAAGGTGAGTTTTCCCGGGTTACAGGTGCAATTTACTTCCGAACCCGGCCTTTTGCGCAAAATCTGGCGGTTCCGCATGCTGATGGGGCACGGTCGTTGGCTTAGTGGGCTGGTTCTGTCCGAACCACGCGCTGAATGGTCTGCTATGCAGTAGTCCCCTTGACGCATCTGCCGGGGCTTTTCACAATCGCGACTGAAATGGTGGTATGGGACATGCCAATACGACGCTTAACAGTCCGTCCAGCATTATGCTTTGACTATGGCAGACTTGGCTTGGCGCGTTGACCACACGGACATTCGAGGATCCAATGCAATATTCAACGCCAAAGGACGGAAAAGTGGCAGAGCGCGTATCGAGGATAATGCGCTATAAGCGGGGCGTCAGCCAGCGTATCGGGCTTGTCGATACTGTACTTGAGCATCCCACGCCTGCCCACCGACCGGGGTATATGCTGACAACCCGCGCTTGTGATGCGGTTCCAGCAGGCTGGCGTTTGGTCAGCAACTTTGATGCCGGCGGCTCTGACGTCAATATCATTGTCCGTGTGGCTCAGGAGGTGGCTTCCCCATTCGGCTTGCGGCAACCATCGCTCGCTTCGGATTTCCACGTCCACAGCGGCCACAGCTTGACCGATACCTATGTGAACTCAGGCATTGATGGGTGGCCGGGAAACCTTCCCAATCTTTTCATCGGCGAGTTCGGTGAGGCGGCATGGGTCCATCAGAATACGCATGCTCAGGATACGGTTCCAGGATCGCCGATGTCCATTCGGTGGGAGCGCCAGGACCTGTTAGCCCGGACGAACATCGACACCTTCCAGTCGCTTGTGATCACCGAAGGAGGCCCTCCGCCGCGCGTTTCAGAGCCGGCCTCCGAGGGCATGATTGATACGCTGACCCACCTGATGCTGTTTTCCGAGAACGCGCTGTCCCGCGGTGACGGAGGTAAGGGGGCTGAGGTGGTCTTATGGTCCATCTGGCCCAGTTTGAACGGCTTGTCCGATCATCCGGAATGGGCAGATCTTGGCAGCTTTCGTGCTTGTCTTCCGGAATACGGCCGCAGCTTCCGGTATCTCGCAGATTACGCGACGTGGAAGATGCATCAGAACCATGCGGATCTTCCGCCGGAATGGCGCGTCTGGATCATACCAGGTCACGCCTGGATGGCGCGCATCTACGACGACCTGTTAGGGTCCGCAGTTCCGGGCCTCACGACGATAGGTGATCTGTACAGGGATGACATCCACCTCAATCCCGTTGGCGAGTATGCGGCATCGCTGCTGGTGTTCACAATGCTCTATCAGATTGACGCTCGAGAACTCAAATATGTGCCGTCCCCTGATGTCATTGCCCCCGAATTGGATGCCTATCTCAAACGCGTCGCATGGGAGGTGGTAACGTCAGAGGAGGTAGCTGGCTTGGGCGGCACGGCCAATAGCGGTGTCGCGTTTGATCCCGCACTCCACCGTGACCCTTTGGATTAGAGCGTTCTCAGGTAACCTAGATGCACGTTATAAACGTGGGATGATCGGTCAATTGGCTGCTGTGTCAAAATGACTTCAAGCAGTGACCATGATGCCCAAATGCCGATTTGCATTCCGGGATACCGATCATGAAGCACTGTCATTTCCGGACCGCTCCGCCGCAAGGCACATAGCAGCCCACCGTCGGTCGTTAGCTCCGCCATTGCACGAGGATGCCATGCAGTGGAAAGGTAGAGCGACATCGGGGCTTATTTGGGTAAGACCTTCAAGGGTTCATGAATGTGAAATTCTGTCATTTGACTGTAAGACGGCGCTGACACTTGCACAGCTTCGGAAACTGTCCGGTTTGCTCTCAAATGTGACCGAGGATTCGGCTCTTCAGATGCGCCGCGAAGGATGTTCTATGTGCTAGTATATGCTACACGACAGCCATGCAGAACTGAAGCCGAGAACCGAATGAAACGTAGATCGTTGATAAGTACATTAGTGCTAGGCGCGGGAGGAGCGGTGGCCGCTGCATTTGGCTGGCACTACCATCGGCGCACGAAAATCCCCCCCGAAATGACGATGAAACCGCGGTCCGTATTGCAAGCCCCCGAACGCATTGGTTCTATTTTTCATTTAGGGCATAGCCTCGTAGGCCCAGATATTCCCCATATGGTGGCGCAGTTCGGCGGGAACAGTTATGCAAGCCAGATTGGCTGGGGTACAACCCTTCAGGCTCACTGGACCGAGGGCGACGCGCTCGCAGGATACGAACTCTACGCAAGCGGAGATCGCGACCCCGTCCCCGCGCATCAAGCGTTGTCGGCCCCCGGTGTCGACGTCCTGGTGATGACTGAGATGGTTGAGATCCGAGATGCCATAAGCTGGTTTGACAGTCCCCGATGGCTAGCCGAGTGGGCTGCTCTTGCCCGCCAGAGTAACCCTGACATCCGCATTTATCTCTACGAAACCTGGAATCCGCTTGACGATCCTGATGGCTGGCTGGAGCGGATCGACAACGACTTGGAAGCTTATTGGCAGGGCCGGATCATTGCCCCTGCCGAAACCAACGATCGCATAGGCGAGATTTTCGTCATACCTGGAGGTCAGGCGATTGCGGCGGTTGCGCGTGCAGCGGAAGCCGGTGAACTTCCCGGAGTGACCTCACGGGAAGAACTGTTCGCTAGAGACGAGGCGGGCAATCAGGATATGATCCATCTGAATGATCTGGGCGCCTATGTTATCGCATTAACCCATTTTGCCGTTATTTACCAGCAAAGCCCGGTCGGCCTTCGTCACCAGCTCCTGCGCGCGGATGGCACCCCCGCTATTGCCTTCAGTGCGGAAGCAGCAATGCACGTCCAGCAGATCGTGCGCAATGTCATTGCTCGTTTGCCGCAAACAGGCGTGGCGCCTGAACGCCTGAGTTGACGTCTACTGACCAACGCCGGCTCATTGCAGGACAGGGCTTAAAAACTTTTTCCCTTTTTAATATTCTGCTGAAAAATTCTTCTTTTAAAATTTCTCAGCTTCCTAAACAGCCGTGCTGCTGGTTTCTCATTCTTGTATGACTCGCTAGGCTTGGAAGATTGAAGATAGCTCTGTTCAAGCAGGTCAGAGGCCGCGCCCCAGGTCTTGGTTAATTTTCTGTCGTGAATACCAGTAAAGGTGAACGATGCAAGATCTGCCTCATCTATCATGTCCCTGTTTGTCTTAACAAAGACAACTTCCAGTGGCGAGAGACTTCGTCCAAAGAATGCGGATCTCCACAAGACATCGCCTTCTTTTGAAGTCTTGTTCTTAAACCTGACCTCACTGTTGTGGCAATTGACGTTGTTATAAATTGGCAGAATGGATTCAAAATTCCAGCCGTTTTTAGCAATTTCATTTGACAGACGAAGTTCGTAGGCCAATATGACTTCGAACTTCTCGTACGCCTTATCTGTTTTATAGAATCCTATTTCGATAAGATGTTTCATTGCCTTTCTTGTCAGGGCGTATGATGTCGTCTGAACATGCGACCCGGTGCATTCAGACGAAAACATCTTACTATATTTATTTTTGAAATCCGACCACTCTGGAAGAATATTTATGGAAGCACCAACGAGGTGGACGTTGGCTTGTAATTTAGATGTGAATATTTCACTCCAATGCCTGGATAGATAAGGAGGCGTAAAGGGACCCCTAACGGAGGAATTAATGAAGATATAAAACTCATAGCAGTCTATAAAGTGATGATTTATAAAATTTGAATATCCCCCGAAGTCATTATTAATATTGTCTGTGTATATATATTTTACATTATCAAATTCAGGGAGGCTCAGTGAACAATTGCCAGAAATTACGATATAATAATCAGCTTCTGCGTGTATTCCCGTTGATAAAAAAAAGGTTAGGTTGTCCCGGTACACGCTATCCTTCTCGAAATAGTGATAGATTATCGCTGTGCCGGCGGCCATGCCGTCCCTCCGTATGTTATGCAATATCGCTGATATGTACGTATAGACCGTGCTACAACGTCAGATATATTCGGTTGAGTTTATCTGGAATGCTGGGAGATGCTAGGGTCAGGGCTCATTCCTGTTTCATAGCCAGACCATGACGGTTGCGGCGCGGGGTCGACGCATGCGTTGACGGCGGAGAGGAGGACCTTCGGGCATCTGTCGTGATCCGGCTTGCGACCTGCCGCCAGTCCTTGAGCCTGCCGAACATGATCTCGATCCTGTCGCGGCGCTTGTCGCGCCTGATTGGCTTGCCGCGTGACGTCCGGCCCGGGATCATGGTTCTATCCCCTTGTCTTTCAACACTTCCCCGAACCAATCGGCATCATGGCCCCGGTCGGCCAGCCGCCAATCCGCCTTTGGCAAGCTGCCCGGCAGGGCTGCCGCACCCGCGTGGTCGCTGACTTTTCCTGCCGTCATGAGTTCGAGGACCATCCCCCGAGAACCCGATCGGGCGGCCATCGGCAGCGGTGCCGGCACGCAGCTTGGTGTTGATGCCGCCCCTTCTCGGGAAACAGTCCGCCGGACTGTTCCCCGAGAACTCCGGCCGATCAGACGGCCCCCCGGTCGCCTCGCCGCTCCTTTTCGACCGCAGGCTGGTCGCCGTGCGGCGCGCCTTGAGAGAGGTCGCAGCGATCATCGCCGTATTCGGGACGGCGGCCTCGGCGGCCGGCCGAGCCATCGTCCGGGCGAAGACCCCCGTTCGTGGCTGCATGCGGACCAATGGCTTTCGCCACTCACCTCCACCGCTTTCACCGGTTGTAGAGGGTCTTCGAAAGGCCATGTTCCTTTGGCACATCGCGCCACCGCAAGCATTGCGGTTGATGAAGATCATCCCGCTCGACACCCGCCGGTCATGGACGCGAGGTTTGCATTCGCAGGCTCACCTCTTGGGAAAGAAGGGCTGCAGCCGTGCCATCTGCGCTTCTTTCAGCCAGAAGAGGTTGCTCAGACGCAAGATCAATGGGTCCTGACCCTAGCTTTGGATGGAAATCAACACGCCCCTGACCAAGCCGGAGGAGTGCGGCTCGGTCACAAAACGACCACAGTATCGTTACATAAACGACATTCGCGCCGGTTACTTCGGGATCAACTCCGGAGCATCCATGCCGCATATCCACGCACTCAGTCTTGGCAAGTCCTTTGACACGACGCGCGTTCTGAACCGAATCGACTTTGATCTGCCTCAGGGCTCATTTCTGGCTTTGCTGGGTCCTTCGGGTTGCGGCAAGACCACACTTTTACGCCTGATCGCCGGGTTGGAACTGCCCGATGCGGGTGAGTTGCGGTTTGACGACCAACTGATCGCCGCGCCCGGCCATTTCGTGCCGCCCGAGCGTCGTGATCTGGGCATGGTGTTCCAGTCCTATGCGTTGTGGCCCACTATGACGGTGCGCGGCAACGTTGCCTTCGCCTTGCAGTCACGCCGCATGACGGGGACTGAACGACGCGCCCGCGTGGACCAGATGCTGACCGCAACGGGTCTGTTACCCTTGGCGGACCGTCGCCCGCAGGATCTGTCAGGGGGCCAACGGCAGCGGGTGGCACTGGCGCGATCGCTGGCGCTGCGCCCGGGGCTGCTGCTGCTGGACGAGCCTCTGGCCAATCTGGATGCACATCTCCGCCAGCAAATGCTGGTCCAATTTCGCCAGCTGCATGCCGAAACGGGCGCGACTTTCATCCTCGTGACCCACGATCAGGATGAAGCGATGACGGTCGCCACCCATATCGCCGTGATGGACAAGGGCCATATCCAACAGATGGGACGCCTGAAGATCTGTATCGCCGTCCCGCAACGCCGATGGTGGCGCGCTTCATCGGTCACGGTGTGACTGTGCCGGTACAGGTGACCGGGACGCTGGATGGAATGTGCGACCTGCGTGTGGGGACTGCGGCGCTTCCCCTGCCCGGCACAGCACAACCTGGCCCCGGCTGGCTGTGCCTGCACCGCGAGGACCTGCGTCTGTGCGACGGGCCTGGCCATCTACAGGCGCGCATTCTGTCGCAGAGCTTTCAGCATGGCCGCTATCTGACCCACGCTCTGACCGACGCGCTGGAAGATCAGATGCTCACCCTTCTCGTCGATCGCCCGCTGACCACGCACACGCCGGTTAGGCTGGAGATTACCGGCGGTTGGGTGATCGGTCGCGATGACGATAAAACCTCGCAAGCCGGCGCACGGCGCGAGGCGGTCAATGCCTGAACTGCGCGCCATATCGGGGGTAGGCAGCAAGGGGCCCGCCTGCTTCCTGCTTCAGATAGCGGATCGCAATCTGCTTCTGGATCTGGGCCGCGGGCCTGACGAAGACCGCGCGCCCGATCTGCGCGATCTACCGCCCATTGACGCGATCCTGTTCAGCCATGGTCATGCCGATCATACAGGCGGCTTGGATCTGTGGCCGGATCTGGGAACCCCGCCGTTGTTCGCCAGCCGCCCCACCATCGCGCTAGCCCGTCATCCCGGCCTGCAACAGGCGCGGCCCCTTGGCGGTCTGGGCCAGATCTTGGGTGTGGCCCTGCTGACCGGTCCTGCGGGCCATGCGCCGGGGGCGGTCTGGATACGGACAGTCCGATTGCCGGTTCGATGATCGCCGCGGGTCCCAATGCAGAACGCGGCGTGGCGCAAGCCCTGGCCGGGCGCATCCGTGACGCCGGCGGTGCGCGGATCATCTTTACCGGCCATGTTGCTGCGGGCAGTCCCGCGCAGGAACTGATTGATCAGGGCCATGCTGTCTTTAGTTGCTGGAACGTGCACCCAACTTTGTCGCAGGCCAGCGCAATGGTCGCGTCCGGCACGCCGCAGATGATGTTGGACGCGTTTTGCGCAGCCTCGGTCGCGGACGATCTGCGCGTGCGGACTGGCTGGCCCATCGCTCGGGGTGAAAGGCTGGTTTGGTGAGCCTCTTCGATCATCCCCGCTTCCATCTGCTGCGTCACGGCCAGACGGCACACAACGCCACCGACCGAATTGCAGGTGCGACCGATGCGCCCCTGACAGACATGGGTCGCGCGCAGGCCGGGCACGTGGCGCTGACCTTGCGGGATAGACCCATCGGGCGCCTTTTTGCCTCGCCTTTGCAGCGCGCCTGGCAAACGGCCCAAGCGATCGCGGCTCTGCGCCCCGGCCTGGAGATCCAGCCCGCACCCCTGCTGGCCGAACGCGATTGGGGCATCTGGGAAGGCGCGCCCCGTGCCATGCTGGACCGCGACGCCACGCCCGAGGGTGGCGAAAGCCCCGAGGCGTTTCATGATCGCATCCTGCAGGGCTGTGCAGCCATCTGCGGCCCCGCCGCGCAAGAGGCCCCGCCCCTGATCGTGGCCCATTCCGGCACCATCCGCTCAGTGATGGTGGCCCTTGAGCTGCCGTTTCTGCGCCCGACGAATTGCGCGCGGATCACGATCTTTCGCGATCCGCGCGGATGCTGGTGCGCCGACCCGCCCGTGGTCGTGCCCGACCCCTTTCCCCCAACAACGAGGCTGTCATGACCCGTATCCTGATGCTGACCACCGCTTTGTCCGCCACCGCCTTTGCCGCCCAGGCCCAGACCCTGACCATCTACACGTCGCAACCGCAGGAGCAGATGACCGAGGTCATCGCCGCCTTCAATGAAGATCATCCCGAAATCTCGGTCGATATCTTCCGTTCGGGCACGACCGAGGTGATGGCAAAACTGCAGGCTGAATTCGCCGCCGGCGAAAGCCCCGCTGACGTTCTGCTGATCGCAGATGCCGTCGCGATGACCCAGCTGAAGCAGGACGACCGCCTGATGGCCTATCCCGAGGCCCCTGTGGATGGCATCGACCCAGCCCTGCTGGACGCGGATGCAATGTTCTTTCCTACGAAGCTGATCACTACCGGTATTGTCTATAACACCGATCTGGTGGACAGCCCGCCGACCTCCTGGGCCGATCTGGCCACGCCCGAGGCGGCGACGATGACGATCATGCCATCGCCGCTTTATTCCGGTGCCGCGGCGATCCATGTGGGCACGATGGTCCAGCAGCCTGAATTCGACTGGACCTATTTTGAAACACTGTCGGACAATGGCGCCGTTGCAGGCCAAGGCAACGGCACCGTGCTGGAGGCCGTCGCGCGGGGCGAAAAGGCATATGGCGTGTTGGTCGAATACATGGCGATGAACGCCAAGGCGCAGGGCTCCCCGGTCGATTTCGTGTTTCCGTCCGAGGGCGTGACGGCGGTGACCCAGCCTGTGGCGATCATGGCGGGCACTGACAACGCCGATGCCGCCCGTGCCTTCGTGGATTGGCAATTGTCCGAGGCCGCACAGGCCCAATCGGTCGCCCAAGGCTATTTCCCGCTGCGCGACGGCATGGCGGCGCCCGAGGGCTATCCCGACCCGGCCAGCCTGACGCTGATCGGTGCCGACAATGCCCGCCTGCTGTCCGACGGAGAGGCCGTCAAGATGAAGTTCTCGGACCTCTATGGCGGCTGACCTGCACCTGCTGGGCGACCGGCGTACGGGGGATGGCGAGCGTCTACTGGCCATCCTTCTGTGTCTCTATGTAGCATCGATCACGCTCTGGCCCATGGGTCAGGTGTTGGCGACGGCCTTTCGTCCCGGCGATGATGGGGCGCCTTTGGGTGTTCTGCGCGACACGCTGGCCGCGCGGGCAACGGGGCGGGCGTTCATGAACACGCTGACCTTGTCGCTCGCCTCCGTCGCGATCTCGGTCGTATTGGGCGGTGCACTGGCGCTGGCCGTGGGGCTGATGCGGATGCGGTTTCGGGCGGTCTTGTCCTTTCTGATCCTGATGCCGCTGATTATCCCTTCGCAGACGCTGGCCCTGTCCTGGATTGAACTGATGGGCTCGGGCTCTCCGATCCTGCGAGCCCTAGGGATGGCGCCTGCGCAAGGTCAGGGCAATCCTCTTTATTCCCGAAGCGGTATCGCGCTGATCATGGGGATCGAGCATATGCCGCTCGTCTTCATTGCCATTCGCGCCAGCCTGAAATCCGTGCCCGCCGATCTGATCGAGGCTGCGCGCATTGCAGCCATCCCACCCCGACGGGTGCTGATGCGGATCATTCTGCCGCTCACCTATCCCTCGGCGCTGGCGGGTGCGTTGCTGGCCTTTACCGCGGCTGTCGGCAACTTCGGCATCCCGGCACTTCTGGGCATTCCGGGGCGGGTGCCGATGCTGACCACATTGATCTATCAGCAGCTGAACGGCTTTGGCCCTTCGGTCGCAGGGCAGGTCGCGGTGCTGGCACTGATCCTCACCACGTTGGCAGGGGTGGCACTGTTGCTGCGCCATCTTGCCCTGCGCCGCCTGACCCTGCGCGTCGAAGGGGGGCGGGCCTTTACCCCTGCGCATCGGGCGCCGCTATGGGCGCAGGTGGCGCTCTGGGTCGTGGTCCTTGTCATCGCGCTGCTGCCGCTGGCTGCATTGACTCTGACCTCTCTGACCCCGGCGATCGGTGTGCCGTTCTCAATGCAGGTGGCCAGTCTGGACCAATATGCTCGGGTCTGGTCCAACCCGGCTGTAATCCGCGCGTTCTTGAACTCATTGACCCTATCAGGTCTGGCGGCAGTGATCTGCGTCGGCGTGGCGCTGCCGCTGGCCTATCTGCTGACGCGCCGGCCCAGCCCGGCCGCCACCCTGTTGGACTTGTCTGCCGAGGTGCCTTGGGTCGTGCCCGGCACGGTCGTTGCGTTGGCAATGATTCTGGCCTTTCTGCCACCGCTACCCCTGATCGGCATTTCGCTCTACGGCACGTCGGCAATCATCCTGATCTCTTATCTGGCGCGGTTTCTTCCCTTGGCGCTCCGCCCGGTCGTGGCTGCAGCCCAGAACGGGGATCCGGGACTGGACGAGGCCGCCCGCATCGCAGGTATCGGTTTGGGGCGGCGAATAGCACGAATTTTTGTGCCTTCGGTCACGCCAGCGGCCACCGCAGGGGCGGTGCTGATCCTGATGACGGCGATGAACGAGCTGAATCTGTCCGCCCTCCTCTGGTCTTCAGGGCACGAGACGATCGGCGTGATGGTCTTTTCACTGCAATACGAAGGCAACTCGACCGCCGCCGCGGCAGTCTCTGTTTTGTCCACACTCCTCTTGTTTGCCTTATCCGTCCTCGCGGAAGTGGTGCTCCGGCGCAGCGGTTCATCAGCCCTCCCGTGGCGAGGCTAAGTATCGGCTTCCCATTATTTGAGACTTCTTGCCGAACATTGTTCAGAAGCGCCCAAGGGATACGACAAAAGGGAAACCAGAAGCGGATTTAGGTCATGTCTTCGATGCCATGGTCAGCTTTCGACAGCACAGACAACGGGCAGCCTTCTTGCGATGCATCCAGGATTTTCAACTGACATCCAAAAGATACGGTCTCAACTTGCCGCAAATATGTCGTGAGAGCTGTCTGCCATCTCATCCCGGGATTCTCAGGTACTTGAGAAGAAAGGCAACTCCAAAGACCAGGATCGCAAGAACAAACACTGCCAAGATCCCGCAGCCTAGCATCATCATACCGCCCATCGGGCCATTCATCATCGCCATTTCTATGCTTCTTTATGATCTCCGGTCGGAATGTTGCATCGTCGATCAATGCACACCTATCGCGTTGGCGTGAACGCTGACAATTGTCTTCAGCCCTTCCAAGACGCTCAGAGTATTAATCTTTTCATGTGATTGCCTGCGGGCAAAATGTTCAGAACATACGTTCTGAAACTACAAAGGATGACCGGATGGTGCAAGAGCATGATGATACAGACCTTGTGGCGGCTCTCGTTCATAGCGACGCCCATGTCTCTGCCCCGATTTATCGCCGGCATACTCCGACGCTGCTGCGTGTATGCACTGGTATCGTTCGCAACCGGGCCACAGCAGAGGAGATTGTTCAGGACAGTTGGGTCGCCGTGCTGAAAGGAGCATCACAGTTCGAGGGTCGATCCTCATTGGCCAGCTGGCTTTTCGCGATCGCCCTGAACACGGCACGCAGCCGTGCAAAGCGCGACGGCCGCAGTGTGTCATTCGACGAATTCGGGGACGACCGCGGTTTTGGCGCGGCCTTTGATGGTCACGGGCGCTGGAGCCGGCTTCCAGACCTTTGGGACAACGTTGATGCACGAAGGATCATCGAAGGTCGGGACATGCTCAGTCATGTCAACACAGCCATCGACACCCTGCCCGAAGCGCAGCGGGCGGTATTGATCTTGTGGAGCCACAAGGATCTGACCAGCGACGCAATCTGCGACATGCTGGAGATCACCCCTGGCAACTTACGTGTGTTGCTGCATCGCGCCCGCACAGGATTGCGCAAGTCCCTGGACCATTTGGTGACACGCACAACCGAAGCATGATCGGCATCTTTTTCCATGGCGTGTAACAGATTGCGCTGCTCCCCAACCTTG
>NZ_BBPH01000017.1 GCF_000787695.1 Paracoccus sp. PAMC 22219 | reverse complement strand
GCAGCGGCACCACGACCCGGTCGCCCGGCACCCCGTCCGAGGTCTGCGCCAAGGCAGGTTGCGTCAGTGCCGTCGCGGCGGCGATCATCAGGACAGTCCAGCGTGTCATCGGGTTCCTCGTGCGCAGTCACGGTCGGCGGGCAGGGTCGGCCAGCGCGCCCCGGGGTGCAAGGCAAACTGTCGTGAGCAGGGGCGGGGCCCGTCCCCGCGCTTGACCCTAGGGCGGGCGGCGTCTAACCCGAAACCGCAGCCTGCGCTGTCGCGGCAGGCACCTGAAGGAGGGATCATGTCCGACCGCTATTCGCTTCTCATCCTGCCCGGCGACGGGATCGGCCCCGAAGTCATGGCCGAGGTGGTCAAGGTCATCGACTGGTTCCAGGCGAACCGCGGCATGGCGTTCGACGTGACCCACGACCTGGTGGGCGGCGCGGCCTATGACGCGCATGGCGTGCCGCTGGCGGATGAGACGATGGCCAAGGCCCAGGCGGTGGACGCGGTCCTGCTGGGCGCGGTCGGCGGCCCGAAATACGACGTGCTGGATTTCAGCGTCAAACCCGAACGCGGGCTGCTGCGCCTGCGCAAGGAGATGGACCTGTTCGCCAACCTGCGCCCGGCGCAGTGTTTCGACGCGCTGGCCGATTTCTCGTCGCTCAAGCGCGAGGTGGTGGCGGGCCTGGACATCCTGATCGTGCGCGAGCTGACCAGCGGCGTCTATTTCGGCGAGCCGCGCGGCATCCATTCCGACGACAACAACCCCGACAACGAGGGTGGCCGCGTCGGCATCAACACCCAGCGTTACACCAGCGGAGAGATCCGCCGCGTCGCCCGCGCCGCATTCGAGCTGGCCCGCGCCCGCGGCAACAAGGTCTGTTCGATGGAAAAGGCCAACGTGATGGAATCGGGCATCCTGTGGCGCGAGGAAGTGCAATGGGTGCATGACAACGAATATCCCGACGTGACCCTGTCGCACATGTATGCCGACAACGGCGCGATGCAGCTGGTGCGTGCGCCGCGCCAGTTCGACGTGATCGTTACCGACAACCTGTTCGGCGACATCCTGTCGGATGCGGCGGCGATGCTGACCGGGTCGCTGGGCATGCTGCCATCGGCCAGCTTGGGCAAGCCGATGCCGAACGGCCGCCCCAAGGCGCTGTACGAGCCCGTGCACGGGTCCGCGCCCGACATCGCCGGCAAGGCGCTGGCCAACCCCATCGCCTGCATCCTGAGCTTTGCGATGGCCCTGCGCTATTCCTTCGGAGAGGGTGCTGCCGCCGACGCGCTGGAGGCCGCGGTCGAACGCGTGCTGGCCGATGGCGTCCGCACCGCCGACCTGATGGGCCCCGAGGGGGGCACGCCGGTCAGCACGTCGCAGATGGGCGATGCCATCATCGCCGCGCTGGAGGCCTGATTGGCGCTGACCGCCAATGTCAGGGGCGCGTTGCTGCAGCTTGCGGCGATGGGCCTCTATGCCACGCATGACGTGGTGATCAAGTCGCTGGGTGCGATCTATCCGGCGATGCAGATCCTGTTCTTTGCGTCCCTGCTGTCGTTTCCGCTGGTCAGCATCGTGCTGATGCGCGACCCGCAGCCCGGCACGCTGCGCCCCGCCAATCCGGGCTGGGTCATCCTGCGCACGCTGTGCGCGGTGGTGGCCGGGATGGCGGGGTTCTATGCCTTCTCGACCCTGCCGCTGACGCAGGTCTATGCGATCCTGTTCACGACGCCCCTGCTGATCACCATCCTGTCGATCCCGCTGCTGGGGGAAAAGGTCGGCTGGCACCGCTGGGCCGCGGTGATCGTCGGCCTGACCGGCGTGCTGATCGTGCTGCGCCCCGGCGGGCAGGAGATCCAGCTGGGCCACATGGCCGCGATGGCGGGCGCCGTGGCCAGCGCGCTGGCCGCGGTGATCATCCGCCGCCTTGGCCGGGCCGAACGGCCGATGGTCCTGATGATGTGGCCGATGCTGGGCAATTTCTTTGCCACCGGGGCGGCCCTGTCGGTCGCGTATCAGCCGATGGAGCTGGTGCATCTGGCCATGACCGGCATCATCGCGGGGCTGGGGCTGATGGGCGGGTTCCTGGTCATCATGGCCTATCGTACCGGAGAGGCCGCGATCGTGGCGCCCATGCAGTATTCCCAGATCCTGTGGGCCACCGGCTATGGCTGGTTCCTGTTTGGAGAGGGCGTCGACCCCGCCACCCTGCTGGGCGCGGGGGTGATCATCGCATCGGGGATCTACATCGTCTGGCGCGAGAGCCGCGGCGTCAGCGCCAACCGCCCCGCCACCAGCGCCCGCCTGCGCACCGAGACGGTGACCGCGCCGAAATCGACGATCCTGCAAAGATTGTGGGCGCCCCGCCGCTAAAGGGGGCTTGCAATCGCCGGACCGTCGCGCTACCTGCCCGTCCTACGGTCGGAGCGTAGCGCAGCCTGGTAGCGCACCTGCTTCGGGAGCAGGGGGTCGGAGGTTCGAATCCTCTCGCTCCGACCATTTCCCCGATTGTGGATTGCCACTGAAGTCTTCCTCAAGTGGCCACTATTCTTCCTTTGCGGCAGCAAGGCTGTCGTAATCTGGAAGGGTTCGTAGCTCGCGCCTCGTACCGCAGTGATTATCTGAGACAGCCATCTGCTATCCTCCCCGCGTCAATCCCGAGGTCAGGGATATGGGAAGGAGCGATCAGACGCCTCCGAATACGGAAGCAGATCAAGCAGAGATGAGGCAAAGCGCATCGCAGCTTTGCAGGAAAAGGCCAGTCCGCGCGACAGCGAGCAAACTCTTACATCGGCTGACAATTTTGGCCGAGGGTGTGTGAAAACTGGGTCGAACACAGTCATCCCGGGAACAACACTCTCCGGCAAGCATAATTGCGAGGCATCGTTCCGATGCGAGCCTTCAGAAACCGATTCGCCAAGGAACTTGTTCTTTCAGGGTTCTCGAAATCTGAGTTTTCACACACCTCAGCCGAGGCTGTGTGAAAACTCCAAATCCGGCAATCTGCGGAGAACGATTTCCTCGTGATTCCGCCTAAGGCGGACAGAATCAGAAGAAATTCTCGCCCCCGTGCCTTTGCGAGAACGTCGTTCCAGTTTCACCCGCGCTTGGTCGAGTTTTCACACAGCCTTGGCCCTTAGCTGCCGTTCGTCGCGTTCACCTCCACCCCGCTGAAGCTTCATCAGACCGGACGTTCGTGCATCGCGCAGCATTTTGTCGGCTGAGACGTCGTTCAGCGGACGAACCTGCCGTCGTGCGCCGCACGGGGCTGTCTTTAAACACTATCAAAAAGTACCTTCGCGAAGGCGCTGCGGAGCCAAAGTTCAAGACGCCTTCGCGTCTAAGGAAGTTGGACCTTTCGGCCATTACTTTTTCGAAAAGAATGGCTTGAGCAAACCTGATCGAGTAACTAAGCTTTATAGTTGTAAAATTTAAGACGCCCAATGATGATCGGGCGAAAAGATTGATTTTGGTGACATTGAGGAAGTTTAGGGAATGAGCGCCATTTTGGCAAGAAAACGCATATTTCGTCGTGTGGCTCTCAATGGTTAATACGCCGCTCAGTCCAATCAACGTAATCGATGGTGCTTCTGTAAGGGGACACAATGGCCTATATGTTCTAGGTTGTTATGACGATAGAATTACTTTCTATTCCCAGCAGGTGCGAGCAATAGCGCTGATCCACGCCTTAGCAGAGCAAGAACACCTACGAAACAATCCGCGTATTGCCGTGGTTGGAGGGGGAGCCGCGGGCACAGCTGCAGCTGCCGCTGCAGCGCTCGCTTGTAATGGTGAGGTGGTCATATTTGAAGCCGCCAGCGACCTACTCAAGCTTCAAATGGGTACTGATCGCCGCAAGCTGGATCCCCACCTCTATAACTGGCCACAGAGCAACTCTGATGATCCTGTGGCTGACTTACCAATCCTAGGTTGGGATGCTGGAGCGTCCACGGAAGTTCGCAGTGAAGTGGTGCGACAATTTGAAGAAATTTGTGGGAGAGCTGAGAACCTGGTTCAAAAAAAAACGCCATAGGGTTAACTCTATCAATAAAACCAACGATGGTGATTACACTCTTAATGTATTAGATATTGCTGCTGAAGAAGAGGGCCATGAAACGTTTAGGATTGTCATCTTGGCATTCGGTTTTGGCCTTGAAGCAACCGAAACTGTTGTAGGCATTGGCGACAAGAGCTATTGGGACAACGCTGGAGTGCCGGGAGCAGAGTTTCGTGGTCGCCCTCAGCCACACTTTTTCATTAGTGGCAGCGGGGACGGCGGCTTAATTGACTTTGTCGCATCTGCTTTCGCAAACTTTGATCACGCGATGCTGATTCAAGAAATTACGACTAGCCCAGGCCGAAGAGAGTTAGAAATTGAGCTGCTCAGCATTGAGAATGATGCGCGCCAGGCAAAGGAAAGAGCTGAACCTTTCGACCTGTTTAATTCATACAATGCCCGCATTACGCCACTTATTGAGGGCAGCGGCCTCGTGGCGCGTATCAGTCGCCAGCTTCGCCCTGGTGTTCGACTTACTTTGCAGACAAAGGACGAATCAGTATTCTCTTTGGGCTCTGCAATTCTCAACCGCCTTGCAGCGTTTACTACAATTAGAGCGTGTCTAACAACTGAAGGGCACGACTTTCAGCACTTGGCTTGTGAGTCGGTAGAGAGAGTTAATGGCTTTGTTGCTGAGCCTGACGGGCCTACCTACCAACTAAATTGTGATGGTGAAGTTATCACTGCAGACGAGGTAATAATACGACGTGGGACCTTTAGAGATGGCGTTCGTGGTCGTTTTACTGCGCTTCTTGGTAACCACCAGCAACAACATGAAGAATGGCTAGCTCGACTTGGTGAAGCGACTCGTGTCCCTGTTCTCTCGGCTGAGGCTCAAGACTATTTTAGATCAAAAGCCCGTGATGCCAATATTATTGGATCCGTACGCCGTATAAATTTAGCGGCCGCAGCCATGCCAATAGCGATCCATCTTAGCCTCAAAATGGTCGGCACCGCATTCCAGGCAGATCCAATCCGCAGCCAGCTTGCCTTTGCAAACCAGGCAGGGGTCATCCTCGATGTCGAAATCGAGAGGAAACGGATCAGGGATCTGACGGGTGTCGCACATGGTCTACCTTACCAAGGGAACCACGCTCTATCTAGCACACTTGGCAGTGCCATACTGACAGCTGCGTGACACAGGAACCAAGCGTCCAGCGGCGCGGGGGCAGGAATGAAAGTCCGGTAGACATCGGTCATTTCCTGCAACTGCCACACCCCTGCGAACCGTTCAGCTGATTTGACCGGCACCGACATCCGCCTCATGATGATTTTGGCTAAGCAATAAGAAAGACGACCACATGGCAGATGCTTCAAAGCTTGCTCTCGATGGACAGCCTACAGAGAAGAAACTCAAGAAAACCGAGGCTGCGAGTGCCGCTGACCAGACTGCACGAATAGCGGAACAGCCTCAGTCCAACCCTGGCCACGCATTCCTGCAAGTCGATGAACCATCAGCAACAGAGATCCGTCTCGTAAAAATTGAGCGGAAGCTGAACGCGATCATGGATCATCTCGGCATCTCACGCTGATCCACCAAAGCCCAACCCCGGCGCGATCACTGGCACCGGGGTTTGGCGGCTCATGAAGCCGAAATTGCGCCTAGTCAGCTGCCGGAGGTTGGACGGGGAGCGACGCTCGCTCTGCGGGAAAAAGCTGTCTTCGAGAATTCCGGAACGGTGCAAGCCAGGCGAAACTGTGCTTCAAGATCGATCTTTCGTCATCCTGTCGTGAGCTCCATTCATGCCCGCCCGCATCGCCCATTTTTCATTGCTGGTCCCGGACTACGATACAGCCCTCGATTTCTTCTGTCGCATCGGCTTCGAGTGCCGGGAGGATACCGATCTTGGAAACGGCAAACGATGGGTGCGGATCGCACCCCCGGGCGCAGAAACCGAAATTTTGCTCGCCCGCGCTGCCGAAGACCGACAGTCCAGGTCTGTCGGAGAGCAAGGCGGTGGACGTGTCTGGCTTTTTCTGGAGACCGAAGATTTCGCAGCTGACTATCAGCGGCTTCGAGCAGCAGGCGTTGAGTTCGAGACGCCACCGCGCGATGAACCGTACGGGCGTGTCGTCGTCTGGAGGGACCCGTGGGGAAATCGTTGGGATCTGATCGAGTATGCTCACCCTGACCGGAGCGGAACAGGCAACTAGCGAGGTCTTTGCGTCGATCCCGCCTGGTCGCCGAGACGTTGCTTTTCGAGAAACAGTGGTGATCGCGGGCACCGCGATCGCTGATCCAACAGACAGCCGCGC